>JAHBTM010000060.1 GCA_019638635.1 Ferruginibacter sp. | reverse complement strand
CTATCCATTAAACAAACCAACATGCGGCCGAAGCTAGGGATTTTACTGCTCTTGGGTGGACTGATATTGCCCGCTGCGCTCCAGGCGCAATTCAGGAAGTATTCAAACGAATTTTTAAATATTGGTGCCGGCGCAAGAGGGTTGGCCATGGGGTCGGCTCAGGTAGGATCTGTTTCCGACGCTACTGCAGGTTATTGGAATCCGGCCGGGTTAACCGAAGTGAAAGACCATCCCAACGGTGTATTGATGCATGCGGATTATTTTGCCGGGATTGCCAAGTACGATTACATTTCTCTGGCTTTGCCTGTGCAGGATAATAAACGAACCATTGGATTTTCTTTATTGCGCTTTGCGGTAGATGATATTCCGAATACACTCTTTCTGGTAGAACCCGATGGCAGCATCAATTACAACAACATTCAGTCTTTCTCTTCAGCGGATTATGCATTCCTGTTTTCGTATGCACAAACACTGAAAGAGGATGATGACCGAAAATTATCTATTGGTGCCAATGCCAAGGTTATTTACCGAAAGGTGGGCACCTTTGCCAACGCCTGGGGATTCGGATTGGATGCAGGGGTACAATACCGTACCGGGAATTGGCGCCTGGGCTTGGTAGCAAGAGACATTACTACCACCTTCAATGCATGGAAGTTTAATTTTACAGATAAAGAAAAAGAAGTGCTGTACTTAACTGGAAATGATATTCCCGTTCGATCTACAGAATTAACCGCCCCGCGTGTGGTGTTAGGTGGAGGGTATAATTTCAAGGTGAGTAAGAGTGTATCGTTACTTGCAGAAGCAAATGCTTCGCTCACTTTCGATGGGCAGCGCAATACCATCCTGAGCAGTAAAGTGATGAATCTGGATCCGTCGCTCGGTTTGGAAGCAACCATTAAGGAGGTGTTTTTTGTGCGTGCAGGTATTACCAATTTTCAAAAAGCTTTGAAAGATGGAGATACGCTGAATCAGAAGAAGGTGTGGATTTACCAGCCTTCCCTGGGCGCGGGCTTTAAAATTAAAAATGTAATGCTCGACTACGCATTTACCAATCTCGCGAATCAATCGAACCCTTTATATACCCACGTTTTTTCTTTACGTTTTAACTGGGTGAAAAGAGAAGACTAAATTATATATCCATGCTGATGAGAAAATTATTGTTTTGTTGTCTGGTGCTTTTTGCCACCCCGGCGATGGCGCAGTTTAATAATGAATGGATTGACTTCAACAAAACCTATTATAAGTTTAAAGTTGGAAGAGATTCCCTCTACCGTATACCGGCCGCAACCCTGCAATCAGCAGGTTTGGGCAGTGTACCGGCTGAACATTTTCAATTGTGGAGAAACGGTGAAGAGGTTCGAATATACACTACCGTTAGTACAGGAGCATTCGGTCCGAATGATTATATTGAATTTTGGGGGAGGATGAATGACGGTGAAAAAGATACCGAATTGTTTAAAGATCCTGATAGCCACCTGAACAAAAAAGTGAGCTTACATACGGATACCGCTGTGTATTTTCTTACCGTGAATCCTGCAGGAAACAATCTTCGATATGTAGATGCAGTAAATGGTAACCCGGCCTCCATGACGCCCGACGCCTATTTTATGCGCACGGTAGAACGGAATTATCGCACACGCATGAATCGTGGAAGGGCAACCGTAGTGAGTGAGTATGTGTATTCTTCAGCCTATGATATCGGTGAGGGGTGGACGAGCAACGAGGCATCACCCTGTTGTGATGTGGTGATGGAGTTTTCGGGGCTGAATGTATTCACACAAGGGCCGGCCAACAGTGTGTCGCTTCGTGTAACTGCTGCAGGAAATGCACCCAACATCGACCGCGACCTGCGCATCAGAATTTTTGGCAATGAGGTGTATCGTCAGCCTATGACTTTATTCAATTACCAGAAAGTGAATCTCACCAACCTGCCTTTATCCTTACTCCTCAGTGTGAACCAGGCACCCATTTATGTGAATGGTACTTCTGCCGTAGCCACCGATCGCATTGTGGTAGGGAGCATCAGTTTAACCTATCCAGCACGGTATGTTTTCAACAACCAGAAATTTTTTGAGTTTGATGTATTACCTAACCCGAATGGAAATTTTTTGTCGATTGTCAGTTTTAATTATGGAGCTGTTGCACCGGTGCTCTACGATCGTACGGAAGGAAAACGATATGTAGCGGATATATCTACACCCGGACAGGTGAAGTTTGTATTGCCACCATCAACTGTATCCCGAAGTATGGTATTGGTAAATTATGAAGCCAATTCAGCGATGCCCGTTGCAGCTTTGCAACAAAAAAACTTTACAGATTTCTCAAACCCCTCTCTGCATGGAAATTATCTGATTGTTTCTCATCCGGCTTTGTATGATGACGGCAATGGTACCAATTACGTAGAACAGTATCGTCAGTACAGAAGCAGTATTGCCGGAGGAAGCTATAATGCAAAAATGTATAACATTGAAGAACTGACCGATCAATTTGCATATGGGATTAAACAGCATCCGGCAGCGGTAAGGAGTTTTGCGGCTTATGCACGTCAACAATTTGGAAGTGCTCCACAGTACCTATTCATTATTGGCAGGGGGATGAACTATGTGGAGCATAGAAATAATGAACAACGCCCATTAACGAAACAGATCAACCACGTGCCTACTTTCGGTTGGCCGGCATCGGATAACCTGCTCACAGCCGCACACGGTACGGTTACGCCATTAATACGCATCGGTCGACTGGCTGCCGTGAACGGAACCGAAGTGAAAGGGTATCTTGATAAAGTGGTTGAATACGAACAAGTACAACAACAACCCACTAACAGTATTGCATCCTCTGGTTGGATGAAAAATGTATTGCATGTGGCAGGAGGGAAAGATTCAGCGGAAAATGCATTGTTTGTGCAATACATGAATGGTTATGCCAACATCATTCGGGATACATCATTTGGTGCATCAGTAGAAACATTTTCCAAAACATCTACCGGTGTCATTCAGCAGGAAAACAATCAGCGTATCCGGGAGATATTACAAAATGGGGTAGGGTTCATTGGTTATTTTGGCCACTCCTCTGCCAACACTTTTGAATTCAACCTTAGCGAGCCCGAACAATATAACAATGCCGGAAAGTACCCATTCTTTAATGTGAGCGGTTGTAGTGCCGGTGATTTCTATGTATATGATCCTTTAAGATTAAGTGGAAATAAAACCATTTCGGAGAAATATGTACTCGCTCCCAACAGAGGCAGTATTGGTTTTCTGGCCGATACACACTTTGGTATTCCTCCGTTTCTGAATTTTTATAACATCGCATTGTACAATGCCATCACCCGTTCCTTGTATGGTAAAACCATTGGGGAACAAATACAACATACGGTAAATTCATTAGGTGGCGCCAATCCGAATGTGGAGTTCCTCTATCGAATCCACCTTGAAGAAATCACCTTGCATGGCGATCCTGCCATCCGTGTGAATCATTTTGATAAACCCGATTATGTGATAGAAGACCAACTGGTGAAACTTTCTCCGGGTATCATAACGGTGGCGGATAACAGCTTTGAGTTGAGCTTGAAGATGCAGAATATTGGTAAAGCAGTCAATGATACCATCCGTGTAGTGATTCAACGCTTACTCGATGATGGAACGACTACCGTGTTATATGATCGTCGTATCCGGGGTATCCACTATGCAGATTCTATATTACTGGATGTGCCCATTAACCCGGTTACCGATAAAGGCAGAAACCGGATTACCATCACACTTGATCAGGATGATGCGGTAGATGAATTATTTGAGAATAATAACACCCTGACCAAAGAGTTTTACATTTTTGAAGATGAGCTCCGACCCGTTTTTCCTTATCAGTACGCAATTGTAAACCAGCAGAACATCACCTATTATGCTTCTACTGCCAACCCGCTGTCTGATGTTCGACAATACACCATGGAGCTGGATACTACAGCGCTTTTCAATTCACCGTATAAAAAAACTTACAACAATAGTGGTGGGGGAGGTATTGTGGAATTTAATCCAACAGATATCAACTTTGTAGATGGTAAGGTGTATTACTGGAGGGTGTCGATGGTGCCTACCGGTACGCAGGATGTTATCTGGAACAGCGCTTCTTTTGTGTATCTTCAAAATAGCACGGAAGGATATAATCAATCGCATTATTTCCAACACGTAAATAGTCAGTTTGATGATATTAACCTGGGTACGGATCGCGTTTTCCGTTTCGATCGGCTTCAGAGGTCATTAACGATTCGTACCGGATTGTTTCCCTACTTCAATTACGACCGGATTAATGTGAACCTCGATTTCAATCAGCTTGAACTGTATGGTTGTATTTATAATAATATACAGATTTATGTATTCGATAGCACAACGCTCACCCCATGGCGCAACCAAACGGTAAGTCCGGGCTTTGGAAGGTTTGGAAGTAATGCGGTGTGTCCGAACAGTGCAACGCCAAACGACCCCACCAGGATATTTTTTGAGTTCCCTTATAACAATCCGGTGTACAGAAAGAATGCGATGGATTTTCTGGATTTGATACCTGATGGATATTATGTGGCCATCACCAATCTGGGAAATAGAAATACCAACAACTCTTTCATTCAACAATGGATGGATGATACCTTAACCCTAGGTTCGGGTAATTCGTTGTATCATAAATTGAAGTCAATCGGGTTTACAGAAATAGACAGTTTCTACAGGAACCTGCCATTCCTATATTTCTATCAAAAAGGGATAGCTTCCTATGCGCCCACACAGGTCATGGGGCCTCGCGATTCTTCACACATCGACGTCAGCTTCCCGTTGTTTTCAACCAGCACCAACGGAACCATTACATCACCTTTGCTTGGACCGGCTACTGCTTGGCAGCAACTGCAATGGGGCGGTACCAGCTATGATCCGGATATTACAAAAGATACAACCGCCATTGAAGTTTGGGGTGTACGTTCAGATGGACTTACCGAGCGATTATCTACAGTATATCAATCGCGCGATACATCCATCTCGTTCATTGATGCACAAACGTACCCGTACTTGCGATTGAGGATGCTCAACAGCGATAAAACGTATGGCACACCGTATCAGTTGGATTATTGGAGGGTGCGGGGAGATTTTGTACCTGAAGGAGCGGTAGCGCCTAATCTCTACTTCCAGATGAGTGATACTGTAGAGCAAGGGGCACCGATTGAATTTGGATTGTCTTTCAAAAATATCAGCAGTGCAAATTTCGATAGCCTGCTGAAAGTAAAACTCACTATCACCGACCGGAATAATCAGGTGCATGTGTTGCCGGTGCCTCAGCGTAAAGCACTGGTGTCGGGAGATACACTTAAGGTAATTTATACCATTGAAAGTGCGAACTTCCCAGGACTGAACACCTTGTTCATTGAATTCAACCCGGATGACCATCAGCCTGAACAAAGTCATTACAATAATGTACTCTACAAAACTTTCTTTGTGAAAGAAGACAGGGTGAACCCATTGCTGGATATAACGTTCGATGGAGTGCATATCCTCAACCGCGACATAGTAGCGGCCAAACCGGGCATCCTCATAAAACTGAAAGATGAGAACCGGTATATGGAACTCAAAGACACCGCCCTGCTGAAAGTGTTCGTGCGTTTCCCGGATGAATCTTCACCACGCCGTTATTATTTTAACGATACCATGCGATTCATTCCGGCGAATATCAGTACCGGGGATAATACAGCCAGTATAGAGTTTAATCCATATTTCCCGGTAGATGGAGAGTATGAACTGATTGTGTCGGGCAGAGACGTAGTAGGAAATGAAGCCGGTACCATTGAATATCGTGTACTCTTTAACGTTATCAATAAGCCGATGATCTCTAACCTGTTGAATTATCCGAATCCGTTTACAACATCCACAGCATTTGTATTTACCGTAACGGGCAGTGAGGTTCCGCAGAACATTCGCATTCAGATACTAACGGTTACGGGTAAGATAGTGAGAGAAATTACTAAGGAGGAGTTGGGTCCGATTCACATTGGCAGAAACATCACTTCCTTTAAATGGGATGGAACAGATATGTATGGTCAACGATTGGCCAATGGTGTGTACCTGTATCGGGTGTTGACCAACCTCAATGGAAGGCGGCTCGATAAATATCGCGCAGCCGGAGATAATACCGATAAATATTTCAACAAAGGGTACGGTAAGATGTACCTGATGCGATGACGACAATTTTCGATTGGATATGGCTGCTGTTAAGCAGCCATTTTTTTTAATGGTCTCTGCCGGAAGTGTGCGGCAAATTGCTGCGCCTTCTCCACCACTTTCTGATATAATGGGCCGCAGGTTGTTCAATGATTGCATGAAACAGTAAAGAAATTAAAATCATACAAATGAAAATAACCCAAACGCTGTGGTGGATATACAGGGCTATCCACCCTGCCACAAAACTGGTATGCAATAAATAGAATGAGTAGGTGGCGTTGCCCATCCGCAGCATCCACCGGGTGCTTAAAACTGATTTCAACCAGGTACTTTCATGTATCAGCCCGTAAAAAAAAATCATAATCCCTACCGGCAGCATAAGATTGTTTACAACCAAACCCCACCATGTATCCAACCCATTTTCTGTCTGGTATATTTTAGAAATGATGTATTGAAGAGCGATGGCCGCAATCACCCACAACGAACCCAGCAAGGTAGGCACAGGGATGTATTTTAAGGAGTTGTTGAAACGTCCCTGCACTACATACGCCAGATAAATACCACATGCAAATTCAAAGGCACGCCCGAAAAAGGTGGTGAGGAATGTGAAATGAAAACCGGAAAAAAATCCATCTACCGGAAACAACTGAAAACCAAGGGTGAACAGCACCCCCAGGGCATACATACACAACACAAAGCGTATCAACCCACCCGCTTTCTTTACCCATAAAAAAATAAGCGGGGCAATCAGGTAAAATAATTCTTCAACCGACATACTCCAGCTTGGGCCTATACCGGTGAGATAATACTCAGAAGAAAAACCCTTCAGCAGCGTAATGTTGTACACGTACGATTTGATGAGCGATGGTGTGTGTGCATCTTCCGATATCCATTTTAAAAAAAACGTAGCAGAAATCAAAAGAATCAGTATCGGGAACACGCGCGACATGCGGTTAACCAGATAATCAGCAATCGTACTTCGTTTCAGCGTAGCCGTAGAGAAGTATCGGTACGTAATTAAAAACCCACTCAGCACAAAGAAGAACGACAGAAAAGAAAAAAACTGATGTGTTACAGCATACAATATACTGTTTACACTGAAGGGATTAAAATGTTTGAAAAAAATAAAAAAAACACACAACGCCCGGATACCGGTAAGCGCAGGCAGAAAAGGTGCATGTTTCTTTGATGTCATCTCACATTAAACATAATACAGAAATGCTAAACCAAAAAATCATCGCAACCGTTCGCGTTTAAATAAATGCAATGCTATGATGATCAGGAATGGGGTGAGTGTAAGAAAGAAGCGGTTATGCCATTCATCACAACTCATCATCACAAATACCCAGTGTATTATCATAAGGGTTAAGGCATACAGTATAAAATCGTTCATTTTTTTTCTCCATAAGGCTACTCCAATACACAGGTACAGCGGATAAAAGAACAATCCCAGCGCTATGTTATGCATAGTGGAATACCACGGACGGAACAATCCGAAAAAGGCAATGGTTTTTTGCGAAGCCAGTTGTATAAAATGAGGAAAATTGTGGACGATGTAATATAACAGCCCGTATAAAGATTGAGGTTGATCGGACAGCTTCAGTGTTGCAGGAGTTGACAGAGTGGGTGCGTCACAAATGATATGTTCCCGAAGGAAAGGTTCCATTACATTGATACCTCCTCCGGTTTGCATACCGGTATTAACCCAAAACCCCACACCTGCCAACGGTACAATCAATACAGCCCAGCGTAAGATTGGAGGAATACCGTGTAATTTGTAAAATCCGTACACAATCGTGGCTGCAACAACAAAGATGCCGGAGGGTCGGGTGATACAAATAATCAAAAGCACCAGTATAGTAACAGCCAGCCATCCGCCGGTCCGTTTTCCATTACGGAATAACAGGAAGGCGTACACGATAATCAGACTATAAAAGATTGATTCAGTGTAAATGAATGTGTTGTACAACTGATACGGAATACAAATCAACAACAGTATACTGCCCGTGAATGCAAGAAAACGTGAAGCAAGCCATTGGAGGCTTAGGTGATAAAAACAATGTAAGGCCAGCAGGTTTAGAAGCAGATGTACGATATAATTCAACCAGAAATGACCTGCCTTCAGTGATATGGAAGTGAGTAAGATTTCGGTGAGATAGGTATAATATACCGGACTACTGAAAGGGACACCATCGTTGAAGTGGCCGGCTTCACGAATGATTCGTAACGCTTCCCCATCTGTGTATATCGGGTTGAAGTACAATATGCCACCCTGAACGAATAACCAGCCAATACTCAGTATCAACAAATGCTGGTAGTTGGTAAAGTATTTTCCGGGCGTCATGTACGTTGAATTCGTTGAATGTATTTTCCAATCACGTCGAATTCAATATTAACTAAACTGCCGGTTTTCAACTGATGCATATTGGTATGCTCCATCGTGTACGGAATGATAGCCACGGAAAAAGTATGATCACCTACATCAAAGAGGGTTAAGCTGATACCGTTGATGGCAATGGAACCTTTTTCAATGATGAGCGGACAGTACCCAACTCCCAGACTAAAAGTAAAAACCGTGCTACCATTATTTTCGCTGATGCGTACACAGGTAGCCACCTGATCTACATGACCCTGCACGATATGCCCATCCATTCTGCCGTTCATTTGCATGGCCCGTTCCAGGTTGATGCTGTCGCCCGGCTTCCATTCACTCAGGTTCGTTTTTAATAAGGTTTCTTCAACGGCGGTAATTCTGTAGGCATTGTCAGTTGGTAGTAAATCATCAATGGTTAAGCAAATACCATTATGAGCTAGGCTCTGATCTACTTTAAGTTCGGAGGTGAGGGCCGATTCCAGCCAAAGGACTTTGTTTTTGCCCCGGGTTTCCATACGGAGCACCCGGGCGGTGTTTTCAATGATTCCGGTAAACATGGTTCAAATTTCGGTTTTTTATGATGATTTTTTCTTTTTTAAGAAAGAATCCATTACCTTTGCGTCCCGCTCAGAAGGCGGTATTCAGCAAATAAAAAAAGAGGTATTACAATGTTAATTATCGATTCAAAAGATTGCGAAAACATCGACAAGGCCCTGAAGAAATACAAAAAGAAGTTCGAGAAGAGCCGAATTTTAATGCAACTGCGTGACAGACAATCGTTTACAAAGCCATCCGTAAGACGTCGCACAGAGGTGTTGAAAGCTGTTTACAAGCAACAAATCGCATCCGGTAAGGTAGAGCTGTAAATTATTAACCTCCAGCAATAGATTAAACTGATTGCCAATGCTTACATTTGGTAGTCAGTTTTTTTATGCCATTAACCCCTGAAACATCCATTCCTTCTTTCCTCAGTTACCTCCGTTTCCAAAAGCGGTATGCCCAACATACGTTGCTCTCTTACACGCATGATTTAACTTCCTTTGAGCAATACCTGAAAGAAACCTATTCGGATGAAATTCCGGCCAGGGCTACACCTGTAATGGTACGTTCCTGGTTAGCCTCCATGAGGGAGAGTGGTATTCAGGCCCGGACAATCAACCGGAAGATATCAGCACTGAAATCGTTTTACAAATATTTACTGAGAGAACAGTTGATTGAGGATAGTCCGATGTCGGCCATCTTATCCCCAAAAGTAAAAAAGCGATTGCCACAATATGTGGAGAAGCAGGATATGGATCGGCTGTTTCAGGAAGATATGTTCCCCGACAACTTTAAAGGTGAAACACAAAGGCTGATCCTTCAAATATTATATTCAACAGGCATCCGTCGTTCTGAGTTGCTGAACCTGAAGGAACAGCATATTGATTTCAGTAATCAAACCATCAAGGTGTTGGGAAAAGGCAGCAAAGAAAGGCTGATACCGGTGAATGCACCCCTGCTCACTTTAATCCGCGCGTACAGGGAACTTAAAAATGCACTGAATGGGGAAACCGATCGGGAGTTTTTGCTGGTAAATGAAAAGGGAAGCCGGGTACAAAGCGGGTTTATATACAGTACTGTAAAGGAATATCTGAGCAAAGTGACAACCATCCAGCGACGGAGCCCACATATACTCCGTCATACCTTTGCCACACACCTCACTGGGAATGGTGCGGATTTGAATGCAGTGAAAGAATTGCTTGGTCACAGCAGCCTGGCCGCTACTCAGGTGTACACCCACAACCATATTGAAAAATTGAAAGAAATTCACAAAAAAGCGCATCCGAAATCATAATAAATTCCCTAAATTTATAGTCCCGTATTCGTGAAGGTTTTCCGGTAGTGTTATTTTCCGAAAGCCTGCAGCAAACAATAAAAAAAGTGATGAACGCTTAAACTAATCGCCTATTCCGCAACGTTACCTATACATTCTTATCACTTAAAAAAAGCGGACTATGAACGTTAACATTCAAACAGTGCACTTTGATGCAGATGGCAAGTTGCTGGAATTCATTCAGCGCAGGATTGAGAAAATCAAGCAGTTTCACGACAGAGTCACGCATATTGATGTTTTTTTGAAGCTTGACAATATCGTGCATCAGATTAAAGACAAGGTAGTCGAAATCAGGGTTTCCATTCCGCGTCATGAGTTTTTTGTGAAACAAACCTCTAAATCATTTGAAGAAAGTTTTGACAATGCGCTGGATTCAATGATCACGCAGATTAAAAGAAAAAAAGAACGACTGGCAGCCTGATACAAACAATTCACAAAGTATGGATCCCGCCTGAAATGGCGGGATTTTTTATTCCATCATTTCAACTTCAAAAAGTTCAAAAAAATTATTTTATCAAAGTTTTTGTATTCATCAAATTCCATTACCTTTGCCTTCCCAAAAAACAGGGTGCTTCCGAGTGCCCTGAACAGAGGGAGTTCTTTTCATGCCGAAGTAGCTCAGTTGGTAGAGCAACTGATTTGTAATCAGTAGGTCGCAGGTTCGACTCCCGTCTTCGGCTCAAACAGTTCTTTATTGAAGCCAATGTATGGGGTGGTTTACAGGTCCGGCTCCCGACTTTGTTTCGATTTTTTACCGGGCAGTTACCAGAGTGGCCAAATGGGGCGGACTGTAAATCCGCTGTCTTTCGACTTCGGTGGTTCGAATCCACCACTGCCCACCATACACTATATTATATAACAGTGTACAGTTCTTTAAAACCGGTAAACATCAGGTTTCCGGAAGTTAAGCGGAAGTAGCTCATTTGGTAGAGCGATAGCCTTCCAAGCTATAGGTGGCCGGTTCGAGCCCGGTCTTCCGCTCAAAAAATGCCTATGTAGCTCAGGGGTAGAGCACTTCCTTGGTAGGGAAGAGGTCGTGAGTTCGATTCTCACCATCGGCTCAACGACTTGAAGTGTTGAGTGGTTCTAAAGTACACACAGCAACTGAAGGTGAACAACAAATAATTGTCTTTCGATTTGCGGACATAAAATGCAAGCCGGTATTAAACACTTTTTTTAAAAAAAATAAAATGGCAAAAGAGAATTTTAAGAGGGATAAACCTCACGTAAATGTTGGTACTATTGGTCACGTAGATCATGGTAAAACAACCTTAACCGCCGCTATAACCGATATTTTGTCAAAAAAAGGTTTGGCGGAGAAAAGAAACTATGATGACATCGATGGAGCTCCTGAAGAAAAAGAAAGGGGTATCACCATTAATACTGCTCACGTAGAGTATCAGACAACCAACCGTCACTACGCTCACGTAGATTGCCCGGGTCACGCTGACTACGTTAAGAACATGATTACCGGTGCGGCTCAAATGGATGGCGCTATCCTCGTGGTGGCGGCTACAGATGGTCCAATGCCTCAAACCAAAGAGCACATCCTGTTGGCTCGTCAGGTAGGTGTACCTCGTATCGTTGTTTTCATGAACAAGGTTGATCTTGTTGACGATCCTGAATTATTGGAACTCGTTGAAATGGAAATCCGCGAACTGCTGTCTTCTTACGGTTTCGATGGAGATAATACTCCGATCATCCAGGGTTCTGCAACCGGCGCATTGGCTGGCGAAGACAAATGGGTTGCTAAAATCGACGAACTGATGGAAGCCGTAGATACATACATTCCATTGCCTCCTCGTCCGGTAGATATGCCGTTCCTGATGAGTGTTGAGGACGTGTTCTCAATCACTGGTCGTGGTACCGTTGCTACAGGTCGTATCGAAAGAGGTCGTATTAAAGTAGGTGAATCCGTTGAAATCGTTGGTTTGATGGAAAAACCACTGACTTCTACCGTTACTGGTGTTGAGATGTTTAAGAAATTACTGGATGAAGGTGAAGCCGGTGATAATGCAGGTTTGCTGTTGCGCGGTATTGAGAAAACTCAAATCCGTCGTGGTATGGTAATCTGTAAGCCTGGTTCAATCACTCCACACACTGAATTTAAAGGTGAGGTGTACGTGTTGAGCAAGGAAGAAGGTGGACGTCACACTCCGTTCTTCAACAAATACCGTCCTCAGTTCTACTTCCGTACAACTGACGTAACCGGAGAAGTTGAATTGCCAGCAGGTACTGAAATGGTTATGCCTGGTGATAATACCAACCTGGTTGTGAAGCTGATTCAGCCAATCGCGATGGAAAAAGGATTGAAGTTCGCGATTCGTGAAGGTGGCCGTACCGTAGGTGCCGGTCAGGTTACTGAGATCATCAAGTAATCAAAAAAAAAAGATAACTATCTTTGAAATATAATTAGCTAATTAGCCCATGCTAATTAGCTAATTAGTTTATACGGGCATGGTGCAATGGTAGCATACGGGTCTCCAAAACCTTTGATCTGGGTTCGAATCCTAGTGCCCGTGCAAAGTTTTTTGTAGTAAGGTAAGATGAAGGTGAATCCCTGATTGGGTTTTCTGACCAACTGTCACGTACAGATGGTGCATCCTGAAACAAACAGTAAACAATTGTTTTGTACAAAAGATAATCGCAATCATTGGTATACAATGCAATCGGTTATTTAGAAATAAAGGCGTTCGATATCATCGGACTGAATAAAAAGAATACACATATGAGCAAATTCGTTGGTTTTGTTAGAGATTCTTATAAAGAACTAACTGAAAAAGTATCCTGGCCTAAATGGGAGCAGTTACAGCAGTCTACTACCATTGTTCTGGT
>JAHBTM010000006.1 GCA_019638635.1 Ferruginibacter sp. | reverse complement strand
GATACCCCAGAAAAATGATACGATCCATCATCAACCTACTGTACACATCCATCACCGCCACATTCATTGGGCGTTCTTCGATGATGTTCGGGGTTAAGTTGGTTACATTGTGTTTGATGTATCCGTGCAGTGTATTGCTGCTGATGCCTTTATCTTTTATGGCGTATTGTTGAAACTCTTTTCCGAAATCCATGGTTGTGTTTTAATGATGGCAAATATAGGTGAAGTTCGTGCTGTTGCATTAATCGTTGTTGCGTCCCTGATAAATCAGGATATACTGTACCAACATGGCTATGGATGCCAGTGCTGCCACTACATATGTAAGCGCGGCCCATTTCAATGCATCCTGTGCCTGTTCTTTTTCATCCGGTGTGGTGATGTTGGCCTGATTCAACCAAACCAATGCACGGCGTGATGCGTCGAATTCTACCGGTAAGGTTACCAAAGAAAACAAAGTAGTGATGGCAAACATGGCAATACCAATCAACAGGAGTGTTTGATTGCCTCCGCCAAAACCCATGATACCAATACCGGCAATGATAACCCATTGTGATAATGTGCTGCTGATTTGTACCGCCGGTACCAGTTTACTTCGCAACATCAGCATGGAGTAGGCCGTAGCATGTTGCACAGCGTGCCCGCACTCGTGAGCGGCTACTGCAGCGGCGGCTACCGAACGGCCGGAATACACATCCGGACTAAGGTTTACGGTTTTATTCAGTGGGTTGTAATGGTCGGTTAATGTGCCCTGAACAGAGGTTACACTTACATCGTAAATGCCGTTATCCCTCAACATTTTCTCTGCAATTTCTTTTCCACTCATACCGCTGGTGGTGGCCACTTTACTGTATTTGCTGAAACGGCTCTTCAACATACCCTGTACGGCCATTCCAATTAACATAAATACAATGGAAATAATAAATATACCTGTCATTTTTATTCGGATTTATTCAGTGTGAGAATCAATAATTATTCCTTCCTGCAATTTCTGACAAAATAACAATTGAAGCGTTGCAAAAATCATAAACATTAAAAAAGACTGCCTTTGCAGACAGTCTTTTCTGAAATACCAGACAATATATTACGATTACTTATAACTCGGAATAATGGTGTTGGCCAGATCAACCATTTTGCGTAAACCTTCTTCAGGAAGATTTCCTTTTTTAAATTCAGCCAGTACTTCCGGAAGTTTATTTTCCATTTCTACGAGGAATTGCTCTTCGAAATCTTTCACACGCTTCACGTTTACTTCTTTAAGTAATCCCTGTGTACCCAGGTAGATAACCGCCACTTGCTTTTCTACGCTGAACGGCGTGTACTGTGCCTGTTTCAGGATTTCTACGTTACGGGCACCTTTATCAATTACATTTTTTGTAGCGGCATCCAAATCACCTCCAAACTTGGAGAAGGCTTCCAGCTCGCGGTACAGGGCCTGATCTAATTTCAGGGTACCGGCTACTTTTTTCATGGATTTAATCTGTGCATTACCACCCACACGGCTTACAGAAATACCAACGTTGATAGCCGGGCGGATACCTGCGTTGAAGAGGTTACCCTCAAGGAATATCTGTCCGTCGGTAATCGAAATCACGTTGGTAGGAATATATGCCGAAACGTCACCTGCCTGAGTTTCAATGATAGGAAGTGCTGTTAAAGATCCGCCGCCTTTTACAAGGTGCTTGATACTTTCCGGCAAATCGTTCATCTGGCGGGCAATATCATCTCTGGCGATAACCTTAGCCGCTCTTTCCAGTAAGCGGGAGTGCAGATAGAATACGTCGCCCGGATACGCCTCACGTCCCGGAGGGCGTCTCAACAAAAGTGATACCTCACGGTAGGCCACAGCCTGTTTGGAAAGGTCATCATAAATAATCAATGCGGGCCTTCCGGTATCGCGGAAAAACTCACCAATAGCAGCACCGGCAAATGGAGCATAGAACTGCAATGGAGCCGGATCAGAGGCAGAAGCGGCAACGATGGTGGTGTACGCCATGGCACCGTTCTCTTCCAGGCTTTTCATGATACCAGCGATGGTAGATGCTTTCTGGCCAATGGCTACATATATACAATATACCGGTTTCCCTGCATCAAAAAACTCCTTTTGGTTGATGATGGTATCTACTGCAATGGCTGTTTTACCGGTCTGACGGTCGCCAATAATCAACTCACGCTGTCCACGACCGATAGGAATCATCGCATCAATGGCCTTGATACCGGTTTGCAGAGGTTCTTTAACGGGCTCACGGTAAATAACACCCGGTGCTTTACGCTCCAAGGGCATTTCATACAGCTCTCCTTTAATCGGACCCTTACCATCGATAGGGTGGCCCAATGTATTGATTACCCGTCCACTCATACCATCCCCTACTTTAATTGAGGCAATTTTACCGGTACGGGATACCTTATCTCCTTCTTTAATTTCACTGCTATCCCCCATCAATACCACACCCACATTATCTTCTTCCAGGTTCAGTGCAATGGCACGAACGCCATTTTCAAACTCCACCAGTTCCCCGGAGCGCACGTTGTTCAACCCGTACACACGGGCAATACCGTCTCCCACTTGCAATACGGTTCCCACCTCTTCGAGGCTGGCACCTGCATTGAAATTGCTCAACTGCTGGCGCAGTATCGCTGAAATCTCATCTGGTTTTATTTCCACCATGGCTATTTTGTTTGGTTGTTGTTTAATCCTTTTTTTTCAGGGTGCAAAGGTATGGGCGAACCGTTGAATGGCAAAAAAAAAGGGCAAACTTTACACAAGAAAAACGCAGTAATTGCAACCGCAATGTAAAATTTCGGAAATATGCCGGCTATCGCCACTTCAAACGCCGAAAATAAAGCCAGCCAGTAAACAAAATGAGAGAATTATGACGTAAATTACCGCCTCAAAATTTACCTAATTTTTATAAAAATGATTTGTCGCAAAACGGCACTTTTCCAAACTACACATCTATGAAGCAAATTTTACTGTTCGTTGTGATGTTTAGCCTCGCATTGACTACCCGAGCACAGGATATTCAACCGGAGGCCGCCATGAACCTGGTGTTGAAAAACAGTGAAAAAATTGGCCTATCTGAGGAAGATTTAAAACAATCTGTCATCAGCAGCGCTTACCACAACACATTTGCAGGAACCGATATGGTGTATCTGCAACAAACCCACCTTGGTATTCCGGTGTATAACAGCATTCAAACACTGGCATTCAAAAATGGTGCGTTGGTTAGTGCCCAGGGCAATCGGATTAAAAATGTACGCGGACTGGCCGGGTTGAACGGTATGCCATCGGTAACCGTACAAAACGCCCTGATTACCGCTCTGCAACAAAAAGGAGCAGTGGTTACCGGACCGGTATCAATAACAGAAACCAAGGGTAGTAAAATGTATTTTGGAACACTCGGCGTAGCTTTTGAAGATATTTTTGCCGAATTAATCTGGATTCCTGTTAAAGAAAAAAGCACTGTAGAACTGGCCTGGCAGTTTTTTTATGCGCCCCTGAAATCATCCGACTATTGGTTGATTCGTATCAACGCGTTCGATAACTCATTCATCAATGAAACCAACCTGACCATCTATTGCCAGTTCGGGCACAGCCACAATGCTGCGGAGCCAATGGAAGATGCCTGCTCTACTGTTGATGCGCATCCATCCTCATCACAACATACAGCATCACCTGATCAAACACAACTGGTCAATACGGCCAACTATCACATCATTCCTTATCCTGCAGAAAGCCGCATTCATCCCGGCGGAACCCCAACCGCAGTTTCCAACCCCTGGAATTTATTTCCTGGGAACGCTACCACACTCGGTTGGCATAACGACGGTTCCTTTGATTTCTGGGAAACACGAGGCAACAACGTATATGCACAGGAAGACCGGGATGATAACAACTCCACTTTTGGTCAATCAGCACAATCATCCACTTCACCTGATCCGTTAAACTTTATATTCATTCCCGATTTTACAGTAACCCCTACACAAACGTCTCCGGTTCCTAATCAGCAATTCAATATTACCAACCTGTTCTACTGGAACAACATCGCGCATAACCTGTCGTATGTGTATGGTTTTGCGGAAGTGAATGGTAATTTTCAGAATAACAATCAGGGACGTGGTGGTGCCGGAAACGATTATGTAATCGCCGATGCACAGGATGCCGGTGGCGTAAACAACGCCAACTTTGCGACTCCTCCTGATGGTACTCGTCCGCGCATGCAGATGTATTTATGGGGAAGTGGTATTCAACGCGATGGGTCAACCGATAATGGGATTGTGGTACATGAATTTGCGCATGGTATCAGCAACCGATTAACCGGTGGCCCCAATCAGGCTTCTTGTCTGACCAATGAAGAACAAATGGGAGAAGGCTGGAGTGATTATTTCACCCTGATGTATACGCAAGACTGGGCCAACTCTAACCTGAATACAGGGTTTACCAGCCCCAGAGGGATTGGCACTTTTGCTTCTGGACAAACAGTAAATGGCAGTGGAATCCGAAACAGAAGATATACCACCAACTTCGCTATCAACAACCTCACCTATTCCACTTTCGTTTCATCGCAACAGCACACCCGTGGTGAACTTTGGTGCGCTACCCTATGGGATATGACCTGGAACATCATCAACCAGGTGGGTGTGATAAACCCCAACTTCACCAATCCGAATGCACCGGGTGGTAACTCCATCGCAATGCGTTTGGTAATGGAAGGCATGAAACTACAACAATGTAATCCGGGTTTTATTTCGGGAAGAGATGCTATCCTGGCTGCTGATCAGATATTATTCAACGGCGCCTATCAGTGTTCCATCTGGGAGGCCTTCCGCAGAAGAGGGATGGGTTTTTATGCCAATGAAGGGTCAACGGATGATGTAAACGATCAAACACCCGACAACAGTTATCCGGTGTACCTGTCGCTCTCACAGGGAGGCGTAACCGAAGTAGAGGAAGGCCAGCTCATCACTTACGTGAATACGGTGTCCAGCCCTTGCGGACCCATCAGCAATTATATACTCAGAGATACTTTACCGGCCAACGTTACTTATGTAAGTGGTGGAACATATAACAGCACCACACGTGTAGTGAGTTTTGATGTGAATCAGGCGGCGGGTGTAACACAGGATTATCCTTTTGTGGTTCGTGTGAACACAGGAGCATACTTCCCTACAGTTACCCTGTTTGAAGAAACTGTTCCCAATTCAACTTTAGGGGCCGGTTGGGTGAGTATAGGAACACCCACGGCCAATACCTGGGTTACCTCCACCACATTTAGTTCCAGCCCTACACGTTCGTTTTATGCCAGAAACTTCAACGTTTCAACCGACATGCGCCTGGAACGCTCTGTCAATATTAATTTACCTGCCAACTCCACAGCCCGCTTAAAATTCAGCCACCGTTTCCTGACCGAATCCGGATGGGATGGTGGTGTGGTTGAAGCATCTGTTAACAACGGAACAACCTGGTTTGATATCGGATCAGGTATGATTGAAGGAAGATACAACGGAGCCATTGGAAACGCTTCAACTAACGTGCTTAGTAACCGTCCGGCGTTTACCGGGCTGGCCAATAGCTTTTTTTCAACAGTAGTTAATCTAACACAACTGGCCGGACAAAACATGCGGTTCCGATTCCGTTTTGGTTCTGATGATAATTCCGCACCATCTACCACTTCCGGTTGGTATGTAGATGATATTAGTGTAATCAACCAGCCCTGGGTGAATATGCGCACGTCGCTGTTTAACGGACTGGGCATTCGCGTAGATTATGCCGATACTTCTGCCCTGGTAGTGGAAACCGTAACTTGTAACGATGTAGCCATCACCACTCAACCGGTGAATGTTACCGTATGTGCCGGATCCAATGCGGTGTTTACAGTAGCGGTATCTGGTACAGCACCAACCTACCAGTGGCAGGTGAGTACGGATGGTGGAAATACATGGGGAAATATCCCGACGGCTACAACGGCAACGCTTACACTAACCGGAGTAACTGCCGGCCAGAATAATACACGATACAGGGTGATTACCGGTAATACCTGTCCGTCATCTGTTACCTCAACCGGTGTTACCCTTACTGTAAACAACCCGGCTGCCATCACCACTCAACCGGTGAACCAGAGTGTATGCTCCGGTAATAATACATCGTTCAGTGTTACGGCCTCGGGTACCGGACTTGCATATCAATGGCAGGTGAGTATAGATGGGGGTGCTAACTGGACAGACCTAACCGGTGCCACATCCTCCACATTGAACATCAATGGAGCTACTGTTAACCTCAACGGCAACCGGTACAGGGCAATAGTGACGGGATGTTCCGGTGCTATCAATTCTGCTGCTGTTACACTTACCGTGCTTGAAACAGCGTCTATCCTTACCGCTCCTTCTAATGTGAATGCCTGTTCGGGAACCGATGCGGTATTTTCAGTTTCCGCTGCCGGCACCAACATTACGTATCAGTGGCAGGTAAGTACGGACGGAGGAAACACCTGGAGCAATGTATCGGGAGCCAATACCGCCACATTCACCATTCCGGCGGTAACCGGCCCCATGAATAACAATCGGGTACGCGTTATTGTTAGTAATACCTGTGCAGGAAGTTTAACCTCTTCTGCCGCTATACTAACAGTTAGTGTGGCTGCTGCTATTACAACACAACCTACCAATGCAACGGTTTGTTCAGGAAATAATACGTCTTTCAGTGTATCCGCTACCGGTAGTAACAATACCTATCAATGGCAAGTGAGCACCGATGGGGGAAATACCTGGAATAATATCACCGGTGCAACAGGAGTTACATTGAATATAAACAATGCGGCTGCTTCGTTGAACAACAACCGGTACCGTGTGGTTGTAACCAGTTGCAGTGGTGCGTTATCCTCTAACGCGGCTGTGCTCACGGTGAATGAATCGGCATCCATTACTACCCAACCGGCGAATGTGAATGCCTGCTCCGGTAGTGATGCGGTATTCAGTGTAACCGCCGCCGGCCAAGCTGTTACTTATCAGTGGCAGGTGAGCACTAATGGTGGTACTACATGGAATAATGTTCCGGGAGCCACGGCCGCTGTGTTAACCGTTCCAGCGGTGGATGGCAGCCTCAACAATAACCGCTACCGCGTAGTATTGGACAATGCCTGCACTTCCAACTTAATCTCTAACCCTGCTATATTAACCGTGAGCGTTGCGGCTACCATTACAGCTCAACCTCAAAGTTCCACGGTGTGTGCAGGTGAAAATACAGCCTTCAACGTTACTGCAACAGGTACGGCCAACTCGTATCAGTGGCAAGTGAGCACGAACGGAGGTACCACCTGGAACAATATTACCGGAGCTACCTTTGCCACATTATCCCTGAACAGTGTAGATGCAACCTTTAACGGACTAACCTATCGTGTGGTAGTAACCAGTTGCGCCGGTGCGTTAAATTCAGGAACTGCTACGCTTACGGTGAATAGTCCGGTATCCATCACCACACAACCTATTGATGTAACAGCGTGTACCGGCAATGATGCTGTGTTCAACATTGCACTGAATGGAACCAACCCAAGCATTCAATGGCAGGTGAGTACCGATGGGGGAACCACATGGAATAATGTTCCGGGAGCAACTGCCACTACTTTAACAGTCAGCAACCTTTCAACTTCGGATAACGGTAACCGTTATAGAGTTGTTCTTTCCAATATTTGTACAACAAACCTCACCTCTAGCGTTGCCACGTTAACCATCAGTGCTACGGCAGCTATTGGTACACAACCGGTGAACACCACCGTTTGCGCCGGCACGAACGCCTCGTTTAGTGTGGCTGCTACCGGCTCCGGATTGGGATATCAGTGGCAGGTAAGTACAGATGGCGGTAATACATGGAATGATATTACCGGTGCTACGGCGGCCAATCTTACACTCAACAATGTGAGCATTACCGACAATGGCAATACCTATCGTGTATTGGTTACCAGTTGTTCTCCGGGCGTCATCACCTCCAGTGCTGCAAACCTTGAAGTGAATGCAGCCGCATCCATCACTACTCAACCTGTAGCAGCTGCTGCTTGTCCGGGTGGAGATGTATCCTTCACCGTTACTGCCAGTGGCATAAGTCTCACTTATCAATGGCAGGTAAGTACGGATGGGGGCACCACATGGAATACCATCGCCGGTGCAACGGGCACTACCTTGAATGTAAACGCAGTAACAGCCGGCATGAATAACAATCGCTACAGAGTGTTGGTCAATGGGGTGTGTACCACTAATTTACCCTCTGATGCTGCGGTGTTAACCGTAACCGGAACGGCTGCCGTAACAACTCAACCGTCTAATAATGCAGGTTGCAGTGGTTCTGATGTAGACTTTTCTGTACAAGCTACCAACGCCCTTTCGTATCAATGGCAGGTGAGTACCGATGGGGGTACCACCTGGACCGATGTTGCCGGTGCTACTTCGGCTACTTATAGCGCCACTGGTGTAGATGTTAATGATAACAACAACCAATATCGCGTGGTTATCAATGGAGCCTGCAATACCGTTACTTCCAATGCAGCTACATTAACGGTAAATCCTTTACCGGTAGTCACTGCCAACGGACCGGCAACTGCTGTTTGTAGCGGAAGTGCTGTAACATTATCCGGTAATGGTGCCAGCACGTACACCTGGAATAATGGTGTAACCAACGGAGTAGCCTTCAATATCAACAATACCACAACCTATACGGTTACCGGAACAGATGCTAACGGCTGTACATCGTCCGACAATATAACGGTAACGGTTAACCCGGTACCAAACGTTGTTATCAATACAACCAATACATCTGTTGAAGAAGGAAGTACCACCACATTAACCGCCAGCGCCACACCGGCCACCACAACCTTCACGTGGTTGAAAAATGGCGGCGTTGTTCCTGGAGAAACGGGCAATACACTGGTGGTGTCATCTGATGAGGTGGGAACCTATACCGCTACTGCAGAAGTGAATGGATGTACAGGAACTTCCAATACGTTAATCATTACACTGGCAGAGCCGAACTTCTCCTTCATTACTCCAAACCCCAACAACGGAGTATTCCAGGTGAGGGTTCGCAATACCGCAGGAAACACACCAGCACAGCGCCTTGTAGCCGTGTATGATGCAAAGGGTTCGAGGGTATATGCTAAATATTACACCTCTAATCCGGGCACATCCGTTGAAGTGATGCAGGTGGATATGAGGAATGTAGCTGCCGGAAATTATATGTTGGTGCTGATGGAAGACGGTAAGTTTATTCGTTCTGCACAGGTTCATGTGAACCGATAATTTTAATAGGCTATTGTACAAGGGTTGCAATGATGCAACCCTTTTTTTATGTCCGTGAAACCCTTCCTATTTACGATGGGGTTGATATTATATGGCCCATGTCGCTGAGCATTTGTCATCCTGTGTATACTGCTTAAAATAAAAAGAGAATCACTCTTAGGGAATTTTGATTTTCGAAATTGTATTTCCGGTAGACATTGTGGGCTTGTCCATATCTTTCCTTGCAAAATCATAGGCTTCCTGTATCAGTGATTGTACACTGAGATTTCTGTAGTCATTAGGATGTTTTACTTCAATATGCCGGATCAATTTTCCGGTTCCTTTTAACAATTGATGCGGATCTTTCAGGAGGGCGCCTTTGTTAAAACCCACATTCAGGTGTTGGGTGTAGATGGGTATCATACAAAACGCATCAGACAGTTTATCGGATATTGAATACACTGATGTAAGGGCATGTGTATGGTAGAGTATTTCATTGCATGCAGGGAACAATTCCAACAGATACATGCGTACATCTGTATAGAGGTGAATGAGGTGTTGATCTTTATACTTGAGCCAATATTGAAAGTGCGGATGTATGTGTCGGATGGGTTTCATCTTGCATTCATATCGTATTGCATGGCACAAATCAGGTTTCCTTCTGTATCTAAAAATTTGGCCAACCAACCTACCGTTGGAATAACCGTTTTCGGCATGAGCACTTGCCCGCCATTCTCTTTCACCCGATCTATCGTTTCGTCCAGATTCTCCACGGCAACCGTACATTCCAGTCCAATTATTTTTTCGGGAAGCGGTGCGTATTTGCGTGATTGCAATGCACCAATGGTTTCTCCCTGTGCAGTTTTATCTACTTTAATTTGCATAAAGTCTGTTGTGCCATAGCCACTAAAACCCCACTCAAATACACTGTCATAAAAATGTTTCGCTCGCTCCATATCATCGATGTATATGGCAAAATGTGTGACTTTCTTTTTCATACTAGATGCGTTTATTTAATTTTTTGAATTCTTTGAATCGTCAACATATTCTAAAAGATCACCGGGCTGGCAATCCAGCGCTTTACATATCGCTTCCAGGGTGCTAAAACGAATGGCTTTGGCTTTACCGGTTTTTAAAATAGAAAGGTTGGAGAGCGTTAAATCTACTCTGCCTGAAAGTTCATTAAGCGACATTTTGCGCTTTGCCATCATCACATCCAGGTTTACAATTATAGGCATAGCTTAAACAGTTAATTCGTTTTCTTCCTGCATTTCAATTCCCCTTTTGAAAATTACGGCAATGATATAAATAACCGTTGCCATTAGAATAAATGCCTGACTATCCACCCAAAACTCCCCTAATATATCGATGGTATAGCCGTGATGCGATACGTTTTTTACGAACTGGCGGGCGATGAGGCTAATGATACCAATAGAAAAAGTATAATAGCTGATCTGCAGAACCTTTCGGGATACCAATCGGCTGAAGGGTTTATTTAAATTTAAATGATGTACCAGTTGTATCACCCTATAGAATAAAACGGCTTTTAAAACTGCGATAAAAATGATAAAACTGTACACCCCAAAAAAAACGGCTTTGCTTTGTGCGTACATGACACTCAAATCTAACTTCTGGTAAAGCCGCTCAACGACTTGCGGTTTGAAAACACTGAAAAAAAAGTTTACAATCAATCCTCCGGCCTCAATGCTTAATCCTACAAAGATTAACCATGCAATGACATATAGCAATGTAATTGCAAATTTATCCAGTTTGGTCATTCGTTTAAATTTTAAAATGATATCCAAAAATAATACATTTTTATTGTTTTACAATAAATTTTAATTGTTTTTTAATTATCACTATTTCTACAAGCCATGAAGCTTGAGGATAGCCGGGTGGATAGCATTGAATATTAGTGGGATCCCAGAATTCGGGCAATCTTTCAAAGAGATGGATGCAAAACCATTGATTCAATAACAGAGAACAGCATATAGGATGGCCCATACGGCAACAAAAAAACATCCTACGTAAACACTGTTCTTGTGTTGACGTAAGTCTCTTTTAATAAAGAGTCTATACATTATCCAAAACACAAACAATGAAAATAGTAGAATAGGAATAATTATCCTTATGGGACTCATGGTGTGAATGATTAGATGTAAAATCATCCTAAAATACGTAATTGCGATGATTTTACCCGATTCAATCTTAAATTAGGATATACAGCAACGTATTTTTTTAAATGATTTCAATATTTCTCTTGCTATCAAACCTGACATACACTTTGTGTGTTTTATAAATCTCATATCATTCTTAGCCATTAGATGGATGAAGTTACAAGCATAAAAAAAGCTGCTTCAATATGAAGCAGCCCGGGAATAAAGTGTTGTAATTAATTATCTGATGTTATGTATATACTCATTGCTCTGGAACTGACGCTTTACATCTTTGAGGTCGCGTAAAATAGATGCATCTATCAATGTATCTCCTACTTCCAGTTTAAACCCACCAATGAGCTCGTCTTTCACCATTGTAGTTAATTCAATCTTTTCAAAATGTGCGTTGGATTTCACCTTATCCACAATAGCCTGTTGCATTTCCGCACTCATCGGTTGGGCCGTAGTGATTCGAACTTCATGAATGTTGTTCAACTCATTGTACTGTTTTACAAAGGCAGTAACAATTTCAGGAAGGTTGCTTTCGCGGTGTTTGCTGATGAGCAGTTTAATAAATCCTGCCGTGATCGCCGATACCTTTCCATCCAACACCGCAGTCAGGATTTTCTGTTTCTTATCTGCTGATACCACCGGGCTCCGCAATAGTGCAAGGAAATCAGGGTTCGACTGAGTGATTCCCTTCAACATTTTTATGTCGGCATACACCTGCTCTAACTGGCTTTTTTCCTGAGCCAGTCCGATCAGACTTTTTGCATACCTTCCTGCTAAACGTGGATTGTTCATGTGTTTTAAATTTGAATGCCTGCGGCTAACGAATCAAAAGATTAGTTCAATTTGATTTCGTCGGTTAACTGACGGATGTAGGTTTCCTGTTCCGGTTTGTTCGATAATTCCTTTCTGAGGATTTTCTCACTTACCTCAATCACCATTTTACCTACCTGATTTTTAATGTCAATCATGGCAGCCATTTTCTGGTTTTGGATTGAAGCCTGTGCATCGGCAATAATTTTTGCAGCCTGCACTTTAGCCTCATCGCGTGCATCATTGATCATTCTATCTTTAATCTCCTTCGCTTCTTTCAACATTTGTGCGCGCTCTTCACGAGCTGTAGCCAATAAGGCTTCGTTCTCGCTTTTCATTTGAGCCATTTCCATTTTCACCTTTTCAGCAGTGGCAATCGCATCGTTGATATTCGCTTCCCTTTCGTTCAAACCATTGAGGATGGCTTTCCATGCAAATTTTTTCAGCAGAAAAAATACAATCAGGAAAGCAAGTAGCGTCCAGAAAATTAAACCTACGTGTGGCAATAATAAATCCATGGTATTATTAATTATGTTTTTTTCAATTTGAAGATTACTGCACCCGCCGCCCTGTGCTTAAGGTGCAGTAATAAATTTGTGCAGCAATTACTTCAGAACTGCCAGCAAGCCTGCGATAACCGCGAAAAGGGCAACACCCTCAACGAAAGCGGCAGTCAGGATCATGTTTGCACGAATGTCATTGGATGCTTCCGGCTGACGGGCAATAGATTCTACAGCGCCTTTACCGATTTGTCCGATACCAATACCGGCACCGATTGCGGCTAAGCCTGCACCGATTGCTCCACCAAAATGTGAGTAACCCAATTGTACTTCCTGTAACAAAGTCATCAAAGTCATGATACTTGGTTTTTATAAATGAATAAAATCTTTATGCTACTGCGTGACCGTGTGCATGCTCACCTGAGTGGTGGTCGTCATGTCCACCCTCAAAGGCTTGTCCGATAAACACTGCCGTTAAATTGGTGAAGATGAATGCCTGGATAAACGCAACCAGCAATTCTATAAAGTAAATGAAGACAGTAAAGGCAACAGAAATAGGTGAAAATCCTATTCCGGCTACTTTACTCATGGCTCCAAAAATAAATATCAGAGAAACAAAACTCAGGATGATGATGTGCCCTGCTACCATGTTGGCAAACAAACGAATGATCAACGCAGCAGGTTTGATTACCACGGCTCCCAATAATTCAATAGGAATCAAAATCAGCTTCACCGGCAACGGTACCCCGGGAGGCCAGAAAATATGACCCCAGAAGTGACTGTTGGTGCTAAACATAATCACTATCAGAGAAATAACACCCAATACGATGGTGAAAGCCGTATTACCAGTTACGTTGGCCGCACCGGGTATCAGTCCGAATAAGTTATTAATCAATATGAAGAAAAACAGCGTTAAAAGGTACGGCATGTATTTCACCCATTTTTTTCCGAGGTTGGGTTTGGCCACTTCATCACGCACAAATGTAATCACGGGCTCCACTGCATTCTGCCATCCGGTGGGCGCAGAGGTAACCCCAATTCCTTTTTTGTATTTCTTGGCAATGCCATTCATCAGCAGCACTAAAACGATCAGCGCCAGTATCATCTGAACCACATTCTTGGTCATGGAGAAATCATACAATGCACTTCCATCCTGGGCTACAATTTTTCCTTCTTTCAACTCATACCCATTGTACGCCGCATGGCCGTGCTCAAAACGGGAGGAGGAAAAAACGGATAAACCCTTTTCAGGACTAAACACAATCACCGGTAACGGAATGGTTGCATGGAAATCGCCCAGGGTAAAAAAATGGAACTCATGGGCATCCTTGATATGGTCTAAGATAATTTTGGCAGGATCTAACTTTTCACCCGGTGCGCCACCCGCCAAAACTTTGGCAGGAGTTAGTACGGTCATCAGCCCAAAAACCGCCACCAGTAAAGATTTTAAACACTTTTGCACCATGCTTTCCTCAATTTTGGCGCAAAGATAAGGGCGGAAACATTAATAGTAAAATTTAATCCCTTATTCGGTTAAACCTCATCCGTCTGACTAAACTGAGTTTGGTATAAACGAAAATAAGCCCCCTGCTTTTCCATCAACTCTTCATGGCTACCCCACTCGGCCACCTCGCCCCGCTCCATAACCAGGATACGATCGGCCTTGCGGATGGTACTCAACCGATGGGCAATAACAATAGAGGTACGCCCGGCGATTAACTTTTCAATGGCCTGTTGTATCAACGCTTCGCTTTCCCCATCCACCGAAGAGGTGGCTTCATCCAGAATCAGCACCGACGGATTGTATAAAACAGCCCGGGCAAACGACAGCAATTGACGCTGCCCCAGCGAAAGCACTGCACCCCGTTCCCGCACATTGAATTGGTACCCTCCCGGAAGATTCATTATAAATGGGTGTAAATCAACCAGTTTTGTCGCCTGCTCCATGGCCGCCTCTGAAATGTCGGGGTTGCGCAGGGTGAGGTTGTCGCGAATGGTTCCGCTAAATAGATATACCTCCTGTAAAACCACCCCTATCCGGCTTCTTAAATACGATACTTCATAATGGTTCACCGGTATCCCATCCACTAAAATATCGCCACTGGTTACAGGATATAAACGGTTGATCAGGCTGGTGATGGTGGTTTTTCCACTTCCGGTAGCACCTACAATAGCCAGCGTTTTACCCGCCGGTATAGAGAAACTTACATTTTTCAAAACAGGCGCACCTTCGTTATACGCAAAAGATACATTTCTGAATTCGATGGCTCCCTGAATGGGAGTGGTGACTGTTCCCGAATCGGGTGTTACATCTGTATTATCGAGTACTTTGAATACCCGCTCACTGGCAATCATACCCATTTGTAACACATTGAACTTATCAGCCATTACCCGAAGCGGCCTGAAGAGCAAATTCAAACACAAAATAAATGCAGTGATTACACCCGCCACTTCGTTTCCGGCTCCGGCAAACACCGATTCTTTACCTGCCCACCACACCAACAAACCGATTGAGGCAGCCGACACCAATTCTACCAACGGAAAAAATACAGAGTATGCAAAGATGGCGCGGATGTTTGCTCTTTTATGTTCACGGTTGATTTTTTCAAACTTCTGTTGCTCCTGATGTTCAGCGGCAAAAGCCTGCACCACCTGCATGCCTGTAATATGTTCCTGCACAAACGCATTAAGCGAGGCAACGGCATTGCGTACACGAATAAAGGACTTATTTACACTTTCTTTAAAAAAGTAGGTGGCAACAATCAGAAGGGGAAATGGGGCCAGGCAAACCAATGTGAGTTTCCAGTCTACTGCAAACATATATCCGAGTATGGATAGTATCGCCAGTAAATCTGCAATGATAGGAATCAGTCCATCACTGAAAATATCATTCACCGATTCTATATCGTTGATGGTGCGAGTAGTTAATGTGCCAATCGGTGTTGTATCATACTGCCGTACATTGAGGTTCAGGATTTTCCTGTAGGTGCTCACGCGTAAATCGCGCACCACATACTGCCCCAATCGGGCGGATGTAAAAGCAAACCAAAATCGTGCAGCGCCATCTATCAATAAAAGTACAATTTGAATAACGGTGATTTCAATCAGAAATGCACCCGGACCTTTCAGCAGCCAACCGGCAGCATGATTTTCGATTCCGTAATGAATGGTCATTTGAATGAGCCAGGGCCTTATCGGTGCCATCACGGCCAATAACACCGCCAGAAAAAGCGAGAGATAAAATTTGTTTTTATAGGGTGCCGCTACACGATATACACGCTTCAGCAAGGCAAGGTTGAATGTTTTTTTCGGTTTACTCATGAACGGTTACACTTAGGTCATTCTATTCCGCCTGAATTTTTCTGTGATATGCTTTAATAAATATGGCTCCAAGGTTTCGGTGCGGAGGTACATAATCTTCCCAGCTTTCGCGTGTTTCCCTTGGTGAAGTTGCGAACTGAGTGGTTAAGGTTCTCCACATACTTCTCCACCCAATATCTTTTCCGCCCACAAAGTGCTGATTCAGGTAATTGATAATGGGCTGGTTCAAATCGCCTTTCCCGATTTCTTTGGTGGAGATGATGTGTGCATCCGGACAAACCTCCAGTATCTGATTCAGGTTTTTATATCCTCCGCAGGAACCTAATAAAACAATTCGCGCTTCCGGTGACATGCGGCTGATGGTTCTTGGTAACCAGTAACTATGGCCACGATGCACTACCACCGTAGGGAACTTACCTAAATCTTCCAGATACTTGATTAAATGCACCTGCGCACTATCATCTAAATTGGCATCGTTATCTAACGGACGATTGACATACACTTCCACTTTTCCGTTGTGCGATATGAATTCAATCCATTCTTTTTTAGGCACTACTTTCCAGTCTTTGGATGAAAACGATTGCACAAATGCCGGGAAAAACGCCTTACCATCTTCATCTCCATAGAAAAAAACCTGTTGAATCACTTTACCCTCTTCATTCTGTAATTGCCCATGGCCAATTTCATAAATAGATGGAATGCCGAGCGTGGCCGTGAGATTGGTTCGTTGGGTGGTATCGGCAGACAAAAAGATTTCCCTCAGTAAGCCATAAATTAATTGGCCTCTTTCATTTCCTGTTTCACGATGGAGTCCAGATTTTCATCAACGTATTGCAGGATAGATTGTAACAATTTGTCGGTGATGTGCTAGCGTAAGAGCCGGCCACATCTACAGCATCTTCCAGATTTTCTGTTTTATCGAGATTGGCTACAAATGCTTTCATCAATAATTCAGCACTGGTTGCTGGCATGGTTTTTAAAAAGGTATCCAGCTTATTATACCCTGCTGCCAGTTTAATAAACTTTTTAAACTGATCGAAATGAACCGTTTTCAGCAAATCATCTCCGCGAAGTTTTGGCCCCATCTGCATCAACATGCGGTTAAACGAGTGCTTATAACTCGATGTGTACAATTCATGCTCTCCCATCACCATCATATAATACAACTCGTGTGCCGTGAGTGGTTCAATGGCTTTCATGCGCACCTGAATATTAGATACATTGTGTAATTCATTGATGGGCGTTACAAAATGTTCGATTGATTTTTTGCGAAGCATATCTCTTAAGCCGTTTGCTCCAAACATGGCTACGGGTGTGTCTTTCAGCGGGGGGGCCATGCGTTTGTAGTATTCAATTTCGGTTTGAACCAATAATTTATAATATGCTACACTGTCGTATTTGCGGTAACCATCTCCCAGAATATTTCGTATGCTTTCAATGGTTTGTTTACCCGTTAAGATGTTGTCTAAAAAAGGGAAATAAAACAGTGCCTGTGGAGTATGGCTCAGTTCAGCGATGCCCTGAACAATTGGATGGGTATTGCGGTGGATGAGGGCACCTTCCGGTGTGCTGCGCGATTGTGCATAGGAATACAATTGAGCAGGATTTGAGCGGGCAGCCAGTACAATTAAACTATCGGCCATTGGGTGGTTTACAAACGGCCGAATCGTTTGCAGGATCTTATCAGGAAAGGCATAACAAAACTTAGTGTACACCACTTCCCGTGCGGCTTGTATGTGGGCGTTGTCTTGCAAAACTTCTGTAACAATTTTTGCTATTCCGAACGGCGCAGGTGTTATCACTGAAGTAAATGAGGCTCCCTGGGCGTGCAATTGCAGCGCATCAAAGAATACCTGATTGAGCATGGCAAAATCGATAGCGTGTATTTCATGGTTCTTCAACAACCCCCTGAACTGACGCAGCATTTGTTCTACATAGTTGAGGTATTTTACTTTTTCATTGTTGGTAGCCAGGCTGTCGTTTCGTTCAATCCAATAAGTAACATCTTTCACTTTTCGGTACAATGCATCCGTTAACCGTTGATTGATTTCTTCATGGGTTCCAACGGAAAAAACACCGTCGGCTTTACCATCGAGCTGATCTACTAATTTTTGCTCGGCGGTAATTTTATCGTGAAAAAACATGCGGTTGATGGGAATAGATAAAGTATCTGCCCTGGCAACCGAAGCACCTGAAAGTAAAATAATGTAGAGTAAAATGATGCGCATGTCTTATCTTAACTGCAAAGATGCCGATTATTTAACATCTGTACGAAACAGACGCATTCAAATTACAGATTAAACACCGGGCGTTTAACAATTTGATAATATTATAACAACCGGTTAACGCTTGAGCAACAAGTAATTTTGCAAAACCGTTGATTATGATAAAAGGTAAAATACTGATTGCGGATGACGAACCGGATATCCTGGAGATCATCTCGTTCAATTTGCGGAAGGATGGATATGAAGTGATGACCGCAAAAAATGGTGCCGAAGCCCTGGAGTTGGCTAAATTTTATCAGCCCGACCTGATCATTCTGGATGCCATGATGCCGATGAAAAATGGTTTTGAGGTTTGTCAGCAACTCAGGCTTCAGCCGGAATTTCAACATACCCTGATCATTTTTTTGACGGCCCTGGGCGATGATAATTCTGAAATCAGGGGATTGGAAGCCGGGGCTGATGATTTCCTTAACAAACCGATTAGTCCGAATGTTTTACTTAGCAAAGTTCAATCACTGTTCAGGAGGATTGGAAGCGATGATGCCAAAGTATTGATAGCAGGCGATTTAAAAATTGATCGTGAACGTTTTCTGGTAACGGTGAAAGGGCGCGACATTGTACTGGCCCGAAAAGAATTTGAGCTGCTGGCATTACTCGCCTCTAAACCCGGAAAGGTTTTTCTGCGCAACGAAATATTAAATCAGGTATGGGGCACCGAAGTCATCGTGGGCGACCGTACCATTGATGTACACATCCGAAAAATTCGTCAGAAGCTTGATATGGATTGTATTGCTACGGTGAAAGGTGTGGGTTACAAATTCACCGGTTAATACCATCAGCGGGTATTCATATATGGCGCTGATTTTGAGACAGGCTTGCTTGTACCATTGCCCGAATCTACCTGCTTACACTAACATTGATATTAACCATTACGCCTACACGAAAATATGATGGGCCCTGTTGATTCTGCTGCTGAAGGTCTGCCGGATTCTGAAAGCTTTCGGAATCGGACTTGCGATATATGGCCGGTACTGATGTTGAGCCGTGGTTAGTATAGTGACAGCCCCTGAATTCATGGCACATGCTCCTACAGGGTTGAAATCGTATGATTTCGTCATATGTATAAATGGGGGTGGAAAAGCCGGTGTGTATAAATGAAGTATCTTTGCGCATGTATATGAAATTTTTCGGTACATGTTCAGAAATAAAAGTTTTACTCCCCAGGAGTTATCGCTCTTCACCGCATTTATCCTTTCGCTGCCTATAGCCACCGGTATTTTTATTTTTAAACCGGTTTGGTGGATTGCCCTGTTGTCTTTTATGGTCATTTTTGCCGGCAGTTACGGATTGATTTTGTTTACGCTTCAAACATTTATTTACCGTAAAATAAAACTGATTTATAAACTCATTTACCAAACCAAGGCGAGTAAGAAAGAGGAGTTTTATTATAAAAATCTGTTGCCGCAAAAAGGCATAGAAGAAGTTCGTGCCGATGTGGAATCCTGGGCACAACAAAAGAAACAGGAAGTAGAAATTTTACGCAAGAATGAGGCATTCAGAAAAGAGTTTCTTCAAAACCTCGGACATGAACTGCGCACTCCGGTGTTTGCCATTCAGGGTTATGTGGAAACCCTACTCAACGGCGCATTACACAACGATGAGGTAAACACGAAGTTTTTACAAAACACTTCAAGGAATGTAGAACGGTTGGTAAATTTATTGGATGACCTGGATGAAATTTCATCGCTGGAAAGCGGGCAGGTAAAACTGCATCAGAAAAATTTTGTGATTCAGGATCTGGTATTGGAAGTGTTTGAATCATTAGATATACATCTGCGGGAAAAAAAGATTAAAGCCTTTATTAAGAAGGGATGCGAATCTCCTCTTACGGTGTATGCCGACAAAGAAAAAATCAGACAGGTGATCACCAACCTGATAGAGAACTCCATTAAATACGGCAAAATGGAAGGCATTATTGAAGCCAGTTTTTACAATCTGGATGACAACCGGGTACTCACCGAAATCAGCGACAATGGTTTTGGTATTGCCGAAGACCAGCTCTCGCGTTTGTTTGAACGTTTCTACCGCACCGATGAAGCGCGCGCGCGCCGAACCGGTGGCAGCGGGTTGGGTTTGTCTATTTGCAAACACATTATTGAAGCCCATGGACAAACCATTCATGTACGCAGTAAAGTAGATGTGGGTTCCACCTTCGGATTTACACTATCCAAAAAAGCCAGCGCCTCCGAATAAAAAACCCCCTCCTGAGAACAGGAAGGGGGATTGAATATATATAAACCTAATACGAGAACGCTGTTAATTGAACCTGGTCCAGTTTTTCCACCACGTATCTCCAGGCGCACAAGCACCACGATAACTCACCGATGTAAAACCGGAGGCAACATTCGGATGAGTAAAACTGGCTCCTGTAGCCACCAAAGCGTTGGGTACCGGGTTAAAATCAGGATTGTTATAATTGAATGGATCGGTTAACCCTAATGCACTGTTGGTTGCAAGAATGGTGTTATTGTACGATGGTGTATTGAACCAGTCTAGCATGGATTGATGTGTACTACCGGTTGGATTAGAAGCACTAGGCGCATACCGAACGGCATATCCATCTGGAGAACCGGAGATTACTGTATTTTGAACAAATAATGTGGGTGTCGTGCCGGTAATATTTAAATCTGTTGGAGAACCTTTACTGCCATCAATCAATAAACCCACTGGCCATCCTGCAATAATTGAATTAAACAAATTCATGCTTGAATTTCTGCGGATTTGCGCACCAGCGAGATAGAGATTGTTCCCTGTGTTGGCGGTGGTTGCACGCGGACCCAGTACGGTAAAATTGCTGAATACCACTTTGGTTAATGGCGTTAAAGTACTTCCATTGGCATCATTATCACTTTCGAATGCTTCCACTTTACTGATATCGGCTGCTGCGCTGTCTCTCAACACAATACCAAATTGAATTTTTCCGCTGTAGCCATTGTCGGTGTCGAAATCATCATCCAGTGTTTTGTAGGCAATGAGATGTGAAGCGTTCACGGTTCCACCAAAGAATTCAAAAGCATCATCATTGGCATACGATACCTGCACATGGTTGATTACAGTCTGACTTCCCACACCGGCCAGCGTTAAGCTGTTGATTTCCTTGTCGGGTAAAAATGCATATCCTGCATATTCAATTCTAACATACCGCAGGATTCCGCTGTTGTCTGCGGGGTTTTGTTGCTGTGTAATAGGCGTTCCATACAAACCTAAACCATCACTGTTATTGATTCCTCCTTCAATTTCACCCACCCCCTGAATACCGTTGAATGAGGCATTGGTGGGAGCATTTCCCAGAATAACCACACCGGCCCAGTCGCCACGTGCTGGTGTAGATTCTTCAGAGGTAAATACAATAGGTTTTTCAGGAGTTCCATCAGCTATAATCTTGCTGCTGCGGGTAATAACGAGGCCGCCATTTCTTCCCGATTCCCCCACAATTTTAGTTCCGGGTTCTATGGTGAGGATGGCACCATTTGTAACATAAACCAGTCCGCGCAGTTTATATGTAAAATTTGCTTTTAGTGTACGGTTCTCCGTTATCCTTCCTTCTAAGATAACATTTTCGGTGGGATCGGTTGGTATGTTGGAACCACCCTCTCCATCTACTTCAATTTTGCGGCATTGCAGCGAAACGGCCGTTACAATGGCTAACCCTAATAATACCTTTTTCATGTTGTATGCTTATTTTATATGTTAAAATTTAAAACCCGTAGGCGAATGAGATTGAAATATTGGTGCCGTAAATTCTTCTGATAGCGAGTGCATCTTCTTTCTTATCATATTTTTTATTTCCGTTGAGATCGTGATAGAATTTTGCTTTCTGATTGAGTATGTCTGATACATTTAATCTCAACTCACCTTTGTTTTGGATAATTTTTTTAGATACCTGAAAATCGAGTATAGCCCTGGGTGCTTCCCAAACCGGTGGATAGTTATCACTGATTACCTGTCCTGTGTTTGAAGCAGTTCCTACATAATAAATTCTTCTTCCAATTTGGTTAAACAACACGGTTGTACTCAATCCATGCTTTTGTAAATCATATTGTAACCCCAGATTTAAAAGATAAGGACTTTGCCCCTGCATGGGACGGTTTAACCCGGGAATACGGTTGTAGATGTACGATACGTTTCCATGCGCTGTGAAGTTTTTCAACGCCTGATTAAAATCCAGTTTCTTCCTGAATTCCAGCTCGGCACCATAACTGCTGGCTTCTGTAGCATTCAGGTAGTTGAATGTGCTGCTGCTGCCTGCACCCGACTGATTAAAAAACAATTCAATCGGATTTTTAAAATATTTATAGAACACCCCCATGGTTAACATTTCACCACCTGCCGGATAGAGTTCGTAGCGTATATCCGCATTCGTTACTTTGGTGCGGACAAGATTCGGTTCACCTGTTACCGTAGCACCTAAATCAAAATCATAAAAACTAAATGCACTCAATTCTCTGAACTCTGGACGAATCACCGTTTGCGATGCTGAAACACGAATGTTGGTTTTGTTATTGAGTTTGTAGGTAAGGTTCATGCCCGGTAACACATCCTTCTTTTTGGAATACACATGGCGGGGATCGTTTTTCTCCATGCTGCCCACAACCTGATCGAAATGTTCCAATCTTGCACCCCACACAATTCTTGTCTTTTCTCCAACGGGCTGATCGAACTGCAGGAATCCTGCATTCAAAATGGAGTTAGCTACATACCGGTAACGATAATCAAAAATTTCGTTGAAGGCAAAAAGGTTATCAAATCCGTTTCCAAAATTTTCGGGAGCAAACACACTGGCCTGATCCATTAAACGAAGGGTAGGATTATCCACGGGCAAATAAATTGCAAACGGGCGGCTATCGAATAACCGGTCTTTTACCTGAAAGAAATATCCGGCTTTCACGTTATGTACCCTTTGCCCGATTTGAAACGGGCGAGAAAGATTAACCCCCATTGTATAATTATAATCACTTAAGAAACCAAAGTATCTGCTGCCGCTCTTTTGTGATGTTTTGGAAGAACTGACCAACAAAGCAAAGGGTGAATTGGGATCATTAGGATTGAGCTGATTGTATTGAACGCGTCGCTGGTCAGGTATATGCTGATCTAAAATGTTGAAACTTCCATACCAATGCAATTTCGATTTCAACGGCTTGATGTAATGGTCGCCGGCAATTTGCGTATTGAAAAAAGTATTGGCTTTAAAGGCTAACTCAGTGGCACGTATATTATCACCCACAATGGGATCTGTCTCAAAATCTTTTCCGGTTCTGATGGTTGCGTAATCTGTAGTATTTACATTGAGGATGTTCTTGAATGAAATTTTATGGTTAACCCCCAACTGTAAAGTAAAGTTCGCCATGGCACCTGCAAGAATATCGGTACTATACTTTTCGTTATTGTAATCAAAGTTGATATCTGCTGTATTATTCTGAATGGAGTAAATGCGGTTTACGAAGGAGGAACGACGATTGCTGCGGTTGTAATTCACACCCAGTAAGGCAGAAAGTGAATTGTTTTTTCCAAGAGATTTTTTAAATCCGCCATTGATTTGCACTGACTGATTCAACACACCGGCTAATCTGTTGTTCAGAGGATTGGCAGTCCATATGTTTTTAAACTGCTTACCCCATTCCGTCTTCTGTTGTGTTGATAACTGATTGAAAGATGATTTCACCGGTAATGCACCCGGAATACTTCTGGTGCCATCATCAAAACCCAGAAAGTCGGTTTTGCCTCCACGATACGAATAAAAATCATTTCCAATGGTAGCCGTGTTAAAACCGGTGCCAATCTGGAAATTCATAAATCCTTTTCCCGGAACATCTTTTGTATTTACCTGAACCAACCCACCGGCCCACTCTCCGGGTAATTCCGGAATAAAGGCTTTATTGATAACGATGTTTTCAATGATGGAAGATGGAAACAAATCAAAGCTGAATGTTTTACGGTCAGGTTCAGTACTGCTCAACAAAATACCATTGAGCATGGCCTGATTGTAACGGTCGGCCAAACCTCTTACAATCAAATACTTTCCTTCTTGTACGCTGGTTCCGGGAACACGTTTCAAAACCTCACCGGTATTTCTGTCCGGTGATCTTTTAATGGCCTCAGCGGATACCACCTGCGCTACAGTATTGGTGTTCTTTTGAAAAACAATCATGGCATTCACGGTTTCGCGTCGTGCACTGGCTCTTACTACCACCGCCTCTTCATCCTTTGCTTTTCTTACTAACGCCACAGTTAGGTTACTTACCTTATCCTTTTCAACCTGCACATCATCTATTGCTTTTGTTGAAAACCCTACTGATGAAAATATAATGGAATATGATTTCCCGGCAGGTAAATTAAAGCCAAAGCGTCCTTCCTGATTAGATACAAATTGTGTTTTTTCACCCGAAACTTGTATTGAAACACCGGCTACTGGATAACCTGTTCTTTCATCTATTACCTGGCCTTCAACCAATCCATTTTGTGCATAGGTTACACCTGATATTAATACACACAATAAAAACGTAAAAAATCTCATGCCTCTTTATTTGATGCAAAGAGACACAAGCTGCATGAACTGCAGGTAAACAATCCGTTAAGCAAGTGTTACGGTAATGTTTCGGGAATGTTACGCATTAAAACTCAAACTGTAAGCGAAGCGTGAATACATCGTCTTTGATGTCTTCTGTAAAACCGGGAAGCTCGGTGATTTCATTTCGAACATGATCGTACCAGGCTGTTACTTTAAGGTGGTCATTCACATAATACACATAACCCGCACCAAAGGTGGAGAAGCGTACATCGGCTCCGGTAAAATGATTGCCCTGCGAAATTTCTTTTCCTTGTACACTGGTGTTGGGGTCGTACCAGTCGTACTTGAGTATTACCTGATGCTGTTTATTAAAGATGTTGTGCAACAAATAAAAGAAACCACCATCGAAATTGCGGATGTAATATCCTTCACGATCCGTAAATAGGCGGATGGGTGTTTCTGAAGTTAGGTCGGAGGCTGTTTGTTTTCCATTTACATATTCCATGCGGAGCTCGGTTACTCCTGCCTTGTGGTGCCATTTCACCTGTGCATCCGCGCCATAATAATCACGGGGTGCAATTTTGCCAACGTTGGTTGTAGTTGAATCTACCTTTACCTGTTTTACACCATTCACCGTGTGGGTTGAGTATATGTAAGGCGTATTTTGTACCAACCCTCCGTTCAAATATGAAACGGCCCCGCTCAATGCCAGATTTTTACTCACCATGCGGGGTTTATGGGCAACACGCATAATAAAATCTTTATGGCTGTCGTAATCCCTTGGCGAGGTTAAACCTTGTCCGTTAAACAAACCCGCATCCACTTTAAGATACTTCCATTTATGTTTTTCTACTCTTGGATCAAAGGAAAGCATCATCCCCATATCGCGTTCTGTTTTCATCAGCAATTGGGTGAGGCGTCCGCGCTCCGGACTTTCCCTGTCAACCGATGAACGATTCACCTCATAACTAAACGGCCGGGCAAACATGCCCATGGTAAATGAAAACAACTGATACCGGTTCTCAAATACACGGCCCCAGAAATCACGGATATTTACTCCACGTTCAGTACCATCAAACTGAAAGGCGAATTGAAGAGACGGGCCATTGAGTTTTTTAGGGAAATGCAGATAATCGAAGCGGATACGTCCACGCCGCAACATGAAGCGGTTATTCACGCCCGGATCAAAATCACCACCTATGAAACTGGGTGCCCCCTTAGATTTAGCCACCTGAAACTGGGGTTGCATGTATCCGGTAATACGAATTTTACCATAATTCTCATACATGGAGATGAACGCTTTGCCTAAACCCGAGGTAGTATCAACCATGTCCATCAGAAACTGGGATTTACCACCCAATGTAATCAGCACAAACCCAACAACCAGATATATCTGCTTGATTTTCATGTGCGCAAAACTAATAAGAAATTAAGATTACCCGAATATTATGTAAATGTTATCAATTTCAAGTGCAAATCGAACAGGATATAGTATGGTTATTTTTGCCGAAATTTTAGGGATATGTCATTGAACTCCATTTTGAAGATTTTCTTACCTAAAGACAGGGTTTTCTTTGCGTTGTTTGAGAATGTGGCGGAAGTGTTGGTGAAGATGGGCGATAAAGTAGTGGATATCATCAACGAGCCCAGTTATGAGGAGCGTGCTAAACTGATTAAGGAGGTAGATGACCTGGAACACGTAAATGATGATTTAACGCATTCCATTTTTACTGAACTGGGAAAAAATTTCATTACCCCCTTCGACCGGGAAGATATTCACTACCTGGCCTCCGCTCTGGATGATATTGCGGATTATATATATGCATCCGTTAAAAAAATCAACTTCTACCATGTAAATCCGGATGATCCGGGCATTCGTAAAATGGGCGAGTTGATACAGGAAGGTACCGTACAGGTTCATAAAGCCGTTACGGAATTGCGCAATATGAAAAACATGCGCCAGATTACCGATGCACTGGTTGCCATCAACAGTATTGAAAACCAGGCGGATGATATTTTTGATATGAGTATTGAACGACTGTTTGCTACAGAACCTGATGCCAAAGAAGTAATCAAGAAAAGAGAAATATATCAGGTGATGGAAATTGTAACTGATAAGTGTGAAGATGCCTCCAACGTGATTGAGAGCATCATCATCAAGTACGCGTAATCGTTATGAAATTATCACCAAGTATAAACAGCTGACATGTCTACTCTGCTTCTTGTTATCATATTCCTCGCCCTGGTGTTTGATTATATCAACGGGTTTCATGATGCGGCCAACTCCATCGCTACGGTGGTTTCTACTAAGGTGCTTACTCCATTTCAGGCCGTTGCCTGGGCAGCCTTTTTCAACTTTGTGGCCTTCTTCATCTTTAAAGACCACGCCGTTGCCAATACCATTGCCAAAACAGTAAAATCTGAATTCATTACCCTCCCGGTAATATTTTCCGGCCTTATTGCTGCCATTGCGTGGAATTTGCTCACCTGGTGGTATGGTATCCCCTCTTCTTCTTCACACACCCTTATCGGTGGTTTCGCAGGGGCGGCTATTGCGCATGCTATTGATAAAAAAGGATTCATCGGCATCTCACAAATTATTGAAGATAAAAAGGTACTGCAAATCATCCTGTTCATCTTCCTGGCGCCACTCATAGGTATGCTGGTGTCCATGTTCCTCACGCTGGTCATAATCAACCGGCGATTCTGGCTAAAAACCGCCATCATCGTAGTGGCAACAGCAGGTGTGTGGATGGTGTTTAACTATCTTCAACAAGGAAAGATTAAAGAAAATCTTGCCAAGTTTTATCAGATAGATAAACTGAAAAAAGATCCTTCCCGTACAGCTCAATATGAAATTGCTCGATTGCGATACGACAGTTCGGTGGTGCTGGCAAAAGAGTACAACAAGAAAGGGGCTGTAGCCATCGCAAACGAAATTGAATCCAGAGGATATCTTGTGGGTATGGGTGAACCTGAAATGAGGGATGTGATGAATACTACATTCCGGCTGGAAGGACTGAAACGAAAAGCCGATCAAAAACCAGAATTCAAACCACAGGCCGACAGTATGTTTGCACTGGTGGAAAAAACCACACACCTCTATGCTCAATATGGGGTGATGGATAATACAAAACTGGCTGATAGTATCGGAAACATTATGGGATTGCACGCGGCAGATTACCGCCAGTTGCTTTCCGCCATCAATGGAATCAGCCTTAGAAAAGACATCGAAAAACAAATTGCGCGCGCCGATAACAGCTACTTACGGTATGGCATAGCTGCAATAGCGCTGATCTTTATCCTGAGTTTCTTTTATGTGGAGAAAATGCGCAAACCCAGTGCCCTGCGTACCGGTAGCATGTTCAAGAAACTTCAGCTGTTATCTTCTGCCATTTTCAGTATTGGACACGGGGGCAACGATGCCCAAAAAGTAATGGGTATCATAGCCGCAGCTATGGTGGCTGAAGGAATGCTGGTAGATATTAAGGAAATGCCCAACTGGATACCATTGGCCTGTTATTCAGCCATTGCATTGGGTACCATGAGTGGTGGATGGAAGATTATTAAAACCATGGGTACAAAAATAACCAAGGTTACCCCACTGGAAGGCGTAGCCGCAGAAACATCTGGAGCTATGACGCTGTTCATGACCGAACAAATGGGAATACCCGTTTCTACTACACATACTATTACCGGCTCCATCATTGGGGTGGGTGCTACCAAAAGACTGAGCGCGGTACGCTGGGGCGTTACCATCAACCTGGTTTGGGCGTGGATATTAACTATTCCGGTGAGTGCCGTGCTGGCTACCATCACGTACTTTATCACCAAATTATTTTTATAACAAGCTTCGGTTTACCATGGTGATGCTTTTATTTTTCAGTTTATTTGCATCATGAAAAAAATACTGGTTACCGGGGGGTGCGGATACATTGGAGTACATACCCTTGTAGACCTCATAGAAAATGGCTTTGATGTGGTTTCAATAGATAACAACAGCCGCAGCCATGCCTCTATCCTCCATGGTGTGGAACGCATCACGGGTAAGAGGGTGAAGAACTACCCGGTAGACCTGTGCAACTTTACCGATACGCAGGCCGTTTTTCAGGAAAACCCACACATTTCTGGTATTATTCATTTTGCTGCCTATAAAGCCGTGGGTGAATCGGTGGAACAACCCCTGATGTACTTCGATAACAACCTCAATGCACTCATTAATATTTTACGTTGCGCTGAGGAGTTTCAGGTACCTCATTTTGTGTTTTCATCCTCCTGTACCGTGTATGGCAACCCGGATCATGTACCGGTTACCGAAGAAACACCCATGAAGCCTGCTGAATCTCCCTACGGTTACACCAAACAAATGGGCGAGGAAATCATCCGGCACCTGGTAAAAACATCACCACTCAAAACAGTGCTGCTACGTTACTTCAATCCGGTTGGTGCACATCCATCCGCCCTCATTGGTGAAATGCCCCTGGGCAAACCTGCCAACCTGGTGCCGGCCATCACTCAAACAGCCGCCGGTATCCTTCCGGAAATGAAGGTGTTCGGTCAGGACTATCCCACACGTGATGGCAGTTGTGTGAGGGATTATATCCACGTGTCTGATATTGCACACGCCCACACCCTGGCCCTGCATTACCTGATGGATGGTAAGAACGAAACATCCTGTGATGTATTTAACCTGGGCAGTGGAAACGGATTCACCGTTTTGGAAGTGATTCAGATGTTTGAAAAAGTGAGCAAGTCCAAATTAAACTACACAATTGGCCCACGCAGGGCCGGAGATGTGATAGCCATCTATGCCAACAATGAAAAAGCAAAAAATGTACTGGGCTGGGAATGTCGCTATTCACTGGAAGATATGATGCGCACCGCATGGGACTGGGAACAAAAACTGCAAAAAGATTTACCCGGATACGTTGACCCAATGTTAAACTAATGAACCGTAACTTGCATGCCAGAATTAAATATCAATATGCTTAAAAATATACAAGTAACCGGTAAAAAAGACACCCGAAGTGGTTTTGGTGACGGAATAGTTGAAGCCGCCCGCAAGAACGACCAAATTGTGGCACTCACTGCCGATTTAGCCGGATCCTTGAAACTGAATACCTTCATGAAAGAATTTCCGGAAAGATTCATTCAGTGCGGAATTGCGGAAGCTAATATGATGGGCGTTGCCGCCGGCCTTACCGTTGGCGGTAAAATTCCATTCACTACCACGTTTGCCAATTTCTCCACCGGAAGGGTGTACGACCAAATCCGTCAAAGCATAGCGTACAGCAATAAGAATGTAAAAATTTGCGCCTCCCATGCCGGTCTCACACTCGGTGAAGATGGTGCTACCCATCAGATACTGGAAGATATTGGTTTAATGAAGATGCTTCCGGGCATGACCGTTATCGTTCCGGCTGATTACAATCAGACCAAAGCCGCTACCATGGCCATTGCTGATTATCAAGGGCCCGTGTATTTACGTTTCGGCCGTCCGGTTTGGCCCATTTTTACTGAGGAACGCGACTTTATAATCGGGAAGGCACAGCAGTTTGAATTCGGTACGGATGTATCCATTTTTGCCTGCGGGCATATGGTTTGGAACGCTGTTGAAGCCGGAAAAATATTACAGGAGAAAGGATATAGTGTGGATTTGTTGAACATCCATACCATTAAACCGCTCGACAATGATGCTGTAGTGGCATCGCTTAAAAAAACAGGTTGTGCGGTTACCGCTGAGGAACACAACGTGATTGGAGGATTGGGCGACAGTATCGCACAGGCTGCTGCCAGATACCACCCTGTACCCATGGAGTTTGTGGGTACACAGGATACCTTCGGTGAAAGCGGTAAACCTTCGGAACTATTGGTGAAATACGGCCTGGATGTTCAACACATTGTAGATGCCGCTGAAAAAGCCATCGCCCGAAAAAAGAGTATGTAATGTATGGCTGTACATCCCGACGATAAAACCCTGTTACTGGAGTTTGCTAACCCGGCTACCCGTGAATCAGCCTATACCCGAATTGTAAGAAAATATCAGGAACGCATTTACTGGCATATCCGCCGTATGGTGGTGCACCATGAAGACACCAATGATGTGATGCAGAATGTATTCATCAAAATGTGGAAGCACCTCGACGGATTCCGGGAAGACAGCCAACTATTTACCTGGATATACCGGATTGCTACCAACGAAAGTCTGTCGTACCTCGAAAAAAATAAAAAAAGAAACAGCCAGTCTGCCTCGCTGGATAACGAACATTCCAACCTCTCCAATACCATCCGTGCCGAAAAACACTTTGATGCTTCTAAACTGGAGTGGAAACTGCAGCTGGCCATACAACAATTACCTGAAAAACAAAGGGTGGTTTTCAGCCTGAGATATTATGAAGAAATGCCCTACGAAGCCATGAGTAAAATATTGGAAACCAGTGAGGGGGCGTTGAAAGCTAGCTATCACCACGCCGTTAAAAAGGTAGAAGAATATATTCTGAATCATTAAACCTGTACAACCGGAAATGGTCGAAGAACGGATGTTTGAGAATGAAAAAAATACCCGTCAGGAACTCAGTGAACTGGCCCCGGGGCTGCTTCCTGTACCCGACGCACCTTTGTATGAGGTGCCCGAAGGGTATTTTGACACATTCCCATTATCGCTCATGAAACAAACAACCGGCCATAGTAGCGGAATACAAGACGTGCCGGCTGGCTATTTTGATCAATTTGCCGATACGGTTTTACAAAAAGTCAAAGCTGGTACATCCATGGGTGCTTACCCGGCGGAAACTCCGGAGATGGCACCGGTACACACCATCGGCTCTCCGCGTTTTTCAATGATGAGATATGCCCTTGCTGCCGCATGTACCGGATTGCTGGGGTTGGGTGTGTTCCAATGGATACAGTCTGCTTCCGTCCATTCAGTAGAAAACAATTACCTCTCCGCCAATCAAATAATCAGCGAGAACCGATATGAAGAGGTACTGCAATCAATTTCCGGTGAGGAAATTATTGCTTACCTTGAAAGTTCAGGATTTGATGTGAATGCCGCTCTGGTGGCTGAAGCTGCAATGGAAGAGGATTTACCGGCTCCTGAAGATTATTGGTTAGATGATAACACACTCGACCAGTTTTTACAAAAGCTCAACCTGCCTGATATAAAAGAAATGTAATATGAAAGCATTGTACATCGCATTGGTTTTACTAATTTCCGGAAGTTCAGTGATGTCACAACCCCCCGGGGGTGACGGACCAGGCCGCCCCGGTGAACGTGTGGAAGCGCTTTATGTAGCGTATATCACCCGAGCCTTGCAATTAACTTCCGACGAAGCTGAAAAATTCTGGCCGGTGCATACCAGTTTCGACGAGGAAATGAAAAAAGTACCGCGCGACCTTCCGGAGTTGGATCGACAACAGCAGTTATTGAACATCAAAAAGAAATACGAAAGCCGTTTCTCCGGCATCATCGGAAAAGAAAGAACGGATGAGTTTTATCGCAAAGACGCGGAATTTCGCAAAAAACTGGTAGAAAGGTTGAAACAATCCAGGCAACGTCCCGGCCCGGGCAGGCCTTAATCACCAAGAAATTTCAGGAAACCACACCCTTACAGTGTGGTTTTTTTATGGAAACACCCCAACTGCCTGTTTGTCTACTAAAAAAGGGCACAGGCATTGGAATTTATATTATTTATAATACATTTGTATCAGGTGTTTTTCATAGGTTAGCACGGCCAGCTCTGTCTAGGGCAGGCCTCCTTTTTATATCCCGGCTTTGAAGGAGGGAATTTTTATGTCGTGGTAGAATAAAAATGTCCACCCTTGCTCTCTGCCTTCCTGCCACCATTGGGCACGTTGCTCCATACTTTTTTTCCCGTCATAATCATATTTAGCTATAAACTTATGTTTCATTTGTTGCAGTTGTGGTGCTACATCTCCACCAAATAAAACGGTTTCACCGGCATCCTCCATCCAAAAAGCCAAATGGAAAGGGCAATGCCCGCCCGGCATTTCATATCGAATGTATTGTCCGATATTTCCGGCATCATCCTGAAGCAGCGTACATTGCGGATGGTTGATCAATAATTTAAAATCATTTACATCATAGGATGGCACTCCCTTTTCTAGGGCATACTCCAATTCTTTCTGATGAATATAATATTGCGCGTTGGGAAAATTCAGCTGATTGTCTTTTCCAACACCCCCTGCATGGTCTTTATGCAGATGGGATAGTAAAACTTTGGTAACATCTGAGGGCTTGATACCTGCATTGGAAAGGTTGTGGTGAATTTGCAATTGGCCTATTGAATCCTGAAACCCCAAACCGGTATCCAGTAAAATGATGTCCTCTTCCAAAACAACCACGAACGGTTGAATTTCTACGAGTAAACTTCCCCGGGGTCTTTCCTGAAGTTGATCGGTAGCCGTATTAAACGGTATGAAGTCTTTGGTTCCATCAATCGTAAATGAGCCTTCACTCAGTGGGATAATCTTCATGCGTAAAATATTATCGGATGACCATCTGACGATCGGAATCCAGTTTCAGTAAAATAAAAATCAGGATGGTAAATGTAAGCAGGGATGAGCCACCGTAACTCATCAAAGGCAGGGTAATGCCAATCACCGGTGCCAGTCCGATCGTCATTCCAATATTCACCAACACGTGAAAAAATAAAATGCCGGCCACACAATAGGCATACGCCCTGGAAAACGTACTTCGCTGCCTTTCTGCCAGAAAAATAATGCGGAACAACAAGGCAGCATATAATAATACCACCAGCGTGCTGCCAACAAATCCAAAGTTCTCACCTACTGCTGTAAATATAAAATCGGTATGTTGTTCGGGAACAAAATCTCCCTGTGTTTGGGTACCTTTTAAAAATCCTTTACCGGTTAATCCACCGGAACCAATGGCAATTTTCGATTGCTTTACATTGTAATTTTCTACCGGCTTTTTTCGAACAGGCTTTTTTGTATCCATTACTGCCGTATCAGCGCTAATAAACGGATTATCTTTTCCTACCAAACTAAAAATACGATCAGCCTGATGTTTCTGAAATACACTTTTGAACATAAACGGAACAACCATCCCGACAAAAAGCATAGAGGCGCCCCAGAACAACACAATCATCAGCAACGACTTACTGTTACGCTTAAACGATTTTCGCATAAACAGGATAATTAATGCAGCCAGTACCGTAAGCACTAACATCAGGGTATTCGTGGGTAACAACAGGGTAACAATAAGCAATCCGGCCAGTGATGCTCCGGAAATGAGATATACAGAGGGTAAGCCTTCCCGATACATGGGCAATAAAAATGCAAAGTACACGAGTGCCAGTCCGGTTTCATTTTGCAAAACTGAAAACACAATAGGTAGAAACGCAATTCCGGCAGCTATCGCCTGACTACGAGGTTGCTTCAAATCCAGATCGGGCAATGAAAGATACTTGGCCAGTGCTAGAGATGTGAAAATTTTAGCGGTTTCCACCGGTTGCAGGTTCATAAAACCCAATGGAATCCAACTCTTGGAACCTTTTACTTCTTTGCCAATCAGAAATGTGGCAATCATCAATACAACCCCTACTACATACAACAGATTGGCCGTAGCGGGAAATACCTTGCTATCAGACAGGAGAATGAATACCGCTATAACCAGACATATTCCGAAGTACATAACCTGCTTGCTGTAATTTTTTTCGAATCCCAACAGCTGTTGAAAGAAATCGTCGCCGGTTTTATATTCCGCAGAGAAAATACTGATGAGTCCGATAATCACCAACAAGGCATACAGCCATACTGTAAGCCAGTCAACTCCTTTTGCTATCACCGGCTGGTTACTCATCGGTTGGTTCTTGGTTTTGAAGTGTCAGACAGTGGCCTCATGGCTCCCGGCAATATTGCGGAAGTGGGAAGACTATCCGTTCGATTTTCTTTGTTTTTATTTTCCTTTTCTGTTTTTTTAAAATTATCCAATGCATCTGAATCATCTTCCTCGGCTATGCCTGTGGTATCTTTGGCAATTTTTATATACCCCTTGGCAATGAGGTAGGCTGAATCGCGCTTATGCATCAGGGAATCGTGTGTACGCATGGCAGACACTAACCTCGGTGGCATAAGATTCATTTTCTTAATTTGCTCAGCCCTTTCTTTCCGCTCTTTCCCTTCAATGGAATCTTTCAGGTACTTTTCAATCATGAGGCTGGCGATGGGTGCAGCTGAACTGGCGCCGAAACCGGCATTCTCACAAATAACGGCAATGGCTATGCGAGGATTATGCCGGGGTGCAAAGGCAGAAAAAAAGGCATGGTCTTTTTGTTTCACCCCTTTGTATGAGTTTTCTACGGTTCCGGTTTTACCACAAACTACAATTCCCGGTACTTTAGCGCGTCTTCCGGTTCCGCTTTCCATTACACCCTGCATACCGTCGTGTATAGCTTCAAAGAGGCTGTCGGCAATATCCACGGCGGTGTGTTTAATTTTATACGGTTCCAGCAAACCAAATTTATCTCCTCCATCAATGGAATCAACCACATGGGGGGCAATATACCATCCTTTGTTGGCAAGGTAGGCCATTTCATTGGCTACCTGTAATGGGGTTGATTCTACTTCACCCTGACCAATACTTACCGAACGGAACGTACAGAAATTCCAGCGGCCTTTTCCGTATATCTTGTTGTACGTAGCTGCGGTAGGAATTCTTCCTGCTTTCTCAAACGGTAAATCTACTCCCAGTTTTACACCCAATCCGAATGCATTCATATAGCGCGCCCACGCGTTCAGGCTGCTGTCGATGTTTTCATATTTCGGATTGTTGATTACACGTTGCATCACATGTGCAAAGTACGTGTTGCACGAATGCGTAATAGCACCTTGCAGTGCCCACACCCCCGGATCAAGGCAACGCATGGGTTTACCGCAACCATAAAACGCGCCATTGCAACTGAACGTAGTTTTAGCATCTATCACTCTTTCGTGTAACCCAAGCAAACCCTGTAATGTTTTGAAAGTAGAACCCGGAGCATAATACGCCCCGATGGTACGGTTCAGAAATGGTATGCGCGGGTCGAGCAACAATTCCACATAATGCTTCTTTCTTTCAGAGCCTGTGAGCAACCGGGGTTTATAGGTAGGGCTGCTCACCATGGCAAGGATTCCGCCCGTTTGCGGATCAATGGCTACAATGGCACCCACTTTATTTTCCATGAGTTCTTCTCCGAAAGACTGTAGTTCTATATCGAGTGAGGTATATAGATTCTGACCGGAGATTGCTGCTGTATCATACAATCCGTTTTCAAGTTTTCCGGTGATGCGGTTTTTATTATCGCGCTTCAGGTATTCAATACCACGCTGCCCCATCAGTACTTTCTCGTATGAAAGTTCCAGACCGGTTTTACCGGCATAATCGCCCGAAACATATCCTTCATTTTCATGCTTCTTCAAAAAGTTCGTATCCACCTCCGATAAATAACCGAGAATATTTCCGCCCGCATCGTACGGATAATCACGCACCGGCCGCTCTTGTAAATAATATCCCGGGGCAAAGCGATAAAGGTTTTCATTTAGCTTGGCCATTTTTTCATCACTCAGCAGTGGTTCAAAAACAGATGGACGGTAACTGCGGTTTTTAATGATGGCTGTGATGATGCGTTTACGGAATTCAGCCGTATCTATACCGAGGATATTACATAAGGCCATGGTATCCGTGCCTTTAATTTTGGAAGGCACCACCATAAGGTCGTAAATAATGGTGTTTTGCAGAATGGCCCTGCCTTTGCGGTCGTATATCAAACCACGATCCGGATAAACCACTTTTCGGAATGTACCCTGATCATCGGCGAGTGTTTTATATTTTGATGATACCAGTTGCAGCGTGAAGAGACGCACAATGATAATAATCACTGTAAGCCCAAACATGAGCTTCACCACATTTTTTCTGGAATGATTAGATGAAGACAAGGATACCGTACATTAAACAATGAAAAACTAAATCGTGTTCGTCCTGAATTTTTGTTTGCGTGGAAAAATCCATTCCGTTATCAAAATTAAGACTAAACAAACTGCTGTGGTAAGAAAAGTCTTGCTAAAAAAATACCAGGCATTTTCAAATTGCCATGCTTCCAGCAAAAAGAGCCACGCATTATGAATAAACACAAGGATCCCTGCATAAATCATATATGGTAATAAACCGCCCATACTTTGAATGGATGGTTCTTCATAATTGGTTTCTGCGCCTTCCTGAGGAATAAGGAAATTGATGAGGAAAGGTCTTACGTAGGCAATCATCACACAGGCTGCGGCATGAAAACCGGGATGATGCCTGAAACTGTCGAGTGTAAAGCCCAGCACAAATGCGGTAATCAATAATACGGTTCTGTTGATATTGAATGGCAACCACAAAATAAACAGAAAATAGAGGTACGGCGTTGCCAGTTGATGCAACCGGATATTATCGAGTACAAACACCTGAAACAAAATCAGCAGGATAAAGCGGAAAATATGTTTAAACAGGGGCGGCATTATTGCAATTGTTTTTGAACGTGTTTCAATAATTCATTGACGGCAGTGGCGTTTTTGTTTTCTATGGTATACGCGTGCTGGATGTTGTAGAAATTGGTATGTGTGGTGATTTTAATTTTTATAAAATTGGTATTAGGTACTGCATAGGCACCTTCTACACGTCCAATGAGCAGGCCTTTCGGGAAGGTAGTACTAAAACCGCTGGTGATGATGCTGTCTCCTTTGGCCACTTTTACACTTTTTGCAATGCCATTCATGTAGAGTACGTTGGGTTGTTCGCCGTCCCAGGTAACAGTTCCGGTTTCTCCCGTTTTAAAAATTTTGCCACTGATGCGGCTGTCTTTGTGCAGCAGGCTCATTACTACGGAAAAATCAGTACTGGTTTCCGTTATGATGCCTACCACTCCACCTTCGGCTGAAATCACCCCCATCCCCTTATGAAAGCCTTTTGCCGAGCCGCCATCCAGCACAATGAAGTTATTGGGTGTACTCACAGCGTTGGAAACTACGCGCGCTCCTCTGAACACAAAGGATGATGCCTGAACGAGCGAATCGGTAAAAAGTGAATCTATTTGTGCCAATTGAATGGAATCACTCCTTTGCCTATCGAGCCGCAACTGATTATACAACCGTTCATTGGCTTTCACCAGTGAATCATTGGTTTTACGCAGATTGAAGTAATACTGAATGTTGCTGTAGCGTTTGTTGATTTTTCCGGTGATTTGGTTAGCCGTTTTGCCAAATGCGGCTTCGTGAAATTTACTGTACGATACAATAAAGTACACGCACACCATCTGTAAAAAAATGAACAGGAGGAAATTGAAGTAACGACGGATAAATAAGAAAATATTTCTCACCTGCAGGTCTTTTTACGAATAAGGGTTACGAAGCGGAAATGCTTATCGCATCACGAATGGATACCGGTCGTAATTTTTTAATGCAATACCTGTGCCACGCACCACACTCTTCAGCGGATCATCGGCTACGTGTACGGGTAATTTAATTTTTGCAGTCAGGCGTTTATCAAGCCCGCGTAACAATGCACCACCACCGGTGATATATAAACCGCGGCGATAAATATCTGCTGCCAATTCGGGTGGCGTGGTTTCCAATGCTTTGAGGATGGCCTCTTCAATTTTGAAAATACTTTTATCGAGGGCTTCTGCAACTTCCTGATAACTCACCATCACCTGCTTGGGAATACCTGTGACCAGGTCGCGGCCATTTACGGGAATATCATCCGGTGGATTGTCGAGATCTTTCAATGCGGCGCCCACCTGAATTTTAATTTGCTCTGCCGTTCTTTCTCCAATCAACAGGGAGTGATAACGACGCAATGCCTCCATGATATCAGCGGTAAATTCATCGCCTGCAATACGAATACTCTGGTCACACACTATACCCGCCAAAGCAATCACCGTAATACCGGTGGTTCCTCCTCCAATATCAATAATCATGTTTCCTACCGGTTCTTCCACATCGATACCAATACCCAGTGCGGCGGCCATGGGTTCATGGATGAGATACACTTCTTTGGCGCCGGCTTGTTCAGCACTGTCGCGCACCGCCCGCTTTTCAACTTCCGTGATGCTGCTGGGTATGCAAATCATCATTCTCCAGCTGGGTGGAAACAGCGGTTTCTTAGGGAAAATCATTTTAATCATTTCCCGTATCATCAATTCAGCTGCGTTGAAATCGGCAATTACACCATCGCGCAGCGGACGAACCGTGCGGATGCTTTCATGGGTTTTTTCGTGCATCATCAACGCCTTTTTACCCACCGCCAATAAATTCTTCGGATTGTTACGATCGAGCGCAACAATGGAAGGTTCGTTCACCACTACTTCATCGTTATGGATAATCAGGGTATTTGCTGTACCCAAATCCATCGCGATTTCCTGCGTTAAAAAATTAAAAATTCCCATAAAATGTATCGTTCACTAGCTAATTGAGAGAGTGTTTGCAAATTTGAATTAAATAATTGGATAAACCAATCCCAAACCGTTGAAATTAAAAGATTTTTCGTGGTTTCTCCAGCATTTTTTTAAACCATTGTTCAGAAAGATGCGAATACTAATTTATTTAGCGAAATAATTGTAGAAATACCTGTAAAAAAAATTCGATTACGCCTTCCCGTTAGTTTGAAGATTGGAGTTGAACTCATAACCGATATCTTTTCTAAAATACATTCCCTCAAACTCGAGCAGTTCAAGAATGAATATGCTTTCCTGCACAGCAAAATGAATATGCTCGCCAAAAGATGAAACCGATAACACCCGGCCACCGTTGGTGAGCACTTCCTTGCCTTGGCGGCGGGTGCCTGCATGAAATATGACAGATGCTGTTTCAGGCACCTGATCGAGGCCGTATATCACTTTTCCGGTTTCATACGGGCCGGGATAACCGCCACTCACCGCCACAACAGTGGCTGCAGCCTGAGGATGCTCTGCAACTGTAACAGTATGTAGTGTGCCTGAGGCAGCGGCACGCATCAGATGTACAAGGTCTATATCCAAACGGGGCAACACCACTTGTGTTTCAGGGTCACCCATACGGCAATTATATTCTATTACGAATGGTTCCTGATCTACAATCATCAATCCAAAAAACAAAAACCCGGTGTATTTTAAACCTTCGGCTTGTAAGCCCCGGATAGTGGGTTCCACCACACGTTCAATGACCTTTTTCTTCAGGGATGCATCGAAAAACGGCACCGGGCTAACCGCACCCATACCTCCGGTATTCAGTCCGGTATCTGCGGTTCCTACTCTTTTATAATCTTTCGCTTCAGGCAGCAGCACATAATCTTTCCCGTCGGTTACAACAAAGAGGCTCATTTCTATTCCTTTCAAAAAAGCTTCCACCACTACTTTTTTTCCGGCCTCTCCAAATTTTGAATGTTGCAGCATCAACTCAAACTCCGCAAGTGCTTCCACCATATTATTGCAAATGATTACTCCTTTGCCTGCTGCGAGTCCGTCGGCTTTCAACACAATCGGTAACGGATGGTTGCGGATGTATTCCATCCCTTCTTCAAAATTGTCTATGGTAAATTCACGGTATCCTGCGGTTGGAACACCATATCGCTGCATAAATGCCTTTGCAACAGCTTTGCTGCCCTCTAATCGGGCGGCCTCAGCAGAAGGACCGATCACCTGAACGTGTCGAAGAGAAGCATTCTGTTGAAAATAGTCCCATATGCCATTCACCAATGGTTCTTCCGGGCCTACAATCACCATATCAATCTGATGCTCGAGGACGGCTTTGGCGATAGCAGTAAAATCGACCGTTGAAATGGATAAGTTGGTTGCCAGTTGTTCTGTACCTGCATTCCCGGGGGCTACAAACAACGCATTACATAAAGGGCTTTGGCGCAGTTTCCAGGCCATTGCATGTTCCCTGCCCCCGCCGCCAATCAGGAGTATATTCATGGATGATAGATTACGGCAGCAAATGTAAAACGATGAAAACGGATAACCATATATTAATTATTACTATGCGTAGGCCGCTGTTTCAATATTTTACCAATGGTTGATTCACTTCATCAGATTTTCCTTACTTTGTAAGCTTATTATTCATTTAATATACCAAAACTAAGCCGCATGGCCGAAACAACATCTACCAGACACCCCAAGGGGTTATTCGTTTTGTTCTTCACCGAAATGTGGGAACGTTTCAGTTACTACGGGATGAGAGCCATCCTCGTTTTATTTATGACCAAAATGCTGGAGTTTGATACCAAACTGGCTTCAGGCATTTACGGAAACTTTACCGCAGTTGTTTACCTTACTCCACTGATTGGAGGTTTCATTGCCGACCGTTACTGGGGCAATCGAAAATCTATTTTCTGGGGTGGTGTGTTGATGGCTATCGGACAATTCACATTGTTCTTCTGTGCCGCAGCCGTTTCAACGAATATGGACCTTGCCAAAACACTTTTTGTATTAGGATTGGTGGCATTGGTATTGGGTAACGGATTGTTCAAACCGAACATTTCCACCATGGTTAATCAGTTGTATGCCAAAGGTGATAAGCGCGTGGATGCTGCTTTCTCCATCTTCTACATGGGTATTAACCTGGGAGCATTTTTCTCTCCACTCATTTGTGGAGCCCTCGCAGAAAAAGTGGATTATAAATGGGGTTTCTTCGCTGCCGGCGTTGGGATGGTGTTTGGTATCATCATGTTCCAGTTATTGAAAAACAAATACATTGTTGCAGCGGATGGCAGACAAATCGGTGTGTTGCCTTCTGCCAAAGAAATCATTCCGGATGTTACCATACCGGCTGATGGAAAAGATAAATTATCCACTTTTGAAACCATTGCTGAAAAGAAACCGGAGTTTACTGCATCGCGCATTGGTTTGTGGGTTTTTATTTATGCAGCACTTTGGATGTTCTTCTTGTATGTGGTTGGATTCAACTGGATCAGCACACTCGTGTTTGCCACTTCAATTTCCGCCGCAGGATTCATCATCTCCGATCCTAACTTAACTAAAATAGAAAGAGATCGCATCGTTGTAATATATATCGCCGCGTTCTTTGTTATCTTCTTCTGGAGTGCCTTTGAACAAGCCGGTGCCTCCCTGACCATTTTTGCAGATAAAAACACCGACCGCTTCATCTTCGGTTGGGAAATGCCGGCCAGTTGGTTCCAATCTATCAACCCACTCGCCATTATTTTGTTTGCACCTTTGTTTGCCAGTACCTGGACTTCACTTGGTAAGAAAGATAAGGAGCCCCCTTCTCTTGTAAAACAAGCCATCGGTTTATTCCTGTTGGCCGTAGGTTTCCTGGTTATTGCCATTGGTGTGAAAGGTGTTGATACTGCTATGAAAATTTCCATGTTCTGGCTCATTGGTATGTACATCCTGCACACATTTGGTGAGTTGTGCCTGTCGCCTATCGGATTATCCATGGTGGCACGATTGGCCCCGGCCAGACTGGCTTCCCTGCTCATGGGTGTTTGGTTCCTGGCCAACGCCATGGCCAATGACTTTGCAGGTATGTTGAGTAAACTGTTCCCTGAAGATGGAAAATTCACCAGCCTGTTTGGTTATCAAATCGATAGTCTCTACGCCTTCTTCATGATTTTTGTGGTGTTCGCCGGTGTGGCCGCTGTGGTGCTTTTCCTCACCAGCAAAAAATTATTGAAGATGATGCACGGACTGAAATAAATTTTTATACCGTATTTTCGAATGGCAGCGACATCCGTTGCCATTTTTTTATTACCGGAAAAACGAATGCATGAGCAACTCGCGTAAACACCCAAAAGCCCTCCCCTTTTTGTTTTTTTCTGAAATGTGGGAACGATTCGGTTATTACCTGATGATTGGAATTTTTACCCTCTATCTTAAAGATGTAAAAGGTGGATTTGCCATGACGGAAGCTGAGAGTGCAGACCTCTATGGTACATTCATTGCATTGGTTTTTCTTACACCTTTTCTGGGAGGCTTGATTGCTGACCGTTATTTCGGATACAGAAAATCAATTATCATAGGTGGGTTGATGATGGGAGCTGGTTATTGCCTGATGGCCATCCATAACCTCACGGCACTCTATGTAGCTATGACGCTGGTGATACTCGGCAACGGATTTTTCAAACCCAATATCTCCACCCTATTGGGTAATGTTTACTCCACTCCTGAATACGTACACCGTAAAGATGAAGGATACAACATCTTTTACATGGGTATCAACATTGGGGCCTTCATCTGTAACTTCTTCGGAGCTGCATTGTATATTATGTTAGGATGGGGTTACGCTTTCATAGCGGCCGGTATTGGTATGTTTATTGGCGTCATCATATTTCTGGCAGGAACCCGACACTACATTGCGTACGATGTAAAAAAAGGAGTGCAACCCGGTGATATGTCTTTCACCCGAATCATCATGCTCATCCTGGTTCCATCGATCATTGCCGGAGTGTTAGGCTGGCTTATACCGGGAGATATTTTTGGATCTGATAGTACCGATGCATTCATCTTCGCATGTTTACCCGTATTGTATTTTTATTCTAATCTCTATTTCCGCGCTCCCGCAGATGAAAAAAGACCCATCGCAGCTTTGCTGGCTATTTTCGCAGCGGTTATTTTATTCTGGGCTGTATTTAAACAAAACGGCACCGCCCTAAATACCTGGGCCGATCGTTATACCGACCGTGAAGTGAAAGGACAGGTAGCCGATGTGTTCACCACGTTGAAACAGGCACAAACCATTCCATATAAAAAAGATTCTGTACCGTTGTACGATCAACAATTCAGGTTACAAAAAGTTGATAATATAGTTCAGAAAGAATACAACTATCCATATTATTTTAAAAATGTAGCTCCCGAAAAATTACCGGAAGAAGGCAGCAGTATTTATGCATGGGCCACCAATTTGAGTCAGAGTATAAACCCCGGTTGGGTTATCCTGTTAACACCGTTGATTGTAGCATTCTTTGCATTCCTCAACCGACGAGGAAAAGAACCTTCTACACCCACAAAAATTGCACTCGGGCTTTTTGTTTCCGCACTATCTGTATTGGTGATGGTGATGGCAGTATACTCCACCAATAATGGTTCGGAAAAAGGAAGTGTTTGGTGGCTCATCATGACATATGGTGTGATTACCATCGGTGAGTTGCTGTTGAGCCCGATGGGTTTATCACTGGTATCTAAACTGAGTCCGGTTCGTATTACTTCACTGATGATGGGCGGGTGGTTTTTATCAACTTCCATTGGAAATAAACTGTCGGGTGTATTATCCAGTTTGTGGGATGGCTATGAGAACAAAGCCAATTTTTTCTGGATAAACTTTGGGCTGTTGTTGCTGGCAACCGGCATTATGGTAGCCATGTTAAAATGGCTGAATAAAATCATGAAAGAAAAAGGAGTAAAGTAACGCTTAACGTTTCTGTTTGAAAAAATCCTTCATCAACTGAGCGCACTCATTTTCGAGTACGCCTCCCTGTAAGTTTGTTTTGGGATGAAATGGAATATGGTTTCCGGTAGAGCGACGGTATCCGTTCTTGTCGTCTTTTGCACCAAATACAATCGCACCAATTTTACTCCAGTATAGTGCCCCGCTGCACATCAGGCAGGGCTCTACCGTTACATACAAAGTGGCATCCGGCAAATATTTGCTGCCCAACGAATGAAAAGCGGACGTAATGGCCAGCATTTCTGCATGTGCCGTGCAATCGTTCAACAGCTCTACCTGATTGTAGGCGCGGGCTATGATTTTTCCATGCATCACCACCACGGCACCTACGGGTACTTCACCTGCATCAAATGCTTTCCGTGCTTCTGCCATTGCCAGCTTCATATAATGTTCATGACCGGGTTCCATGTTGTAAAGTTGTACTTTTGAGAGATGTCGGCAAAACAAAAATTTTTACGCCATATTTATCCGCTGTTGCGCTTCCTTTCCGGAGTATTTAAATGGAATACCCGCATATTCCAAGAGAATGTAACTCCTTTTGTATCTTTTTATACTTTACATGCTGAAACACCCTCCGGTGAAAACTTTTCGTTCGAAAGATTGCGGGGAAAGAAAATCCTCATAGTAAATACTGCTTCGGAATGCGGATATACGGCGCAGTTGGGCGGACTCACCGAATTAAAAAAACGTTTACCCCACATCGAAATACTGGCATTTCCCAGCAATGATTTTAAAAATCAGGAACCGGGTGATGATGATGCTGTGGTCACTTTTTGCAGCATCACGTATGGAGTCAATTTTCCATTGTTCAAAAAGTGCATCGTTAAAAAAGAATCCGGGCAACATCCTGTGTTTCACTGGTTGAGTCATGCAACACAAAATGGCTGGAACAATCGTGCCCCAATATGGAATTTTTGTAAGTATATACTTGATGAAAACGGACGATTAACACATTATACAGAACATGCGGTTGATCCGTTGGATGTCCGTTTAATTCAAGCATTATCCGACACTATAGCGGACATTTCTGATGGTAGTCGATGATTTCTATCGGGGCTCGTTCAAACTCATACCCTTTGTAATAGGCGAGCATTTCATCTAACACCACCTCAACTTCTTCTTTAGTGGGCAGGGTAACCAACCTCGACCGGAATTCTTTGATATTGGGAAGCCCCTTCAGGTAGTTGGTGTAATGGCGACGCATTTCGTTGATACCCACAACAGGCCCTTTCCATTCTACGGATCGGTACAAATGTTTTTTACATACCGCTACCCTTTCCTCCAGCGTGGGGGCCGGTAACATCTCGCCCGTAGCAAGATAATGTTTAATCTCCCGGAAGATCCAAGGATACCCAATCGCAGCACGGCCAATCATAATTCCATCCACACCGTATCTATCTTTATATTCCTTCGCCTTCACCGGACCATCAATATCGCCATTACCAAAAATGGGGATTTGAATCTTCGGATTGTTTTTCACTTTTCCAATCAGCGTCCAATCGGCTTCTCCTTTATACAATTGGCAACGGGTTCTGCCATGAATGGCGAGCGCTTTAATACCTACGTCCTGTAAACGCTCGGCTACTTCTTCAATATTTTTAGTTTGATCATCCCAACCCAGTCTGGTTTTAACGGTAACCGGCAGGCGGGTACTCTTCACCACGGCTTCGGTTAAACGCACCATCAGGTCTATATCTTTCAGCACGCCGGCACCGGCTCCTTTGCTCACTACTTTCTTTACAGGGCAACCAAAGTTGATGTCTACCAAATCAGGCTGAACCGTTTCGCAAATTCTGGCACTCATGGCCATGGCCTCTTCATCACCCCCAAAAATCTGAATACCAAATGGACGTTCCTCTTCTGAGAAGTCGAGTTTTTTCCGGCTTTTCATCGCATCCCTGATCAGTCCCTCACTGCTGATGAATTCGCTATACATTAAATCAGCTCCATTGTCTTTACAAACGGCACGAAAAGGAGGATCGCTCACGTCTTCCATTGGCGCAAGCAATAATGGGAATTCCGGTAATGTAATGTTGCCTATTTTGGGCATTTAGTTATGTATATTGCGGCTGCAAAGTTACTATTTATCCGGTGAGCATGCAATACAGAAGTTTAAAGGGATTTACAGGCTGGGGGCAAACAGGTGTTTTAATTGCACTTTTGGGTGCAGGATTGATACTGGCCTCCTTTGTCCAAATGTTGGTTTTATCTCAAATGGATGGGATGAACGTTACCCTGACGGAGGGTACAGATGGTTTTATGGACAAACTCCTGCAACCAGAAAACGCTACGTATGTCAGGTTGATGAATGCTGCCGGAACCTTTTGTATGATGTTTCTGCCGGCGGTTCTTTTCTCCTGGATTGTACAGGGGAAAAATTGGTTTTGGATGGGATTCAACCGATGGTTCAATGTGCAACAGCTTATTATTGGGTTTGCACTCATATTTTTTGCCAATCTGATTGCCTCTCCTTTGGCCGATATGACTAAAAATGTAGTGGCCGGATTTCCGGAGTTGAACCAACTGGCCATGAAACTGGAAGCTGATTATGAACGCCAGGTAAAAGTGTTGGCCAACCTCACCGGATGGGGTGAATTTATTATGGCACTCATCTTTATGGCTTTGCTTCCCGCTTTGTTTGAAGAAATGTTTTTCAGGGGAACGATGCAAACGCTCTTTGAACGCTGGTGGGGTAAACCCATACTCGCTATAGTGGTTACATCCCTAATCTTCAGCCTTATTCATGCATCCGTGTATCTTTTTCTAAGCCGGATGATTCTAGGTGTGGTACTTGGTTTATTGTTTTACAAAACGAGAAATTTGTGGGTGAACACTTTTGTGCATTTTGCCAATAATGCCCTGGCTGCTGCACAATTGTTCTGGTATAACCAAACACATGCAGAAGTTAAACTCGATGATATTGATCCCCGGTTGCCATGGTGGAGTATCATTCCTACAGTGTTGTTGACCATAGGGGGATTTTATTGGATCAACCTGTATTCTAGAAACAACCGGTTACGCATAGCCGAAAAAGAAAAAGCGCTGACTGAACAAAGTACTACCGGAAACCCTTTTAAAAATACAACGGGTGGCACTGAATAAAGAAATTTTTAAAACACGCGCCCTTACTGCAGTGGTGTTCGCAGGGGTGATGCTGGCAGGACTCATGGTGAACGGGTATGCGTTTGCTATTTTGTGTGCCATCATTATTGTGGGTGCAATGAAAGAATTCTTTCAGTTAATGCACCTCATCCGGCCAGAACGAGGGGGAATGAAATATGTGCATGCCATTGTGTATATCGTAATTCCGATTTTGCTATTTGCCAGTTTAGGCTTTGCCGTTCCGCATCCTGATTATATTCTCTATCATGATCCGGTAATTCCCACCCTATTGATATGTTCTATCTGGATCAATGACACCATGGCATATATAGTTGGTTCCCTCATCGGTAAAACACCTTTCAGCCCTATCTCCCCAAAGAAAACCTGGGAAGGCACTATTGGCGGTGCCATATTATGTATTGTGTCCATGACCATTTTTGCGTGGTTTTATACCAAGATGATTCACTGGACCGATATGCTGGTGATCAGCGCCTTGTGTGCGGTATTCGGTACGTTGGGAGATTTGTATGAAAGTAAACTCAAACGGCGGGCGGGTGTGAAAGACAGTGGAAGCATTCTTCCCGGCCATGGCGGTTTTCTCGATCGTTTCGATTCACTCCTCTTTGCAGCGCCTGCTGTATGGCTGTATGTTCAGCTCTTTATGTATAAATAAATTGCGCGTACATTTGCGACTTAAATACTGATCATGACCATTCACCATGAGGGATACAAGTCTATTGCGGTTGCCACTTTAATTTTCGGAGCTATAAACCTTACTATGTTCTGGATATTCCGTGCGCAATATCCCTGGCTCTGTTATACGGTGCTGGCGCTTACGTTCATCCTTTTACTGTTCATCGTTTCTTTTTTCCGCATACCCAAACGTACGCTCACTATTCAGGACGGCAGCATTATTGCACCGGCAGATGGAAAAGTGGTAGTGATAGAGGAGACACATGATGAAGAATATTTCCACGAAAAAAGATTACAGGTATCCATTTTCATGAGCCCGGCGAATGTACATGTGAATAGAAATCCCGTTTCAGGTACCGTGGTGTATAACAAATACCACAAAGGAAAATACCTCGTGGCGTGGCATCCCAAATCATCCACCGAAAATGAACGACATTCCGTGGTGATCCGAAAAGGACAAACAGATATCCTCGTGAAGCAGATTGCCGGAGCCTTGGCAAAGCGCATTGTAAACTATCTTGTTGAAGGACAAGAAGTTAAACAAGGTGAAGAACTGGGATTCATCAAGTTCGGCAGCCGGGTTGATCTACTCTTGCCTCCCGGAACACGCGTTAATGTGCAGATGAATCAAAAAGTGCAGGGCGGAGTAACGGTCATTGCCACTTTATAAGCCTTTTAACGAATGTGTTTTCAACTTTAACACATATTGTTTAACTTTACCCTGATTAATCACTTTAAAAAGTTCATTCGAATGAAAAAAGTTTTTTTACTGGCCACAGCTGCTTTCCTGTTTACCGGAGTTGCGTTTGCGCACGAAGGTGAAGGCGGGAAGAAGAAAAAATGTGCAAAAGGAAAATCTTCCTGCTCTACCAAAAAATCTGCTTCATGCGGAGATAAAGGAACAGCAGAAAAAAAATCTTGCTGCAAAAGCAAAGCGGAAAAAACAGCTAAGTTGTAATCCGTTCAAACGCATTGATTATCCCGCCACTGTGCGGGATTTTTTTATAGTATATGTTCAAGCTCTTTCAGGTGTGTAATGGTGTATGTAGATAAACTACTGTGTGGCTTTTGAGTATGATTCACAAAAACAGAATCCATACCGGCATTGATAGCCCCTTGTATATCGGCATCCAGATTATCACCAATCATCAGGCTTTCATTCAGTGCGGCACCACTTTTCTGCAAGGCATATTCAAAAATCTCCTTTTTAGGCTTTACACTGTTACTGCATTCAGAGGTAATCATATGCCGGAAATACGGCTCCAGACCGCTGTGCATTAATTTGGTACGCTGTGTTTTTTGAAAACCGTTTGTAATAAGATGTAAAACATATCCTTTATCAGATAAATAACGGAGTATTTCGAATGTGTAGGGAAAAACTTCTTTCTGTATCGGTAAAATGTCCAGAAACTTAACGCCCAATGTTTTGGATAATTCCTCATCGGCCACTTTAAACTCGAGGAGTGTACGCCACATTCTTCTCCATTTCAAATCCTCTGCAGAAATGAATCCATGGTGATATCGGTTCCAAAGTACTTCGTTGTGGTGTAGGTAGGTGCGGTAGAAATCTTCAAACGGTGCCTGAATTTTGTTGTTCAACCCTTCCTCCTCAAATAAAATTTTTAAAGCAATGGAAGCATTTTTATCAAAATCCCACAAGGTGTGGTCAAGATCAAAAAACAGGTGTTGATACGATGGCATAGAAAATCAGGTGTTTAACCGGGGAATAATTTTGTGCAAAGTTATCAATTGCTGTTAATTTACGGTATGAATGTAATAATTACCGGAGCCAGCCGTGGTATTGGATATGCTATTGCGCAACATTTTGCAAAAGAAGGCTGTAGATTATTGCTATGTGCCTCCAACCAGGTTAATTTGGAGTTGGCGGTCAACGCCATTCATAAAGCATACCCGAAAACTGAAGTGTTATACTATGTAGCCAATCTATCGGAAGTATCCGAAGTAAAAGCCTTTGGCGCATGGTGCCTTCAATATGGGGCCCCTGATATACTGGTAAACAATGCCGGTAAATTTGAACCGGGGAACTGTATGGATGAAGCAGAAGGGCAGATGGATGCCATGATGCGGATAAACTTTTACAGTGCGTACCATTTAACACGTGCTTTATTACCGTCTATGATACAGGCCGGGCGCGGACACATCTTCAATATGTGTTCTATAGCCTCCTTGCATGCCTATCCGGGCGGTGGCAGTTATAGTATCAGCAAACATGCGTTACACGGGTTTTCGCTGAACCTGAGGCATGAATTAAAAACAAAGGGTATTAAGGTAACTGCTGTATATCCGGGTGCGGTATTTACAGATTCATGGGTAGGGTTCGACAACTCAACCGGGCGCATCATGGAAGCTGAAGATATTGCCGCACTGGTTGTAGCCACATCGCAACTAAGCCCTCAGGCTACAGTGGAACAACTCGTTGTGCGACCACAATTGGGCGATTTATAATTAACATAACCTTGCACCCGTTCTTCTGACACTTTGGTACATAAACTTTGTAATATCCTATAGATTTGCATAGTACGCATGAAGAAGATTTTACTATCGTTATGTATTCTCTGCCTGATTTATAACGGCAATACGTATGCGCAGTTACAACTTGAAGTGGTTACAGCACCCAAAGAATTGTATGCCAACGAACCTTTCACTTTACAATTTACTATAAAAGGAACCACCCACATCCGCCAATTCAGGCAACCAACCCATGAAAACATGCGATACATCGGAGGCCCATTTCAATCGGCCAGTGAACATAAAATAAATGGAAAGGTTTCCAGAGAATTTAGTGTATCCTTTACTGTTGTAATAAATCAACCCGGAAAATTTACCCTACCTCCGGCAATGGTACGTACAGAAGAAGATGTTCAAAGTTTTCCCGAACTCAAACTCAACATCCTTTCCGGAAGAAGGCTGAACACTTCCAATAGCCGCAAACCAGCCAACCCGTTTCAATCTGAAGAAGAATGGCCGACAGATCGTAAAGCATTGGAACAGAAAATTCGTAACGAAGTATTCATCCGTTTAGAAACGGATAAAACAACGTGTTACAACGGGGAGCCCCTCATTGCCGAATATAAACTGTATTCACGCTTGAAATGTGATAGTAAACTCACACGGAATCCTTCTTTCAATGGATTCTCGGTAACAGATATACCGCAAGAAAATGAAGGAGAAGAAAAAACGGACACGATAGATGGAAAGGAGTATAATGTGTACACCATACGAAAGGTTCAGCTCATTCCATTACAAACCGGTACATTCACCATTGAAAATGCAGTGTTGGAAAACAACGTGTACCTGATTCCACAGGGGGTTTCACTGGATCCTTTTGATCCGAACTATGATCCCTTCTTAACCAATGTAAAGGTGCAACGTGTACAATTAACCAGCAATGAAGCCACGGTTAAGGTGTTGCCCTTACCCGCTCACCCTCCTGCAGGTTTCAATGGAGCAGTAGGTGATTTTACTTTCAATGCAACTTTGATGCAGTACGTGTTCCCGGTTCAAAAAGAAGGTAAACTGGTGTTGGAAGTGCAAGGTTCAGGTAATCTGCAATTGTTAACCCCGCCGGCAATTGAATGGCCTGAAGAACTTGAACCATTGGAGGCTGTGATACAGGATGATGTTGGATTAACCGCTGAAAATATTTCGGGCAGCCGGAAATTTATCATTCCGTTTCTGGTAAGAACACCGGGTGAGTATACCCTGCCTGCGGCATCGTTTACTGTATTCAACCCCGTTAAAAAAAATTATGAAACACTAACCGCCCCTGCACTGGAAATGCATGTGCTTGCTGCAACAGATGAACCCAACCCTATCGCCACTACCGCCAACACTTCATTGTCACGTAATGTACTTTTTATTCTTTCAGGTACTGCCCTATTACTTTTGATAACCGTGGCGTTTGTATTGTTCAGAAGAAAAAAATCAAAAATAAAATCCGCTCCGGTTAGCATTGCAGATGCTAAAGCTCCGCAAGTCGTTACACCTGAACTTGAAGATATTTTCACCCAAAGCAGGTTGGCATTACAACCCGGGAATGAACATGCATTTTACAAATCATTACATCAGGAATTTAAACACCACTTATGTACGAAGCTGCATCTGCCACTGTATACTGATACAGCAACCATTGCAAACACATTAGACAAGCAGGGAGTGCCGGAGACATTGCATCAAGCAACGGTACAATTACTACAGGAACTAGAAATGAATATGTATGCGCCTATTACCCCTGCGCATCAGCCCACGGAAGTACTTGACCGGGCCATGGAACTAACAGCATCGCTCAGGTTTTACTTTCGACAGGTGTAAACTTATATCCCAACCCCCTCACTGAATGAAAATACACAGGATGGCGGCTATCATCTTCAAAATACTTTCTGAAATTGAGGATGAAATTATCAATGGTTCTGGTGGTAGGATACACGTTGTATCCCCAAACGGTTTGTAAGATTTTCTCCCGGGTAACCACTTCATTTTTATGTTCCACCAGCAGCTTGAGCAGCATCACTTCTTTTTTGGTGAGGGGTATCCATTCACCGGAGCGTCCTGAGCATACCAAACCTTTAAAATCAATTTTATTTTTTCCAAATGTGTACACATCGGGTACGGTATGTGCGCTATGAATCTGTGTACTTTTGAGCAACAGCTTTTTAACCCTTAACAAAAGTTCTTCGAGATTGAACGGTTTGGTCAGGTAATCATCCGCTCCTTTTTTTAATCCCAGCACCCTGTCGGCACCGGTATTCTTTGCGCTCAAGATAAGAATGGGAATTTCATCGTTTTGCAGGCGAATGGTTTCACAAACGGTGATGCCATCTACTTCCGGCAACATGATATCGAGGATAATCAAATCAAAATGTTCCTTGTGTACAATATCGAGTGCCTGCGCTCCATTGGCACAACTGGTAACCTCATAGCCTTCCAGTTCGAGGTTTAGCTTCAGGGCTTCCATCAGGTTTTCTTCATCTTCCACTATAAGGATTGAATCTTTTTTTTCCTGCATCATACTATACGGATAACGGTAATTGAATATTAAAAATGCTGCCTGTGGGTTGATGATCTGTTATAAAAATAGTACCGCCATGTTTCTTTACGATGCGCGATACAAGATACAGCCCCAGTCCGGTGCCTTTGGCAGATTTTGTAGCCTCATTGCCTACGCGGTAAAACTTATCGAATACTTTTGGCTTATCGCTGTCGGGGATTCCCGAACCTGCATCTGCGAACTGAATGATGCAATCTGTCTTTCCGTTTTGCAGTGATACTGTGATATCTTCTTTTGAATATTTCACTGCATTGTCAATGAGGTTATTGAATGCTACCTGCCATTGAAACCGGTCACCCGTCACCACTACGCCTTGGCTAACGTTATCGTGTATACGACGAGCAGGAAAACGGATAGAAGCCTCGTTGATACAGCCTTGCAGTAATTGAGACAGATCCAGCTTCTCCGGTGTGAATGAAAAACCTCCGCTTTCCAATTGAGAAGACATCAGTAGGTTGCTACACAACGCATTCAGTCGGTTCATTTCCTCCAGGGTGTTATTCAGGAATTTTTGCTGAACGGGTTCATCCAGTTTGCGTTTCAGCAATGTTTCCAGATTAAGTTTTGACACTGCAATCGGTGTTTTGAGTTCGTGCGTAACCGCCATCATAAAACTTTGTCTTTCCTGGCCAAGCTTCAGTTGATTGCGCATGGCCCTGAATACAAATATAGCAGCACCGATAATCAGCAGGAAAAAGGTAAGTCCTTCTCCGAGGTATTGTGCCTGTTTTCTGCTTCTGAAATTTCGGATGCGTTCAACCTCATTCGCAAATTGAGGGTCTCCGTTATCCAGAGTAAGGAACATATAGTTGGTCATTTCACGGTTCTGCTGGTCGAGGGCAATAAACCACCAGATCAATGCGGCTACGATATAGGCCAGCATCACCCAATAAATGATATAAATCGTTTGAATTTTTTTGGGTTTACTTGCCATGCCTTCTATCTGCGTAATTAATTTCTTTTATCAATGCCCCACGACAGTTTATTGCGCAGTGTTTGCAGGAAATGGTTTTCATTCAGGCGAATCAGGTTGATGCCAAAAGATTCTTTTCTCACTGCTAATTGCACTTCACTGGTGACCATTTCACGGCGACTGTCGAGGGAGCAGATAAACCCATCGGCTCTCCCTTCCAATTCGAAGGAGACAATGGTATTATCCGGTATGATGATGGGGCGTATTGACAAATTGTGCGGGGAAACCGGTGTAATCACGAAGCTGCTGCTGTCGGGAAAAACAACCGGACCATTGCAACTGAGCGAATAACCGGTAGAACCGGTAGGGGTGGCAATGATGAGTCCATCTGCCCAGTATGTGTTCAAAAACTCACCGTTGAGGTACGTATGAATTTTAATCATAGGCGAAGTATCCTTTTTATGCAATGCACATTCGTTGAGTGCATACGGACAATCACCGAATAACGGAACATTGGCATCAAGGTGCAGTAGGGTTCTTTTATCAAGCACATACTTGCGGTTGATGAGCGCATCCATGGCTTCATTGATTTCGTTTCTACCTATGTTGGCCAGAAAACCCAACCGTCCGTAATTGATACCCAACACCGGGATACCAGTATCTTTTACGAGGGTAACGGTATCCAACATGGTGCCGTCTCCTCCGAGGCTAATCATACAATCAATATCGGTATCCAGATTATCGGATGCATTGAAAGTTGAGTAAGTTCCTTCAAATTCAATGGCTGAATAAATGCTGTTGAAAAAATCCTGGTAGAATACAGGTTCAACGCCTTGTTGTACAAGTACATCCAACAGGGTTTTGATATCCTGTATTTGGTTGCTGTCAACCCCTCTGCTGTAAATCGCTATCCTCATGGTACAATCAGGAATTAAAATGCTCCTGTAATATGCAAAAATAGGCCGTTTTCACCTAACTGATTAAAACTGTACTCCAGCCTCAGGCTCATGTCGTACAGCGATAAAATATCGAGGCCAACACCGCTGGAATACAAAAAGCGGTTATTGAGGCGGGTTTCAGTTTCCGGCGTATTATAACTCACTCCGGCATCTCCATACACTTTAGCAAAAATCTGAAAAGGCACACGGTTTGCTATTACGTTTTTAAAAGGTACCGGTATATTAAACTGCGCTATTTTCTTCTTCAATGTATACTTTGCGAGTGCTGAAACCGGACCATCGATGGCATAATACTCCAGCCCGCGGATGTAATACTCCTTATAACCAAATGCACGATTATTCAGATAAGACAATCGAAAAGGCGCTTTCAATTGTCCGGCAACCGTTACTGCACTATACCAGTTATTTCCATGGGGTTTATACCGGTTCACGGTAAAATCGAGGGCAGTCATGTTCATCCCTCCGGTGAAACCGAACCCGCGTTTGAGTACACCTGCACTGAACGACAAACCATCGAGCGGATAATTGACATTATCTACTTTCAGAAATTGCAGTTTGTAGGTAAAATCAGGGTACCATATACTGGTTTTCTCCGTATTAAAAAAGCGTGGGTTCAAAATAACAACCGAGTCGTCTACTGCAGTATAATTTATGGTAGCACCTATTTGATGCCGGAAATAGAACCCGTTTCTGCGCATGTAATTGGCTCCGAAAACGAAATTTTTTCTGGAGAAATTATCTGTTTTAAAAAGCTGAAGTTTATTATTGTCGGATGTAGACACAATGGTTTCGCGGTTATCAGAATAGGATGCAATCAAAGAAAAACCTTCGGTGAGTGAACGGTTTGAATACGGTGAAGCATATTGAATGGAGATGTTTCTCGTGTATCCTGCGTTGAGCGTAATGGATAGCGGATCTCTGCGCCCACTGGTATTGTAATGCAAGAACCGCACGCCATAAATCAATCTTGAAACATCAGCATTATATGTGTTCCACCATTCATTGAAATTTCTGTCGGCCAGTTGTAAATTTGGTAAAGGATAGATGTACCATTTTTCCTGTACTGTTACTACAATGCTCAGTTGATTGTTTTCGAGTAACACGGGTGTGATATCCACGGCTGTAAACAAGGCGGTATTATACACCAGCCGTCGTGATTCATCCAACAGGGCATGTAGTTGTTTCAACTCTATGGTATCCCCATTTCGAATCAGCATTTCACGTTCAATAATGTAGGATTTGGTTTTTTTATTTCCGGTAACCAGCCATTCAGTAACTTCTACACGAAGTGTAGTATCTGCTTTCAACAGAGATTCAATATTGGCCGGTAACGGAGGAGTGGGTGTAAACTGCGCGTTGGCAGAAGGGGCAACACAAAGCAATCCCCACACGGCTATAAAAGAAAGCAGGTTGCGCAACCTGTGCGATAATCCGGTTACGATGGGGAGATATAACAGTTTAAATGTTGAGATAATTCATCAGGTGTTTATAGTTACTTTCCACTTCGCTTTCAAGGTTTTCGGGACCGTGGTTATAAATCACATTGTATTCGAAACGTTCAAAAGTGGATACAATGCTGTTCACTTCCGTTTTGTTGATCTGAATGGTAACGGTCATGATATCTGTATTGGGGTGAAACATGGTATTGAGGTGCATGATGGTTGCGTCATTGCTTTCAATGATTCTGCAAATTTCCGACACATTGTAATGGATTCTGTCAACCGATAATGCAATAATACTCCCCTGATGTCCGGAACCTATGAACTCACCAATGGTTTTCAGTAAATCCCAAGAAGTGATGCTTCCCTGATATTCATTTTTCTCATCCACTACGGCTACTACTCGGCATTCAAATTGCATGCAGCAATCGAGTGCTGTCAGAAAATAATCTGATGATTTAATAGTGGCAGCAATATACTGGCGATGCAGGGCATTCAGGGTGGTTCTGTCGTCGAGCACATCCAGTAAATCATCTTCACTGATTAATCCGACAAAAAGATTATCCTGTACAATGGGGAGATGTGTTAACCTGAAATCATTCATCAGCTGCAGGGCCTTTGCAACGGTATCCTGGGGTTGTAATCGCGGTATGCTGTGGTTAATCAGGTCTTTCGTTAACATGGGTGTTGAGTTAAGTTCGGGCAAATATGTACCGGATGTTCGATCGCTGTATGGGAACAAGACAAAAAAACTGTTTAAACCGTTGCAGCGGGCATTTTTATTCTGCTCAGAAATCCTTCCAGAATCTGGTTGAACTCACCGGGCACTTCCATCATGGGTGCGTGCCCGCATTGATCAATAAAATGGAGTTCACTATTAGGAATCAATCGTTGAAACTCTTTAGCCACAAAAGGTGGAGTAATGGTGTCATTATTTCCCCAGATCAGACAGCACGGTTGCGTAATCTGTGTAAGTTCATCGCCGAGGTTATTACGGATGGCGCTTTTAGCCAGCGCAATAATTTTAATCACCTTCAGCCTATTGTTCGTTATTTCAAAAACCTCATCCACCAGTTCATCAGTGGCCATTGCGGGATCGTAAAAGGTAAGTTGAGTTTTCTTGCGGATGTATTCTTTATCGCCACGCTTCGGATAAGTGTCTCCCATTCCATTTTCAAACAAACCTGAACTTCCTGTCAGAATCAGCGATCTGATTTTTTCCGGGTGTTTCAGGATATGAACGAGTGCAACATGTCCTCCCAGAGAATTCCCCATCAGGTGGATGCCATCATATTTTCTTTGTTCGATAAATTTGTGTACGTATTTCTGCAATCCTCCAACAGAGGTATGCAGCAGGTCGAGGTCGAGCAGAGGCAGCATGGGTACCACTACTAAATTCGTTTTTTTAAAATGATGGATTAACGCTGAGAAGTTGCTGAGGGCTCCAAATAATCCATGCAGCAACATCAGCGGTTCTCCCTCACCCTCCTCAATAAATTTAAATTTTCCGTCTTGTTTAATGTCAAAACTCATCCTCTTCGCCGGTTTAGTTTGCAAATGTCAGTCAACTGTTTATCGCCACTCACTAAATTACGTCAAAATACAACAAATGCCTCTTATTCAACGTATATTTTATCTTCCAGGGTGCCGAAAAACTGTTGTAATTCAATGAATACATCTTTAAAAACCGGTATCCAGGCACCTAACTTTTCTATCACTGCAGGTGCAACGGGATACAACACATTATAAAAAAAAGATTTCTCTGTGGTTTCAGGTGCAATCCACCGCATTTCTGCCAAATAGAACAGGAATACACTAATGATGATTCCGTACAACAGCAAGTACAAACCGGCACCGGCGATTCGGTTCATCCATCCCAGCATCGACCATTGTACGGCCTGCTGCATCATACTTCCTGCTATACGCACCAACAAAACCACTACGATGAATACCAATAAAAACGATATGAATGGAAGCCAGGTATAACCCGACTCCGATAAGCGTACCGCTACAACCGCTGAGAGCTTGGTGGCGGCTGCCAATCCTGCCACCAGTGCCATAAGAGAAAAAGCGGCCATGACCAATCCGTTTCTAATCCCTTGCATTATAGCTAAGAATCCAAGGGCTGCTATCATCACATCGAGCCACATGAGGGATTAACCGAGGAGAGATTTCACCAACTGACTAATCAATTTTCCATCGGCACGGCCGGCCATTTCTTTTGATGCCGCACCCATCACTTTTCCCATATCCGCAGCAGTTGAGGCTCCCGTTTCTGTAATAATGCGTTTAATGATAGCAGTTATTTCATCTTCTGTTAATTGGGCCGGCAGAAAACGTGCAATAACGTCCATTTCTTCCTTTTCTTTTTCGGCGAGTTCTGCCCTGCCTTGCTGTACAAAAATTTCATAGGAGTCTTTGCGTTGTTTCATCATTTTTTGAAGCAACTTCATTTCACCGGCTTCATCCACTGAGCCATTGGCTCCGGGTTCTGTTTTAGCTTTAATGATTTCAGCTTTTATTCCGCGCAGCGCACGCAATGCAGCTTCATTTTTAGATTTCATGGCTTCTTTCATTTCAGCCATTACTTTTTGTTCCAGTTGCATATCGAATGTGTTTAAGGTTGTTGTTCTTTAAGAAGCGCTTGCTTGAATTTGCTGAAGAAATCTTTGGCATAGGATTTCATCTCTTCACTTAGGGCCTCCTGGCGTGTTGCACGCTGAAACGTGTCGGCCATCGTCATAAACATCTGATAGTAGAAATCGCCCATTTCATCCACCATCATGTCTTTGGTCCATAAGTCGATGCGAAGCGCTGTTTTATCTGCACCATCCCAAAATGCCAGAAACATTGCCTTGGCCCGTTGCTGCATTTCGCTGCGGGTATCGCTCGCATTCCAGTGTATTTGTTCCGGCACTTTGAGCGGATCGAGCATTATATCAATTTGTATAGATGATTTTTGCATGGTCTTAATTTCTGCAAAAATACGTGGTTTAGCGGTTTATGCCCGATGCCAGTTTAAACAATGCCTCATACATGTTTTGCCGGTTATATGATTGCAAGGTGCGGGTTGCCGAATGTATCAATTGATTCCGCAACACTTCATCCTTATAAATGCGCATCATGTTTTCAGCCACCCCCTGTTCAGTTAAATTCGTTTTGAGATATGAATCCTCAGGTATAAGCGGGTAGGTTGATGCCGACAACACCGGTACCAGGGTTTGCATGGCACATAATGCCTGTTCCTCCAGCCTGGATGCCGTATCCACATCCAACCATGCATAACAGCCGGCATACCATGCAGCCGTTGCAGCCGGATCCGGTTTATGGACACAGTGCACCTGCTGCCGCAGTTTATAACTTGAAAAATCGCTGATGGGTGGCTGGTTGGAGGCGGTACGTAGCAAACACACCAGCTCAATCGAAGAGCGTTGCCATTTTTTAAAAATCGTGAACGCTTTTAGGACGGTTCTGAAAGCCAATGTATTCTTCTCATTGATTTCAAAAATAAGGTATGCGTTTCCGTTAGTGCTATGTTTCCGGAGGGCATCCAGTACCACTTCTGAATGAGGTACAAACAGCGGGTGAATACCTTTGCCGGTTACCCGGCACTTTCCTGATGTAACAGGGAACATTGCCTGAACTTTATTTTCAATACCGGATGTTGTGCAGGCTATAGCTGATGCCTTACGGATATATCTTTTTAACCAAACATTGCCCTGAGATTCTTTGCGGGAAGGCGCGTGATTCAGCAACATCACCTGCGGTACGCGGGTTGCCAGACTACAAAACAATCCGGGAGTGAACATACCATCTACCTGATATCTTTCCAGTATAGCAGGTAGTTTCACCTGATACCAGTAATATCTGATCAATGTGTTTTTGATAATGGGTGGGCAATGATGTGGCGTAACATTGGCCGGCAGTTCCGGGGAAGTGGTGAAAGGATGATCGGTTATAAAAATAAAATGATGGTCGGGATACAACGAAGCCATTTCGCTAAAGCACCAGAAATAGAACGAATGTTCAGGTGGTGTTCCGGGAATATGCACGGCAATGGTCATGCTACCTCAACACTTTTAATTTCACGGTTTCAATGCGTGTACCGCTCATCGTTATAATTTCGAATTCATATTTACCAGCAATGATGCGCCCCCTTTGTTTAGGGATAGATTCGTTGTATTGCACGATGTATCCGGAGAGCGTCTCTGCTTCGTTGTTGTGCTCCGGAAACTTCATGCCATATTTTTCTTGAATGTAATCCAGTTTCAGCCTTCCGCTAAGTAAATATTCACTGTCCGACAACTTCCTTTCAATAAGTGTTTCCCCCACATCATATTCATCCTGAATATCACCAAAAATTTCTTCCAGTAAATCTTCCATGGTTACAATGCCTGACGTTCCGCCGAACTCATCCACCACCCACGCTATACTTCTACGCTCCCTGTTGAATTTGTTCATGAGATCGGTGGCCGACATACTCTCAGGCACCATGGGGATGGGATGCAGTATTTGACGGATATCAGGAGGGTTAGAAAACATATCCAGTTGGTGAATATATCCCACCACATTGTCAATAGACTGATCGTACACAATCAACCGGGTGAGTTTGGTTTGAATGAATTTTTGCCGTGCTTCTTCAACAGAGCTCCGCACATCCATACTTACAATTTCTTTTCGCGGGATGAGGCACTCCCTGAGTTTAACTTCACTCAGCGATAGCGCATTCTCAAACAACTCTTTGTTTAATTCTGATACATCTTCATCGTCGCCTGATCTTAACTGCTGGATGAACTGTTCCAAATCAACCTTACTGAACACCTCCTTTCTTTTGCTCAGGCGCACATTAAAAACATATTTCAACATCCATTCCGATGCGTTTACAAAAAAGGAAGACAGAGAAGACAACAGCCAATAAAAAAAATTGGCCATGTAACTGATGATGCCGTTTTGAAGAATTACATGATGGCTTGAACGAAAAATGGCCCTGCTCAAAACTTCTACAAATAAAATAATGGATAATGCCAATACTGTTTCTACCAGTAAACGAATGTACTTCAGATATGCTTCGGCAGCGGGTGGTAATTTGGGTTCTATCCAATTCCAAACCGGAGACAATAAATCACCGATGAGCAATCCGTACAAAACCAACATCACGCTATAACCGAGCAAGAGTGTCCCCATGAAACGGGTAGGGTTATCCGCAAAATGACTCCAGGTTTTACCGGCATATTTTCCCTGCTTGCGCGCAAGTTCAATAGACAATTTGTTGGATGAAATAAATGCGGATTCCAATCCGGCCAAAAAGCCGATAATCACAAGTGAAACTAAGATCGCAATCAATGAAACCCATTCCATATCAATAAATATACGGTTTAACGATTACATTACAACGGTTGGTTGAGGAAATTGTCCACCAGCAATTCTGCTTCGTTGCAAGCTTTTTGCAAGTCGTCATTCACAATCACTTCATCAAAATGGTCTTTGAAAGTAATTTCGTAAGAAGCTTTGCTGACGCGGGTTTCAAGTGTATCCTGGGTTTCGCTGCCACGGCTCGATAATCTTTCCCTCAGCACTTCCACCGATGGGGGTTCAATAAAAATACTCAGCGTATTAATCGGATATTCTCTTTGTACATGGATGGCTCCTTTTACATCAATATCGAGCACAGGAATTTTTCCTTCGCTCCAAATACGTTCTATTTCTGTTTTTAATGTGCCGTAATAATTTCCTACATATACCATCTCCCATTCAATAAATTCATCATTTACAATTTTCTTCTTAAAATCTTCAAGGGTGATGAAATAGTAATCTTTTCCGTGCGTTTCGTTGGCCCTTGCTTTTCGGGTGGTGGCAGAAACGGAAAATGCCAGCACCGGAAAATGTTGTAGTAAATGGCGTGTGATAGAAGTTTTGCCGGCACCGGACGGAGCGGTAATGATGATTATTTTTTTATACGTACGGCTCATGCGCAAAGAAAAGAATAAAAAGGCACTTAAACGTTAACTGATTCTTTGAATAGACGCTCCTAATGCATTCAGGCGGGTATCTATAGACTGGTATCCTCGATCTATTTGTTCAATGTTTTGTATCACACTGGTGCCCTCTGCGCTCATGGCTGCAATCAGCAGAGCCACACCAGCACGAATATCCGGAGAGGTCATGTGTATGCCCCTTAATGGTTTCTGACGATCGAGTCCAATCACTACAGCACGGTGCGGATCGCACAGGATGATTTGTGCACCCATTTCAATCAGCTTGTCTACAAAGAACAAACGGCTTTCAAACATTTTCTGGTGAATGAGCACACTGCCTTTGGCCTGAATCGCCGTCACCAGCACAATGCTGAGCAAATCGGGAGTGAAACCGGGCCACGGGTGATCATACACTGAAAGTACACCTCCGTCGAGAAAGCGTTGTATGGTATAACGTTCCTGCGCCGGTACTATGATATCATCACCCGACAATTGAAGATGGATGCCCAGTTGTTCAAACTTTTCAGGGATGATACCTAAATGTTGTACGCCCGCATTTTTTATTGTCAGGTTACTTTGAGTCATGGCTGCCATACCAATAAAACTACCTACCTCAATCATATCCGGTAACAGGGTATGCTGTGTGCCCTGTAGTTTGTCAACGCCCTGAATGGTGAGTAAATTACTTCCGATGCCGGAGATGTTTGCGCCCATCCGCACCAGCATATGACAGAGTTGCTGTATATAAGGTTCGCAGGCCGCATTGTACATCACCGTTTGGCCTTCCGCCATCACCGCAGCCATCAGAATATTGGCCGTAGCGGTAACGCTTGGCTCGTCGAGCAACATGGTAGTTCCTTTCAATCCTTTTGTTTCGAGTTGAAAGAATCCGCTGGGTTCATCATAACGGAATGAGGCACCGAGGCGTTCCAGGCCAATGATGTGGGTATCCACTCTTCTGCGTCCTATTTTGTCTCCACCGGGTTTAGGCAAATAGGCCTTTCTGAAACGGGCGAGCAATGGACCGGCCAGCATGACAGAGCCTCTGAGTCTGGCACTTTCCTGACGAAACTGAGGCGATTTTAAATATTCCACTTGTACATCACCGGCTGTAAAAGCCCAAGTGTCGGCACTTTTGCGTTCTACTTTAACATTTAGGTTTTCGAGTAATTCAATCAGCAAGCGAACGTCAATGATATCCGGCACATTACTGATGGTTACGGTATCTTCTGTAAGCAGCACAGCGGCTATCACCTGCAGTGCTTCATTTTTTGCACCTTGTGGTTCAATACTGCCTGATAATGTTTTGCCGCCGAGCACTTCGAATACTGCCATAGAAAAATGAGTTGTGTAGGTTGAACAAAAAACCCCGATCTGTTCAAAGATTAGGGTTCATAACTTGCAACTAACGGTATTGCCTAGTAGCGTTTTTTAAAATTACGGTTTCCGCCCATGTTGCGGTCTCTTCCATTGCCATCCCGGCGCTGGCCTCCGCGGTTATCTCTTCCCTGTTGCCCCTGACGACCGTCGCGAGCACCGTAATTTTTCCGGTACTGACCTCTGGATGCATAATCATCCATATCGGAACGGTTGTCTGCGCGGTGTTTCACAAACGGACGATTGGTGAATTCCAGTTCGCCTTTGGTGATGGTGCTTAGTTCACTTTGAATCGTTTCATCCTGCACCAGTTCTTTATGCCAGTTACTGTACGTTAGTTTCATGTAGTATGCAATCGCATTGGCAAAACCCTGTTTCTTTTCAGGGTTCTCTTCGTTTAGGGCCTTATCAATTACAATTTCAATATTCTTACCGAGGTGATTAAACTTCGGATATCGTTTAGGGTAATGCAGGCGATCCGGTTTGGCGCGAAGGGTTTCCCTGGTAGGGATGGGGTACGGACTATCCACATCGAGTTTAAAATCACTGATCAGGAAGAGGTGATCCCACAGTTTATGCCGAAAATCTTCCACATTTTTCAGGTGTGGATTTAAAAAGCCCATCAATTCTATGACGGCATAGGCATTTTTCTGCCGTACTTCCTTGTCTTCAATTTTCAGGAGATGTTCAACCATTTTCTGAATATGTCTGCCATATTCCTTCATCTCCAGTTTATTTCGGGTGGTGTTGTATTCCATATCTACAAATGTAAACTAAAGTTTACGGGATGATGTTATTTAAACGATGAATTCCGCTTTTTATGCTTTGGGAGGGTAATTTGATAGAAAAAGATAGCACCCATTAACGTACCTGCAGCATCTGCGCCCCAATCACTCCACTCAAAACTGCGAAAGGGGACCCATTGGTCCTGAATATATTCCGTTGCCAATCCCCATGCAATGATAACGAATACTGTGGTAACCATTCGTTGTGTGGAAAGCGTTTTTCCGGTGCGCAGGGTGGGGTTCAACCACAGCCAGGTGAGCACGGCAAACAATACTGCATGCACCCATTTATCAAAATAAATCTTTTGCATCCAGGGAATAGGATTGGGAATTTCACTTCCGGGCAAAGTCAGCAGAAACAAAACAATGAGGAACCAGATAATACCAGGCCCATAGGATGTAGGAATGCGGAATGACATTAACCTACCATGGCTTTATAAGCGGCGGCATCCATCAAGGCATCCACATCAGCCGGATTGTTTACCGTTACTTTTACCATCCAGCCTTCGCCGTAGGGATCGCTGTTCACCAAATCCGGTGCACCATCTAGGGCAGGGTTTACTTCGCTTATGGTTCCGGCCACCGGCAAAAACAAATCACTGACTGTTTTTACAGCTTCCACCGTTCCAAAAATTTCTTCTGCGTTTAAAGATTTCCCTTTGGTGCTAATGTCTACATATACAATATCGCCCAATTCGTGTTGTGCGAAATCAGTAATGCCGATGGTAGCAACGTTACCTTCCAATGAAACCCATTCGTGGTCTTTGGTGTAACGGAGGTTATCCGGATAGTTCATAAAAATGATTTAAAGATTGGGCTGCAATTTATGATAAAAAATGTTCGCTTACGGGAGTTCTGTAATTTGCATCCGGATATCGGTAAGCGGCCTGTTGGCTCCGTCTTTTTGGGCGGATACAATTTTGTCTACTACTTCCAGGCCCGATTCTATTTCGCCAAATACGGTATAGTCCTGATCTAAAAATGGTGTCCCTCCCACAGTGGTGTACATTTTCCGTTGTTCGTCCGAGAACGTTTTTCCGGTGCGTGTGGCAATCATACTTAATTCTCCATCAGTGAATTTCTTTCCCTGTACCAGGTAGAACTGGCAGGCACTGCTGGCTTTCGCGGGATTGTTATCTCTTGCGGCAGCCAGGGCTCCTTTTTTGTGGTACAGGTTGGGGTGGAATTCAGCTGGAATCCTTTCCATATTTCCACCGCCTCCGCCGAGCATGGTGCCGGGTTGTGCGTTTTTGCTGGTAGGGTCTCCACCCTGGATCATGAATTCAGGAATGACACGGTGAAACAGCAGGCTGTCATAAAATCCTTGTCGTACCAGTTTGATAAAATTATCTCTATGTAATGGGGTTTCATCATACAGTTTTACAACGATGGTTCCTGAATCGGTACTGATTTGTACACGAATCGAGCTTTTTTGAGCGTAGGAGGTGATGCTGAAGCAAGCGGCCAGTAAGGCGAGGAAAAAGATTTTTTTTGTCATGGTTCTATAAATCCGTTTTGTTGAAAATAAAGCAAAATATGATCTTTCAGGAAATTTTCCTGCTCTATCAAATTAAAAGGTGGCAGAGGTTGGGCAGATGCATAGTGAGGCCATCCTTCTTCATCATCTCCTTCGTACACATAATACCCGCTTTGAGCAAGCACTTTACACACGGCAATGTGCATCAGGTCTTGTTTCTGTTCTTTGGAAAATTCCTGTGGACCCTGCCCCAGTTCCTGAATGCCGATGAGGAGGAGCACTCCATTCATATCCGGTTTGATACCGAAACGTTCTTTGAGTTTGATTCTTAACTTCAGCCATCGTACCTGCAAATCTGCTGCTGCATGCTCCATGCGGCAAAAATAAGTATTAAGCATTTGCCCTTTATCTTTGCGCTCTTAATGATTTCAAAATTTTAAGGATGTTATCTATCAATATTATACGTCAGGATCCGGCATTGGTGAAGGAAAGGCTTGCTGTCAGGCATTTTTCGAAACCAGAATATGTGGATGAGATATTGGCTTTGGATGAAAAACTCCGCAAGCAAAAACTGGAAACAGAAACGATGCAGGCAGAAGTGAATCGTTTATCGAAGCAGATTGGCCAATTCATAGGCCGGGGCGATGCTGCCGGTGCTGAAGCAATAAAGCAGGAAGTAGCGGCTATTAAGGATACGATGCAACACGGGAAGGCCTCTTTACAGGAGTTGGAAGAGACGATTCAACAAAAAATACTGATGTTGCCCAATTTGCCGCATGTTTCAGTGAAAGCAGGTACTTCCGCAGCGGACAACGAAATTGTAAACACCGGGGGTGTGATGCCCCAACTTCCTGAAAATGCACAACCGCACTGGGAGTTGATAAAAACCTATCAGCTGATTGATTTTGAAACTGGAGCCCGGTTAACGGGTAGCGGTTTTCCATTGTATACGGGACAGGGTGCAAAACTCCAGCGTGCACTGATATCTTTCTTTTTGGATTATAATACACAGGCCGGTTACCGAGAATATTTGCCGCCTTTGATGGTGAATGATAAAACCGCATACGGAACAGGACAATTGCCCGATAAGGAAGGACAGATGTATTTTATGCAGGAAGACGGATTGTATATGATTCCTACTGCGGAGGTACCGGTGACCAATGTGTACAGCAATACCATTGTGGATGCAGCTCAACTTCCGATTAAGATGACGGCGTATTCTCCATGTTTCAGAAGAGAGGCGGGAAGTTTTGGAAGTGATGTGCGTGGTTTAAACCGGGTGCATCAGTTTGATAAAGTAGAAATCATTCAACTTACAACTCCTGAGAAAAGTTATGATACTTTGGAGGAGATGGTAAATCATGTGGAACGCCTTTTACAATATCTGGAACTGCCTTACCGGATATTGCGTTTATGCGGTGGCGATATGGGATTTACATCAGCCCTTACATACGATTTTGAAGTATACAGTGCTGCTCAGGAGAAATGGCTGGAGGTGAGTTCGGTGAGCAATTTTGAAACTTTCCAAACCCATCGTATGAAGATCCGCTATAAGGATGAAAGCGGGAAAACACAATTGTTGCATTCACTGAATGGATCTTCTCTTGCGTTGCCAAGGATAGTAGCCGCGTTGCTGGAGAATAATCAGGATTCCGGTGGTATCCAACTGCCCAAAGTCCTCCACTCCTACTTCGGATCTCCAAAAATTGGTTGAGTAGAGAATTGAATATTTTAATGACTTTGATGGCTCATGAAATTATATAAAATCATGCACCTGAAATTTTTTCTTCAGGATAGCCGCATCATCTGCGTTTAACCATTTCCGTAACATGGTTGCATAAACGGTTTTAAAATCTACCTGATGTTTTAAATCCCCGGCATTCAAATCCTGCAAGTCAGGCAGTGGATTGAGGATCCCTTTCTTTTTTAACCCCCCGCTGATGAAGAACATATTATTTGCGGTTCCATGATCGGTTCCGTTACTGGCATTTTGTTTTACCCGGCGACCGAACTCTGAAAACGTCATAATCATCACATCATTAAAACGACGATTCTGCTTCAGGTCTTTCACAAAAACCGACAAAGCATCATTGAGTTCGGTAAATAGTTTGGTTTGCTGATTTTCCTGATTCACATGCGTATCAAAACTTCCGAGCGACACATAATACACCCTGGTGTTGATATCAGACAATATCAATGAAGCAATCGTTTTCAAACTCTTTCCTGTTTTCGTGGAAGGATATTGTGCTGCCGATGGATGCAACTGACTCTGTCGATAAATATATTCTGCACTGCTGATTGTTTCACTCATGGTTTTATACAAATAATCAACCGTTTCTTCCTCATGTACATGCGCGTGATGCAACGATTTGAAATAATTGCCGGAACTCACACCATACAACCCTTTGGGATCCCGTAATGCCAAACCTTTATTCTGTTCACCCTTCAACACCAAACTCAATACATCATCTACTTCAAGCGCCTGTGTAGGTGTAGTACAATTTTTACATTGTTCATCGAGGTATCGCCCCAGCCATCCGGTAGTGAAATATTCATTGCTTTCACTGGCACTGTGCCAGATATCCATACTCCTGAAATGGGAACGATCCGGATTCGGATATCCCACACTGTTCATAATCGCCAGTTCGCCGTTATCGTACAGCTCCTTCGCAATAGTGAGTGCCGGATGTAAGCCTGCATCTGTAGTGAGTTTATGGGCTTGTGTTGCCGGAATGTGTATTCTGGGCCTGTTGCTGAAATACAAATCATTGGTGATAGGCACCACCGTATTTAAACCATCATTGCCTCCACTAAATTGTATGACCACCAGTGTTTTATTTCCCGGTGGAACCAAACCCTGCTGCGGTTCAAATGCCTTCATGAACTTAGGCACCAGCAACGACGCGGTAGCCAGGGATCCCGTTTGTAAAAAAGTTCTTCTTTTAATAAGCATCGTTCGTGACTTTGGCGTTTAACAAACCTGATATTCAGGGGTACTCATCAACTGCACGATGGTGCTGCTGATGTAGTGTTCCCGACTGCTTTTATCAACAAAAGGTTCTACAACCTGCTTCCCCGGTGCGCTTTTTGTTTGCAGCAGATGAGCAGCAATTTCTTCGTACAGCCGTTCCCGTGATACATCCTCATAATTCTTCCATACCGGCTCCCAGTTCCAGTCGGCTGCACCGGCCCGGGTAATAAAATTCTTTGCCCTGCGTGCTGCCTGCATTTCTTCAGGAGACCGGCCCATATCCACGTCATCATCCCCCTTCATCTGTAATCTAAAATCTTCCTTGCTGGCCCAAATTCTTGGGAGTTGCAAACGCACCATGAGGGAACTGCTGTCGATCCAGCTCTTGCCACCCGGCCATCCTGCCACATTGGGTGGAAGAAATAGCACCTGCCCGAGCACCTGTTGAAATACCAGTGAACTGTTCGGGTTATCCAGTTGAATGGGCACAAATCGCCGGATGCCTGCCATAAACTCTACAGGAGATTTAATACGGTTGCCCATATAGCGATTGTCGTAAAACCAATCAGATGAAAAAATGCTGTGGAGTAGCACTTTCATTTCGTACCCGCTTTTGAAGAATTCATCTGCCAGGATTGCTGTTATTTTTGGGTCGGCATTTTCATGAACGAAAAACCTGAATATTTTTTCGGTAATAAAACGGGCTGTTTGTTTTTGTTCGAGGAGGATGTTGATGATATCATCTCCGGTGAACCTTCCTGTTCTTCCCATGAATTTTTTTACCCCATCATCATGGGTTTGTTGCTTGAAAACGAATCCCGACCTGGAATCGTACGACCATCCGGTAAAAGCCCTGGCCGCTTCCTTCACATCCCATTCCGTATAATGCCCACGCCCCAGTGTAAAGAGTTCCATTACTTCACGGGCAAAGTTTTCGTTCGGACTTTTCTTTCTGTTTTGCTGATTATTTAAGAAGGCCAGCATCGCGGGAGATTTGCTCACGGCGCGGAGCAACTCACCAAAATTCCCCAGGGCATGGGTACGTATTACATGCAGTAATTCCTGTTGTTGATGGGCGCTGAATACGCGACATGCAAAATGGCCATGCCAGAAGAAACTCACTTTTTCTCTGAGTTGAGCAGGAGAATGTACCATTTCATCCAGCCAGAGATGATTGAGTTTTTTTAAATCTTCGCGCGAAGATTGCCGCATTAGTTTTACCTGTTCCGCAATGGCAGCTTTATTTTCTTTCTGAAACTGACGCATGGCATCCTCTCCCTCAATGCCTTCGAACAGATTTTGCAATCTGTTTTCCGCCACCACTATTTTTTTAGGTTCACCGCCTGCATTTTGTAGTATGCCTTTCCATAGATCCACAGAATGAATCTGATCCAGAGATTGTATTTGTTGCATACCGGGACCGAATCCGCTTCGCCACAATAGATGTTGATTCCGTTTTCGGTTTGACATGGGTTATCTGACTATAATGAATGTATCTCGTTTAAACTATCCGTAAATTTCGTGAAATAAATGAAAGAGAATGCCTGTACAGGATTTCTTAACCTTTTAATTGAAACAGACACCGGTAAATGTTTCATGCAAAACGATTTGTTGCCATACGCACGCAGGTGTGTAACACATTAGCCTATAAAATCCAACCCTTCATATAACAGATCACCGCAAAGGCGTATGTGAATAACAAAGGAATTGCAAGAAAAATGGGCGATACACATTTGAAATGCAATACCACTATGCGCGCGCAGTTAGTCATCAAATTCACTTAAATTTACACTCTAAAACCATTTTTTCATTTAAAACATATTATACATTATGGCTTTTACATTGGATCCCCTGCCCTATGCGCATGATGCGCTTGAGCCACACATAGACACATTAACTATGCAAATTCATCATGGTAAACACCATCAGGCATATGTTGATAATTTAAACAAGGCCATTGCCGGCACACCGCATGAGGGCAAATCGCTGGAAGCACTGGTGAAAGAAGCCGGGAGTATCAGTGCGGCTGTTCGCAACAACGGAGGTGGACATTGGAATCACTGCTTTTTCTGGGAAAGCTTATCTCCCAATGGCGGTGGTACACCCACA
>JAHBTM010000059.1 GCA_019638635.1 Ferruginibacter sp. | reverse complement strand
CTCTTTGTAATCCGTGTACCAATGCATCCACTTCAGCTCTTGTATTGTAGAGTGCAATAGAGGCCCGTACTGTTCCGGGCACGTTAAAGATACGCATCAGCGGTTCTGCACAATGGTGTCCGGTACGTACGGCAATGCCTTGTTTATCGAGGATTTCACCCACATCAAACGGATGGTGTTGGCCGATTAAAAAAGAGACCACTCCTGCCCTTCTCGCAGGTTCTCCAATAAAGCGCAACCCCGGTATACTTTTCAATGAATCGGCCAAATAGGTAAGTAATGCACTTTCGTAATGGTGTATGGCATCTATACCAACAGATTCAAGGAAATCGATTGCAGCACCTAAGCCAATCACTTCCGCAATCGCCGGAGTGCCGGCCTCGAACTTAAACGGTAATTTCTGATAGGTTGTTTTTTCAAACGTAACGGTTTGTATCATCTCACCGCCCCCCATGTAAGGCGGCATTTCATCGAGGTATTTTTCTTTTCCGTACAGCACACCTATTCCGGTAGGGCCGTACATTTTATGTCCTGAAAAAACGAGAAAATCCACATCCAGCTTTTGCACATCCACCGGCATATGTTGAACCGCCTGCGCCGCATCAATCAACACCGGAATGTGTAAGCGGTGTGCCAGCTCAATTATTTTTTCTATAGGGTTTACGGTACCCAGTGCATTGGATACATAATTCACGGCCACCAGTTTCACATGTTCATCCAGTAATGAAGCGTAAGCCTCCATATCCAAATCACCATTGGCCAGCATCGGAATAATCTTCAATGAGGCTCCTCTTTCTTCTGCCATCATTTGCCAGGGCACAATGTTGGCGTGGTGTTCAATGGAAGAAATAATTATCGTATCACCGGGAAGAATATACTTCTTACCAAAACTGGATGCTACCAGATTGATGGCAGCTGTTGTGCCGGATGTGTAAATGATTTCATGTTCGTGTGCAGCATTCAGAAAGCACTGCACTTTTTTTCTAACGGCTTCAAATGCATCCGTTGCCTTACCGCTTAGATAGTGAACGCCACGATGTACGTTACTATTCGTTTCACGATAGTAAGCATTCATGGCCTCAATAACCTGTACTGGTTTTTGCGTAGTAGCCCCATTGTCGAAATAAACGAGGGGTTTACCGTAAATCGTGGATTGTAAAATCGGGAACAACTGCCTGACCTGTTTGATATCTTTCAGTGTATCTATATGCGTAGTTCCCTGTTCCATTTAATTCAACGCCGGTATATGGGCGGTAATTTTATGATTGATAAATTTTTCGAGCTGGGGTATGCCAATCTTTTCAGTTACGTCAAATGCAAAGGCATTCACCAGCATGGCACGGGCCGATTGTTCGCTGATGCCGCGCGATTGTAAATAGAACATTGATTCCTTACTCAACTGTCCCACGGTAGAACCATGGCTGCATTTTACATCATCCGCAAATATTTCAAGTTGTGGTTTTGAATTGATGGTAGCTTCATCACTCAGCAGCAGGTTGTTGTTTTGCTGAAATGCATTGGTTTTTTGGGCATCCTGTTGTACAAACACTTTACCGTTAAAAACACCCGTCGCCCGATCCATCAACACCCCTTTGTACATTTCATTGCTATTACAATGTGGCATTTTATGATCCACCAGTGAATGGTTATCGATCAACTGGTTGCCTGTTCCCAGGTACAACCCGTATAAATGGGTTTCTGTTTGCTGCGCATCCAGTGCTACATTCAGGTTATTTCGAATCAGGGAAGAACCGGGAAGAGAAAAAGTGTAATTCGAGTAGAGGCTGTGCATCGACTGACTCACATCATTTTGCTGAATCAGTTGGGTTTCTTTTTCGGCCATCTGCAAAACGTAGTGTTGTAACTGCGCATTTTCCTTCAGCACCACTTCGGTTACACTATTGACAAACACTTTGGTACCGGGAGTAGACACTACTGATTCAATAAGGGTAGCATTTGCGCCGGCATGAATAACCACCAGATTTCTGGGTTGAACAAAAGCGTGTGCATCACTGCTTAATACCTGAACCAGATGAATGGGTTTATCCAGGCTGGTATTGGCATCCATCTCCAAAAAGAAACCATGTGCAAACAATGCGGTATTCAGGGCTGCAAACGGAGCTTTGTCTAGCACCGATACCGAACCGAAATGCTTCAGCAACCCGGCATCTTCCTGGGCTTCTGCCATGGAGCGGATTTTCACATTAGATGGCAATGCCACTTCCGTAGGTTGCAACACACCATTCACAGTAACCACACGGTAGCAATCCAGTCCGGGAATAGCCGCCAGTTTCAAATAATCAACGGCAACGGGCGCAATGGGTACAGAGCCGTTGGTGCGGAAATTCGCTTGCAAATAGGGCGTTACCGCGGTGTATTTCCAGTCCTCATGTTTTCGGGTAGGGAATCCCGTACGTTTGAATACCTCTAAAGCATTCCTTCTTTTCTGACGAATTTGTTCATGCTCCGCTTTCATTTCCAACTTGGAGAAATCTTTCAGCAAATCGTCGTATATCGGTAATGTAACCTGTGGTGTCATGTGATGAATTCAATTTAAACAATGGGTGCATGCACTGATTCTTTCAACCAGTCGTATCCTTTTTCTTCCAGTTCCAGTGCCAGTACTTTAGTGCCCGATTTAATGATTTTACCATCAAACAATACATGCACAAAATCAGGCACGATATAATCCAACAAGCGCTGATAATGCGTGATCACCACAAAGGCATTGTCTTTTGAGCGCAGGGCATTCACGCCGTTGGCCACAATGCGCAGGGCATCAATATCCAAACCGGAATCTGTTTCATCCAAAATAGCTAAACGGGGCTCCAGCATAGCCAGTTGAAAAATTTCGTTGCGTTTTTTCTCACCACCTGAAAAACCTTCGTTCAGGCAACGGTTCACCAGTTTGGCATCAAACTCTACCAGTTGTTGTTTTTCCTTACTCAGTTTCAAAAACGATTTTGCATCTAAAGGTTCCAGTCCTTTATAGGCCCTGATTTCATTCATTGCCGTTTTCAGGAAATTGATATTCGATACACCGGGTATTTCAACCGGATATTGAAATGCGAGAAACAGTCCTTCACGGGCGCGATCTTCCGGAGAAAGTTCCAGTAAATCTTTGCCGTAAAACTCCACCTCACCGCCGGTTACTTCATACGCATCTCTTCCGGCCAGCACCGAAGCCAGTGAACTTTTGCCTGAGCCATTGGGCCCCATGATGGCATGTACTTCACCGGGATTAATCGTTAAATTCAAGCCCTTCAGAATTTGTTTGTCTTCTACCTGCGCCTGCAGATTTTTTATTGATAACATGTGATGTTGTATTTCTGTGTTGTTATAATATTTAATTATCCTACGCTGCCTTCCAGTGAAATAGCCAGTAATTTCTGTGCTTCCACGGCAAACTCCATAGGCAGCTGATTGATTACATCGCGCACATACCCGTTCACTATCAGTGCTACCGCTTTCTCATCATCTATTCCTCTTTGATTCAGATAAAACACCTGATCTTCTCCAATTTTGGAAGTAGTGGCCTCGTGTTCAATCGTGGCGGTTTTGTTTTTAGTTTCTATATACGGGAATGTATGTGCTCCGCATCGATCGCCTAATAATAAAGAGTCGCACTGTGTAAAATTTCTTGCATAATCTGCCTTAGGCCCAACGTAAACCAATCCGCGATAACTGTTGTGGCTGTGTCCGGCAGAGATACCTTTTGAGATAATACGGCTCTTGGTGTTTTTACCCAGATGCATCATTTTGGTTCCGGTATCGGCAAGTTGTTTATTTTTTGTAACGGCTACCGAATAAAATTCTGCTTCGGAATCATCCCCTTGTAAAATAACACTCGGATACTTCCAGGTAATGGCTGAACCGGTTTCTACCTGCGTCCATGATATGCGCGATTTTCTACCTTTGCAAATGCCGCGCTTCGTTACAAAATTGTAGATACCTCCTTTACCATCCTTATCTCCCGGATACCAGTTTTGCACCGTGGAATATTTTATTTCAGCCCCCTCCATGGCAATCAGTTCCACCACGGCTGCGTGTAACTGATTTTCGTCTCTGCGCGGAGCGGTACATCCTTCCAAATAACTCACATAACTTCCCTCGTCAGCAATAATTAGTGTGCGTTCAAATTGTCCTGTATTTTGAGCATTAATTCTGAAATATGTACTTAGCTCCATCGGACAACGAACACCTTTGGGTATGTACACAAACGACCCATCAGAAAAAGCAGCTGTATTTAATGAAGCAAAAATGTTATCCGAATGTGGCACTACTGAGCCCATATATTTTTTTACGAGTTCCGGATGCTCTTTAACCGCTTCGCTGAAAGAGCAAAAGATAATACCCAGTTCTTTCAGTTTGCCCTTATACGTAGTAGCAATAGATACGCTATCGAACACTGCATCTACCGCTACACCCGCCAGTAATTTTTGTTCGTTCAGTGGAATACCCAGCTTCTCAAAAGTTTCGAGCAATTCGGGATCCACTTCATCCAAACTTTGCAATTGCTTTTTGGGTTTGGGTTCAGCATAATAAGAGATGGCTTGAAAATCAATGTCAGGCATTTTAAAATTTTGCCACTCCGGCATTTTGGAACGCAGGAATGCCTGATACCCTTTCAGCCGATACTCAAGCAACCACTCAGGTTCCTGTTTTTTGGCGGAAATGAAGCGTATAGTATCTTCATTCAACCCTTCGGGAAGTTTATCGGTTTCAATGTTGGTTACAAAACCGTATTCGTATTCCGAATTGGCAATCTCTTCTAATAACTGGTTTTCTTTTTCCATGTGTTCATTTCAGTTTTAAACGGCGAAACTTTCACCGCAACCACACGTACGTGTAGCGTTCGGATTTTTAAATACCAATCCTTTTCCATTCAAGCCGCCGGTATAATCCAGCTCGGTACCAAACAAATACAACAGGCTTTTCATATCCACTACTATCTTCACGCCTTTATCTTCATATACTTCATCACCCTCTCTTTGCTGGTCGTCAAAATGCAATTCATACTCCAGACCGCTGCATCCGCCTCCTTTCACACCTACACGCACAAAATGTTTCCCTCCGGGATACTCCCTGTCTAGTTGTTCTTGAATAAATGTTTTAGCGCTATCAGATACCGTAATCATAATTTTAATAATTTATAGATGAACCGTTGGTTGAGGTGCCGGTGTATTCATTAACATCGATACCATCAAATCAATTTTACGGGCATATTCATCACTCAGCATTCCATGTTCGTCTATCAGTAACCGTTGCATTGCAGGAATAGAAAACGGCAAAACCCAGGCACGCAATGATTTGGCCACATTTTCCATCGCTGTAATGCCGTTGAGGGCGTGTCCTCCATCCGCCCAGCAAATCATACCTGCAAACTGGTTAGTCAGGTAGGCCGGTTCATCTTGCGCTGTCACTTCCAGCCAATCCAGTGCATTTTTCATCATGCCCGTCATGCTACCATGGTACAAGGGCGTCAGCCAAATTTGATGCGTGGCCGCTTTAAACCTGCTCACCATGTGCATCACCGCTTCCGGAGTATGCCGGTGAGAAAAATCAAAGAACGGTAACCCCAGGGTTCCCACGTTCAGCACCTCAGTTTCAATCCCTGCCAACTGAGCCGAACGCACAATGTACGCTGTTAGCTTTGCAGAAGTTCTTCCTGCATAATCTCCCGGCTCACCATTAAATATCAAGAGTTTCATCTTTGATGTTTTATCCCGCTTTAGCGCCGCAAAGTTACGCTGCAGTACTTGTACCACAAGTCAAACGAACCTTAATTTTCCAACACTTTTATTGGATTAATCACATACATACACCTACGGTCGCCATTCGGTAAATGTTCCATACGTTGTACATGGTATCCATCCCCCAGCAGCTTTTGCATAGTGTTCAGTTCGGCCTTGCAAAATCCGGTGCAAAACTGAACGGCAGAGCCTATAGGACAATGATTCTCAATAAAATATATCGTGTCGCCTTCCTTTTTCCATTCAGCCATATACCCTTCTTCACAGCGCATTTTCTTAATCTGTTCAATCTTCTCTTCAAGAGAATCCACTGCATCCACGGAAGCACGGTAACGTTGCTCCACCTCTACCGCACGGGCATGAATCACTGCATCCAGGGCATTTTGGCCCAGCACTTGCTCTACGGTATTCAAAATCTGCACCGTGAGTTCGCGGTGGTTATCCGGAAAAAGTTTGTGCCCTTCCTCGGTTAGGCTATACCTTAACATAGGCCTTCCCACACCTTTTGCATCCGAAACAGGTGCCACCCAACCGCGTTCCAGCAATTTAGAAAGTTGCTGGCGGGCACCCTCTACCGTAATACCAAAGGCCTGTGCTACATCAGGGGCCGATTGAGCTCCTGTGCGCTTCAGCAATTCTAAAATGCGGTGATATGTCTTTGAATTTTCCAACTGTTTAGTTGTTTTATGCAAAAGTAGTATAAAACCCATTCCATTCCAACAAATTTTAACCCATCTCGCCAGGTTTAACAACCATGGAAAGCATTTATTTGAACGTTTGTGCCTGGAGGGTTTTATAGAGTGTGTCCCGCTTTCCGCTGCAACGCCGGCACCAGTCTGGCCACAACCTTCACCGGGGTTTCCGCTTCAATCGGGCGTAAATGTGAAATGCACTGCTTCTCACAAAGAATTTATGCACATTCCTCTCCTACCACATAAATACCATGAAAGCGAAATACTACATTTACAAAGAATGCGTTAATTCACTCATAAATATTAATCCCCATGTTTAAAAAAATCTTAACCAGCGCACTGATTATTTTTTGTTGTTCAGGTGCATTCGCACAGAAAGGCCAAGTTTGGCCAACAGAAACACGACAGGAATTTGATATAGGTGCAGATGGAAAAATCACTAAGGAATACGATGTAACGGAATACCCGAGTTACTATCTCTTCATCAACAACAACGAATTCATTCATTGTACCGGCACCATCACCAGCCTGTATAAAATTCTAAAAAGGAATGAAGGAAGTGGTATGATTGACTACGATGTAATCAGTGAAGCAGGTAATCAGTACACCTTTCGTTTTTCAACGGCTGAAAACTATGTGGTCATCTCCACTAACAAAGGGTACAGCATATATATGGCGTGTAAACCTTATTACACCACCACAGTATTCGACAATCTGAATCGCTGATTATTCAAAAAAACCGATTGCATTTTTTCAATGAGGCATTTTGCCTCATTTTTTTATGTGTATTTGTATATGTTAACCCGGTGGTGATATAATCATGTCACCCCTTAGGGGTTGGTTAATCAAACGATATCGCGCAAACATTTGGAATACATTTTCGATTGCATCCGTTTGAAATATAACCATACGAATACAATCATGCGAATACAATCATTCGGCCATAATCATTCGGCTATAATCATGTCACCCCTGCGGGGTTGGATTAATTGAACGATATCGCGCAAACATTTGGAATACATTTCCGATTGCATCCGTTTGAAATTTAACCATGCGAATACAATCATGCGGCCATAATCATTCGGCTATAATCATGTCACCCCTTCGGGGTTGGATAATCAAACGAAATTGCGCAATCATTTGGAATACATTTTCGATTGCATCCGTTTGAAATTTAACCATGTGAATACAATCATGCGGCCATAATCATTCGGCTATAATCATGTCACCCCTTCGGGGTTGGATTAATCAAACGAAATTTTGCAAACATATTCCCGGAACATTTCTGATCTCATTCATTAATCAACACAATTTTATACCCCTATAAACCCCCATCGGGGGAATTGACTTCAGCCTAAATTTTTTTTAACTTTACAATGGGCTTGAGGGTATAGCCGTCCCTAGGGTGAAATATTGTTTTTGCGCAAAATCGCCATCATATCTTAACCCCAATTGTATACCCATGCAACTTCTTCAGGGGTATTGCGCATCCAATTAAGTATATAACTTCAACCATGTTTCAAGTTATTTTGCTTCAGTCTTTCTGGAAATTTACAGCGTGTGTTTTAGCTAAAAATAGCCCATAAATGCACCACTCATTTTCGCATTCATTTATCTTTGAGAGAACAGCAGCATGTATACCATGGAGGCTTATGAGTTCTATCTTCAAATTTTAAAATAAAGTCTATGCATTGGCATACTAAACAGACAGACAAAGTACTGGAGGAATTGAAAGTAAGCCCGCATGGATTATCCGTAGATGAAGCTGCCCGCAGGTTAAAAGAAACAGGTGAAAACGAGTTGGATGTACAAGGACCTCCAAGCCCCATATGGCTATTCCTCAATCAGTTTAAGGATTTCATGATTCTAGTATTGATTGCCGTAGCTATCATTTCCGGTTTTATTGGTGATGTGGCAGACACCATCATCATCGGCGTTATTGTTTTAATGAATGCCATTATTGGCTTTATACAGGAATATAAGGCTGAAGCATCTATCCGTGCGCTAAAACAAATGGCCGCTTTACATGCCCATGTTATCCGAAACGGTAAACTGCAATTAATCCCCGCACAACGGGTAGTACCGGGTGACATCGTTCAAATGGAAGCCGGCAGCGTTATTCCCGCTGACCTCAGGTTACTGGAAGTACATTCCTTTCGTGTAAATGAATCTGCACTCACCGGTGAATCTGTTCCTGTAGATAAAAGTACAGATTCTATCAGCGGAACTGATATCAGTATTGGCGATCAAACCAACATGGCGTTTAAAAGCACACTCGTTATTAACGGAAGGGCAACCGGAGTAGTAACGGCTACGGGTATGCGCACAGAGATTGGTAAAATTGCCGGACTACTAACAACTAAAAAACAACTGACTCCACTGCAAAAAAGAATGGCAGGTTTTACGAAACTCTTGTCGTACGCCATTTTGTTGCTCTGCCTGGTTTTATTCATAGCAGGAATTCTCCGGGGGGAAGAGCCCGTTAAAATGCTACTGCTGGCTATCTCTTTGGCTGTAGCGGCCATTCCTGAAGCTTTGCCGGCACTCATTACAGTTTGCTTATCGCTGGGTGCAAGGAGAATGGTTAAACAACAAGCGCTGGTCAGAAACCTTCCGGCAGTGGAAACCCTCGGATCAGTAAATTTTATTTGTACAGACAAAACCGGTACGCTCACAGAAAATAAGATGAAAGTTGAAAAGCTTCATACACTGTGCGATGAAACGGTTTATGAACAATACAACCCCTTGATACTGGCTATGGCCTTAAACAACGATTTAAAGAAAACAGAGGAAGGTATTGTAACCGGTGATCCAACAGAGATTGCGCTGGTAGATTATGTACAGCATCATTTGTCGCATGAAGCATTTGCGCCTTTAAAATCTTCTCTACCCAGGGTAGCAGAAATACCTTTTGATGCAGAACGTAAATTGATGACAACCATTCATTCTCTGAACAAACGGTTTCTCATACTCACCAAAGGTGCCCCTGAATCTATAGCAGATCATCTAACTGATAGCCATCAGGCTGAGCTTCTGTTACAGCAGAGCCATTCTTGGTCTGCCGAAGGCATGCGTGTATTGGCATTTGCATATAAGATCACGGATACAATACCTTCTTTGGAATCTGCAGAAACCCATTTACATGCGGCAGGTGTTACTGCATTGATAGACCCCCCACGCCCGGCTGCCAAACAAGCTATTGCCGAATGCAGTACAGCCGGTATTCAAACCGTGATGATCACCGGAGACCACCTCGCTACCGCCACAGCCATTGCTACCGACCTGGGAATTATGCATGAAGGTGATCTGGCACGTTCAAGTGAACAACTCAAACAAATGTCGCCTGAAACTTTCCAAAAGGAGGTTGAAAAAATCCGTGTCTATGCTAGAGTATCCCCGGAGCAAAAACTCATGATTATTAAAGCACTGCAGAAAAAAAATCATTTTGTTTCTATGACCGGGGATGGTGTGAACGACGCACCTTCACTGAAGGCCGCCAACATTGGGGTAGCCATGGGCATCAATGGTACAGACGTAAGCAAGGAAGCTGCAGATATGATTTTGCTGGATGATAATTTTAGCACCATAGTGAAAGCCGTAAAGGAAGGAAGACGGATTTATGATAATATCCGGAAGTTCATTAAATACATCATGACGTGTAATACAGCTGAAATCCTGATTATGTTGCTGGCTCCTTTATTACAATTACCCATTCCACTTTTGCCGGTGCACATCCTTTGGATTAACCTGGTTACCGACGGCTTGCCCGGTTTGGCATTGGCGAGTGAACGATCCGAAAAGCTGGTGATGAAACTGCCACCCCGTAAACCCGAAGAAAGTTTATTTGCAGATGGTGTAGGTGCTCACATCATACGAATTTCTATTTTAATGGCTGGTGTAACTTTAGCCATGCAGGCCTGGGCTGTTCACCAAAAACTGGAACACTGGCAAACGATGGTTTTTGTAACTCTTTCTTTTGCACAACTCGGTCATATCTTGGCTATCAAAAGCAACAGAAACAGTGTGTTTAGCAAAGATATTTTATCGAACATGCCGTTGTTGCTAACCGTAATTTTTACCTGCCTGTTGCAGATAGCAATCGTTTATTTACCTTTTGCCAATCAACTCTTGAAAACACAACCACTTACATTAAATGAACTGCTCTGGTGTTTCATTTGTAGCTCTGTGGTATTATTTGCCGTAGAACTGGAGAAATGGATATTTAGAATCCGTTTGAAGAAAATGAACCTGTACTAACGGTCCAGATAATCTTTAAAGGAAATTTGCTGAAGTGCTTTACCGGCAACCAAGGCTTGTTCTCCGGGTACTGTATCGTACTCTATCAGGCGTTTACCCAAATTGTCGAACATAAACACTCTATCTCCGGATGCAAAACCAAATCCATTATTAAAAGTGAAAAATGCATTTCCCGGATGATTGTGCTGAAATACATTTCTACTCCAGCGATAAGATGAAGATGAAAGACTCGCATACCAGAGTATACTGGTGGCAATATCATTTTGAGAAACCACCTCTTCCCTCCTGATAAACTGTTCCACTGCACCTCCTGTAAACAAAATAGGTATCCTGAAATTATCACTCCTTAAGGTGCGTTTAGGTAAAGGATGCCCGTGGTCGCCTGTAATGACTACGAGGGTGTTCTTCCACCAGGGCAATTGTTTGCACGCAGTAATAAAGTCATACACAATGCTGTCGGTATAATGCATCACATCCAACATACGGCTTTCATGATCATTACCCGGTATGCGCGCAGGTACCGGTGTTTCATAAGGCTCATGACTGCTGAGGGTGAGCCATGTATAAAAAAAGGGGGATGGCACTTTCTTCATATCACTCAACAAGCGGTGCATCACCACACCATCGTGGGCGCCCCATTTCGAATTATGGTCTTTTTTTTCAAAATCATTGATGGTTACAAAATGTCTGAATGCCCCCTGCATCAAGTACGCTTTCATATTGGCAAATTCGGGTTCGCCACCATAATAATAAGCTGTTTGATAACCGGCCTGATTAAAATCTTTACTGATCATCGGTAATGTGGATGCTTTCGAGGGAATTTTTACAATAGAAGTAGTGGGTTGAGCGGGATAACCACTCAGTATCCCTACAATTCCTTTATCGGTACGATCACCGGTAGCATACGCATTACTGAAATATACACTTTCACGGGTTAGCCTATTAAGGCCAGGAGTAACTTCAACTCCTTTAAACTTTAGGTCTACCACTTTTTCAGTAAGACTTTCCCAAACAATCAACAGAACATTCACCGGAGGCTGAAGGGTATCCGGCCGATTCAATAACGGTCGCGCATAGAGGCTGTCAATAATGCTGTTGGCCCTTGCATCCTCCATATAGGTGAAAGGATTCTTAGATTCATCTTCCCGCTGTAGCACATCATGTACAAAATTCCACGGAGCATTTATGGCGGCCAGGTTAGAGAAATGATTATCGGAAAAGAAAACAGTACTCTGATTTAAAGGAGCCAGTTGAAAACCACCTCTTAAAGGAATAATCATTATCCCCATCCATATCAACACGAATACAAACTGAAACCAGGGCTGATGCATATTGTGCAGATGGAGGGTAAATTGCCTTACCAACTTTCGCATCCACATGAAAAATAACAGATAGGTCAACAGAAACCCAACTACAATCCAAAGTATCGGAAGGTGTGAAATAGATGCCCAAACTTCGCTGGGGTTTGACATATATCTAAGAAAGGTTCCATCAATGCGCGCGTGCCAGGATTGGTACAATCCAATATCAGCAAACAGCAGTAACAATACAGGAAACAATACGCACAGGGTATAGATAACATATATATTACGGGTACGCAACACCGTTAACCATGTAGAAATCATTGCCAGAAAGAATACCGGCGCTGATACATACACCGCCATCGACATATCCATTCGTGCACCGTTAAGCATAGCACCTAGCGATTGCTTGATTCCGCTTTGAACTGCTTCGTCCCAGTTGGCTAATAGAAACCCAACCCGGGCCACCCCGAAAAAGGCAGTCCACATTAACCAATACAAAGCACAAAATAAAACCCGTGAAAACATATTCGAATGTACGTTAACAAAAAGCCCCATCGTAAGATGAGGCTAGAATTTTTAAACAACGGATTATAGTACCACAATGCCTGCGGCCATAATCATCATCTGTTTCTGCGGGTCTTTGATTGCTTCAATCTCTTCCTTTGATTTTCCGGCATCTTCTGCATAATGCCTCAGCATATCTACTGAAGTTTCTTTAACGGATGCTTCCCCTTCAATCACAACGTTTTTACCAGACAAAGCCATTGGCACATAAAAGGCATGGTCTTTCATTTTAACCATTACAGGTCCGTCAGCCGTTTCGAGTTTAATCCAGCACCCCATTGCCTGACAAACTTCAGTCACCTTTCCCTGTACTTTAACGGGCGCAGAATCTTTACCCTTCATATAGGCAGTGAGTTCATTGGCAGCCATCGCTCCTGATTTGTCTACTTTGGCACCATATACTGTTCCCTTCTTGGCCTTCCCCTTAGGTGGCTGAGCCATCACAACCATGCCTAATAAAATGGCCGGGATGAGGATGAATAACTTTTTCATGTATTTCATATTTTTTAATGATTGGTGATGCAAATATCGGCACTTTTAAATTTTGATTATTATAATTTACAGTAGACTTTCATCAATCTGACATATCCTTGCTGACTGCTACTTAATAAAAATCCTGTTCATAGAACAGGATTGAATATTTTTTGGAGCGAATGGATCAGGATATTTTTTCTACCTGCATATAACTGAGTTCCACAGGAGTAGCCCTTCCGAAGATTTTCACCTGCACTTTCAGCTTTTTCTTTTCATCATGTACTTCTTCTATCACACCGTTAAAGTCGTTGAACGGACCATCAATAATTTTGATGGTTTCACCGATAATGAATGGCTCGCTCATCGTCATTCCACCTGCATCGCTCATTTCATCTACCTTGCCCAACATCTTGTTCACTTCAGCCTTACGTAACGAAATGATATTTCCTTTAGAACCCTTACCATCCGTTAAAAAGTGCATTACATTGCTGATGTTGCTTACATGCTGGATGATATCGTCGTTCAGTTTATCACCGGCCACTTCCATCATGATATAGCCTGGATAAAAGTTTCTTTCACGCATTACTTTTTTACCGTTCTGTACTTTATACACTTTCTCCACGGGTAAAAAAACCTGCTTGATGATTTTATCCCAACCGTTACGCACAACATCTTTATCCAGATATTCTTTAATCTTCCGTTCTTTTCCACTTACAACGCGAAGCACGTACCATTTGCTGTTTT
>JAHBTM010000058.1 GCA_019638635.1 Ferruginibacter sp. | reverse complement strand
GATAAACACGGTTCACGGGCAATCCCATCACATTATAAAAATCACCCTGAACAGATTGAATGCCCACCACGCCAATCCATTCCTGTATGGCATAGGCTCCGGCTTTGTCGAAGGGTTTATATGTTTCTACATAATGACGTAGCTGTGTTGGTGTAAGTTCGTTGAATTGCACATAGGTGGTATCAGAAAACACATGTGGCTGTCCATGATGCAACAACGCTACTCCGGTAATCACACGGTGCAGGTTACCCGAAAGTACTGTGAGCATTTCAACTGCTTCATCTTCTGTGGAAGGTTTTCCTAAAATGGTTTGGTTACAAACCACTATGGTATCAGCGGCAAGCACTGCGGAGTGGTTGGTTTGCTGATGTACTGCCAAAGCTTTTTGCAGGGCGATATGCTCTGCGGCTTCTTCAAAGGACAATCCCTCAGGAAAAGTTTCATCCGTGTTCGCCACAACTACTTCAAATTGTATTTCTGCCCATTCGAGCAACTGCTTTCTTCTGGGCGATTGAGAGGCCAGTATAATACTCATGAGAAATGCATTAAATAAAACAAACACATAGACAGAATGCCGGCGAGCATAATCCACTTGATATTCGTGCTCATTCGGTGAAATTGAGCCACTGTTTTGGCCTGTTTCAATTGTTTCAACAAGAACACTAACGGCAACCATACAAGTACCATTACATAAACGGACTGCCAGCGCCAGCCAATTTTAAAAGCATACAGCGCGATGAATCCGAGTGCGGCAAGCAGCACAATCACCCAAACCGCGACAAACATTTTGGCTGCGGGGATTCCCCACACAATGGGCATGGTGCGGCAATTGTATTGTGCATCTCCTTCCAAATCTTCCATATCTTTTACCACCTCACGCACCAGGGATAAAACAAAGGCAAAGCCTGCGTATGCCATGGTTAAAATAAAAAACTTTCGGATATCGAAAGGGTACGCGGCCAACATCCAGTTTCCGTCGCCAATGATTTTAGCACCTGCAAAGAAATATACCACTACAATAACCCAGGCGGTAAGGGCTGCTATGATTACGTTACCCGTTAACACTTGTTTTTTGAAAGTAGTAGAGTAAAACCACAACAGCAGGATACACCCTGCATTCCCGAAAGCAATCACATAGGTTTGGGTTTTATAGCTCACATACACGCTCAGTAACAGTCCTATAACGGAGAGGCATAAGTGCCAAAAAATAGCCCATCGTCTTTTCACCATCCGGTTTACCACCACACGATCAGGCCGGTTCACCGCATCTATTTGCACATCAAAATAATCATTGATGATATATCCTGCGGCAGCGATACATACCGATGCAATGACCAACAGGATAAAAAGCCATCCTTTCGATTCAATAAGTGCATCTTTAGGTTGTAATTCTATGACAGCCCTCAGCACACAGGTAAAAAACAAAGTTTGCGTGAGTACTATGAAAAACAGATTGCGCCATCGCACCAGTTTCATGAAAGCAGCGAATAGTTGCATGAAGAAAGTTTATAAGGTGGAAGGCACTGACAGATCATCTGTCCATTTGTTCTGTAACCTCATCGTTTTTTCTATAACATCCCGAACACAACCTGCGCCACCCGGTAATGGTGAAATATACATGGCTTGTTGTAGAATTTCAGGTACGGCATCCGCAGGGCAACAAGATAATCCCGCCATTTGCATCACATCTATGTCTGGTACATCATCGCCCATATACAGAACCTCATCATTGGAGAGTCCGTAACTTTTAATGAATCGCTGGAGAATCTCCACTTTATTTTTCACCTGCATATGCACTTCGGTAACACCTAAACGTTCTAACCGGAGTTTCACCCCTGTTGAGTAGCTTCCGGATATAACGATTACCCAATAACCATTTCGAACTGCCAGTTGAAGGGCATACCCATCGCGGATGTGCATGCGGCGCAGCATGTCTCCTTCTTCCGTTACCAGTACGGTACCGTCGGTAAGCACGCCATCTACATCCAAAGCAAAAGCGCGTATTGGTTTAAAAGCAGACAGCACATTCATCATCAGTAGGTTTAAAATTATATGCAAACCTAAATTAAAATAGTATTACGGCATACAAATTGCTATTTTGTGGTGCTGAAACCAAAAAAGAACCGCCTTATGTATATTAAACTACTGAGTGTATTGGGGATGGCCTCAATCATCTTATTCACCTCTTGTAGTGAACCGGAGCCAACTCAAACTCCTCCACCGGTGGTGTACAAGAAAGATACGGCTACTATTCAACAACAAGCTGTAAAGCCCCAGGCTCCTGTAATCAATATTGTTGATACCATTCGCCCGGCAGCTATTGTGTTGGTTATGAAAGATAGTGCTTCGAGCAGTGAAACCATTGGTGTAAAAATGCATTCGATTTACAGCGAAGTGTTGATGAAAATTATAAAAGACAAAAAACTCACCATCAGTGGTCCGCGCATGGCATGGTATAAAACGAGTAGTCCTCCTTTCTTTTTTGAAGCGGGTTATCCGGTAGATAAGAAGCCCGCAGGGAAATTGCCCAAAAACTGTTTCATTAAAGAACTGAAAACCGACAGTGCCCTGGTAGCTCATTATTACGGTCCGTACGATTTAACCTATCAGGCCTATGAGGCATTAAAGGAATGGATGAGTGACTATAAAAAGAAATCATCCGGAGCTCCGTACGAAATATATATCGGTTCTATGTATGATGATAAAGGCAAACCGGTGAATCCATATCGGGTGCAAACTGACATTATCTTTCCGCATAAATAATATACGTAAATTTTTGAACTATACTTGTTGAGTAACTTAAATTCGATGCTTTCAATTTCATTTATGAACGTGAAAGGAAAAGCAACAGGTTAGGAATTGTTGTATTTCTACAAGGCAGTTACTGCGTATCAATCTATTTTTCCCTAGGGACGGCTATACCCTCAAGCCCATTTTAAAGTTATGAAAAAATGTGAGTGTAGTCAATGCCCCGGACGGGGTGTTTATGGGGGATGCACTCTAAACACATACAATAGAAATCATACCTCCATTGCTTTATCTAAATTTTATTGACCCCAATGAGGTCGCATGATGATAACCTGCCAAAATGTTTGCTAAAAATACCGTTTCAGTGAAACGACCCTGAAGGGGTCGCATGATGATAACATCCATGTGGAAAGGAGATATACACAACCCCGGAGGGGTGGCATAAAATCAAAAAAATAAAAATGCAGTTAACCTAACGGGAAAGATTACATGACGTGTTAATGTACAATTTCACTTTTAAGCTATACCCTCAAGCCCGTTTTAAAGTTCGGAAAAAATGCGAGTGTAGCCAATGCTTCGGACGGGGGCTTCATGGCGGATGCACATCAATACATGTGCTAAGCTAATTGTCTTCAAATTCGCACACAACGACGTTTCAATAAACCGGCCTCAAAGAAGGTGCATAATTATAAACAATGATGTCATTTACCTCTTATTTTCGGCTATGCGAAAACGTTACCTGTTATTCGATTGATGAATCTTCAGATTCAACTTTTCTATGTGAAATTTGTAACTCCTTAATGCAACAACCTGTTTTATACTCTCGTTTTCATCTACACCTTCTTACCCATTCATACTACGGATTCATGATGCTGTCTGTCATTCTTAAATACATAGTACGCAATTTAGGATGTGTATTCAAAATGCGTAAATGCTTATCGAGTGTGGTAATATCTTTTCGTATAGCCGGCCCCGTTTGAATATCTGCCGGATTGGCTTGTAACACCCTATTGGCCGTTTCCATAATCAGTGGTTTTAGTAAATCAAAAGGTACGTGTTCTTCCTCACAAAAAGCATGGGCCATTGTGTACAAATGATTGGTGAAATTATTCACCAGCACAGCCGCAACATGCATCTTTAAACGTCCCTGATCGTCGGTTTTGTACATCCTTGAGGAAACAGAGCCGGTAAGTTGGGTAAGCCTTTGTAACAATTCGTCGGAATTGGCATCAACCAAAAAAGGAATCTCCGGTATTTCAGGTAATTCTTTTTTCAATGTTTGAAGTGGGTACAATACACCATACTGAGACGATACGGTCTGTAGCACATCCTTTGAAACAGATCCTGCGGTATGTACCACGGGAATATTCCCAAAATTGAAATGCATCACAGATTCCTGCAGGGCTGTATCAGTGAGTGCTATAATATATATATCTGTCTCAACCTTAGAAGGCTGTAAAATGCTCCCCGGTATAGCACCGAATTCCGAAGCCAAACGCACCGTTCTTTCGGGGGTACGCCCCCATACGCTTACAATTTGATGGTTATATGCTGTGAATAATCTTCCTAAAACGGTGGCTACATTCCCGGTTCCAATCAATGTTATCCTCATAAGCATTTATCTTTGCACTATGAATGTACAAAAAAAGTTGGCGTTCAAAATAATCCGTATCCAACTACAGGTTTTATCTAAAGTGAGTCCGCGCCTGACCGGCAAACAGAGTTTTAGGTTATTTACCACCCCCATTGCATTACCCGGACACAAGAGAATCAGCCGTTTCAACACATATGAACCACTGTCTTTTCAATGGAATAATTTGTGTATCAGGGGTTACCGATGCAATGCGGGAGCGCCTAAAAAAGCGTTGATATTGCATGGCTTTTCCTCCTCAGTACATACATTCGATCATTTTATTGAACCATTGATCCAACAAGGATATGAAGTGCTCGCATTTGATGCTCCCGCACATGGGCATAGTGAAGGCAAAACAGCCCATGCACTTGATTACGCCTCCGTGATAACACATATACTCCAACTGTACGGTCCGCTCGATGCCTACATTGCACACTCCTTCGGAGGTTTGGGATTGGCCCTGGCACTTGAAAACATTTCTGTAGCCCCGGATGTGAAGGTGGTATTTCTTGCTCCGGCCACTGAAACAACCACCGCCATTCAAAAGGGAATGTGGATGCTCGGCATTCAAAATCAAAAAATTCAGGAGGCACTCGAAAAAGAAATTCTGAAGGTGAGCGGTAAACCTGCACAGTGGTTCTCCATTCGCCGTGCCGTACAGTTTACCCGTGCTAAAATATTGTGGATTCACGACGCCGATGATGACATTACACCTATTTCTGATGTACATCCTATTATAAATGAAAAGCATCCGCATATTCGTTTTCACCTCACCAATGGACTGGGACACCGGAAAATTTATCGGAATCCGGAGGTTATCGAGCACATCGTTTCCTTCCTGTCGTAAGCCATAACTTTTGGCCGAAATTTTGATTTTTTCAATTTTAAACTAATATTGCAAGTAGTGAGTTGAGGATTGGGTGATCTTTAAAGGGTATGACCCAAATCACATTAATAAAATATTTATATATAAAAAACTGCCCTGCAATGCGAAATGCAGTATAATTTAAAATGGCAAAAAATCTGTTGATAGTGGAGTCGCCTGCAAAGGCAAAAACCATAGAAGGTATCCTGGGAAAAGATTTTCAGGTGAAAAGTTGTTTTGGCCATATCCGTGACCTTGAAAAAAACGACATGGGCATCGATGTCAATAATCAGTACCGCCCTTCCTACATCGTACCCGCAGAAAAACAAAAAGTAGTGAGTGAACTGAAATCGCTGGCAAAAAAGGTAGATGAAGTATGGTTAGCGTCGGATGAGGATCGTGAAGGAGAAAGTATCAGCTGGCATTTGGCTGAAGTGCTGAACCTCGATCCTAAAACAACCAAGCGGATTGTGTTTCATGAAATCACCAAGCCTGCCATTGAAAAAGCAGTGAAGAACCCGCGTACGATTAATATGGACCTCGTGAATGCACAACAGGCCCGTCGTGTGGTAGACCGTTTGGTGGGTTTTGAATTGAGTCCGGTTTTGTGGAGAAAGATTGGTCAGCAGGGTGGCCTCAGTGCCGGACGCGTACAGAGTGTTGCTGTAAAATTAATAGTGGAAAAAGAAAGGGAGATCAATCAGTTCACTCCGGTGGCCAGCTTTAAAATTGAAGCACAACTGGCGGCAAAGGATATTTCCGGAAGGCTCCTTCCATTTAAAGCCGAAGGTCAAAAATTTAATCAGGCAGAAGATGCGGAGCAATTTCTGAACAGATGTATCGGAGGACAATATGTAGTTAAAGATGTTCAAACCAAACCGGGTAAACGGAGTCCGGCTGCGCCGTTCACCACTTCTACCCTTCAACAAGAAGCCAGCAGAAAATTAGGATATAGTGTAAGTAAAACCATGATGCTGGCACAACGCCTCTATGAAAGTGGTAAGATTACCTACATGCGTACCGATAGTGTTAACCTGAGTGATACGGCACTGGATCAAATCACTAAAGAAATCAGCCATCAGTACGGTGATCGGTATATTCAGGTAAGAAAATACAAGAATAAAAATGAAAGTGCACAGGAAGCACATGAAGCCATCCGCCCAACCTACATGCAAAATCATTCCGTGGGCGATCCGGAACTGAACCGTTTGTATGAACTGATTTGGAAGCGTACCATTGCCAGCCAGATGAGTGACGCCGAATTGGAAAAAACCATTGCAAAAATTGCTGTACAATCTCCCCAGGCAGAGGAAGAATTAAGCGCTAGCGGTGAAGTAGTTAAATTCGACGGATTCCTCAAGGTATATATGGAAGGCCATGATGAAGATGAACAGGATGCCTCCGGCGATGAAAGTCGATTGCCGAATCTTACACCCGGACAGGAACTCGAGTTCAGGGAAATGACCGCTACCGAAAAATTCACCCGGCACAGTGCACGATATACCGAAGCTTCATTGGTGAAAAAACTGGAAGAGCTGGGTATAGGACGCCCCAGTACTTACGCCCCCACCATTACTACCATCATCAAAAGAAACTATGTAGAAAAGAAAGACAAAGAAGGTACTCAAAGAGAATACCGTGTTTTTAAACTCAAAAACGACCGTGTAGAAAAAACAACCGCCATTGAAAATACCGGAGCGGAAAAAGCAAAATTATTTCCTACCGATTTAGGCCTGGTGGTGACTGATTTCTTAAACCAGCATTTTGAAAAAGTGATGGATTACTCCTTCACGGCCAATATTGAAAAAGAGTTTGATGAAATTGCCGAAGGGAAAATTGTATGGAATAACATGGTAGATTCGTTCTATAAACCATTTCATAACGGTGTGGCACACACGCTGGAAACTGCAGAACGTGCTGTGGGCGAAAGACACCTCGGAGAAGATCCGGAAACCGGTAAACCGGTGATGGCACGCATGGGAAGATATGGCCCAATGGTGCAACTGGGCACTGCATCCGATGAAGAAAAACCCCGCTTCGCCAAACTCAAAGCCTCGCAAAGTATTGAAACCATTTCTATGGAGGAGGCATTGGAATTATTGAAACTACCCTACATTTTAGGCGAATATAAGGGCGAGGAAGTTTCCGTAAATATCGGTCGCTTTGGACCATATGTAAAAGTGGGCGATCAGTTTATATCCATTCCGCGCGGTGAAGAACTCAGCGATATAGATATGAAACGTGCCATGGAAATCATTGAAGCAAAAGCCGTGGAAGATGCACCTATTGGTTTTTATGACGACAAACCGATAACAAAAGGTAAAGGACGATTTGGCCCATACATTAAATGGAATAACCTGTTCATTAATGTGAATAAAGCATACGACTTTGATAATCTTTCTCAGGAGGATTGCAATCAGTTGATTGAAAAGAAGATTGAAAAAGAAGCTAACCGTTTTATTCAACAATGGCCGGATGAAAAGATAGCCATTGAAAACGGCAGATGGGGCGCGTTTATTCGTTTCGGCAAGAAAATGTTGAAAATTTTGCCTAAAGCCAACCGTGAAAAGTATTCACCGGAAGAACTTAAGGAACTGGATATTGAAACGGTTAAAAAAATGATTACCGAACAAGACCCCTCGGCCTTTACTAAAAAGGCAACTAAGAAAGCAGTCACCAAAAAAACAGCCGTAAAGAAAGCAGCCCGTAAAAAAGCTGTACCTAAAAAATAATTCACCCTAAAGCCCTGATGGATGGAAGCGGATAAAGAAATACATGCACTGATGCGGCTGATTGATGATCCTGATGAGGATGTGTATTCTACCGTGAGCGAAAAAATAGTTTCACTCGGCAGGAAAATCATTCCTAATCTGGAACATCTTTGGGAAAATACGGGCAATACATTTACTCAGGAAAGAATCGAATTCCTTATACACAGCGTACACATGCGTGAGCTGGAAGAAGAGTTCATCCACTGGCGAGACAACAACGGTACTTTGCTCGATGGCGCCTTACTGGTGGCACGCTATCACTATCCAGATCTTGAAACACGCACAGTGCATCAGGAAATTGGAAAAATCAGTAAAAACATCTGGCTCGAACTCAATAGTTACCTCACGCCCATTGAAAGAATCAACGTTTTCAACGGCATTTTTTATAATTACTATAAAATGAGTGGGCTGGAATTAACGTATCAGAATCCCGATGCATTTCTGATTAACAAAGCCCTCGAATCTAAAAAAGGCAATGCCTATGCCAATGGCATTCTGTACCTGATATTATGTGAGCAACATGATTTACCGGTGCATCCGGTGCATATTCCACGTCAGTTTATTCTGGCCTGGTTTAACTCTGTCATCACCACAGAAAATGAACGAACTGCTGGTGGCGCGGATATTGCCTTTTTTATTGAACCCGCTACGGGACAGCTATATTCTATGCCCGATGTGGAGAATTACCTGCGCAAACTTCAGGCTACAAACAAATATTTCCATTTTAATCCGGCAAACAACCGTGAAGTTATTTATAACCTTCTGATGGAATTAAGCAAATGTTATGATGATGATAAGAATCGTTATAAACACGATGAATTGATAGCATTTGCCAAATTATTAGAACCTGAATCCCCGTTTTGATTTATTAATATAGCAGGCCAATTTATGATTAGCGGCATGATGTTTTGCTGAAATCTATGTAGATTGTAGCATGAAAAGAACTTGGATATCCCTCCCAACTGTTGCATTGCTCATAACGGCTGCTATCATTTCATGTGCCGGAAATACATCCAATGCAGATGAAACAACTTCAGCCAACACCAACCGTGCACCCGTTACAGATTCATTAAAAACAGTTTCTCTTCAGCTCAAGGCAAATCCATTGTTACCCGAACCACTGAACGCCATTCGTTTGCCGGAAGGCTTTCATATAGCTGTGTATGCCAAGGTGCAGGGCGCACGCAGTATGGCTTTGTCTGATAACGGTACTTTGTATGTAGGCACTATGGGTAAAAATGTGTATGCAGTTGTTGATGAAGATAAGGACGGTAAAGCCGATCAGGTGTATACCGTTGCAAAAAACTTGAACACCCCGAATGGTGTAGCCTGGAAAAATGGCGACTTATACATCGCTACCATTTCAAGTATACTTAAACTGGAAAAAATGGATGATCGTTTACAGGATCCTCCGGCTCCGGTGAAAGTGTATGACCAATACCCTACCGACAGGCATCACGGCTGGAAATTCATTGCATTTGGTCCTGATGATAAATTATACGTGCCCGTGGGTGCTCCATGTAATATCTGTGAAAGTAAAAATCCTGTATATGCCAGTATTACACGTATTCATGCCGACGGCAGCAATATGGAAATTTTTGCGAAAGGGGTACGCAATACTGTGGGCTTCACATGGCATCCGGAAACAAAGCATCTCTGGTTTACTGATAACGGAAGAGATAATATGGGCGATGATATGCCGGCAGATGAATTGAATACAGCTCCTACTTCGGGTATGCATTTCGGTTACCCATACTGTCATCAGGGCAATACACTCGATCCTGAATTCGGTAAAGGTAAATCATGTGATGATTATGTGGCACCCGTACAAAACTTAACACCGCATGGAGCTGCACTGGGTCTGCGTTTTAATACAGGCAATCAATTTCCTGCTTCTTTTAAAAATTCATTGTTCATAGCCGAACACGGCAGCTGGAATCGTTCTGAACCTATTGGTTACAGAGTGGGCATGGTACAATTGGATGCTTCTGGAAAATCAACCGGCTTTACAACATTTGCAGACGGATGGCTGCAACCCGGTGGTAAAGTAACGGGACGACCGGTAGATGTGCAATTTTTGCAGGATGGTTCTATGCTGATTTCGGATGATTACAGCAACCTGATTTACCGCGTTACGTATAAACCCTGATTATTTCAAATCGTCTCCACCAAATGAAAAAGGTAAAAGCATGGAGGCACTGTCTATCACCATTACTTTTCCTTCCATGCCGGATAAAATCAAACGGATTTTTTGTTTCGTCCTGTTTTCAAATTCAAGCAGGCTTTGTCGGCATATACCACAGGGCGATACGGGCCTGTTGCTGTGTCCGCCCTCATTTAAATTATGATAACTGATGGCTATTGTTTTTACAGCATCACCCGGATATAGACTGGATACAGCAGACAATAATGTACGTTCTGCACAAATGCCTGCGGGGAAAGATGCATTTTCCTGATTCGTTCCCACTACAAACTGACCGGAAGAAGTTTTTGCCACTGCGGCCACATTAAACTTGCTGTAGGGTGCATAAGATAACTCCGTTGCCTTACGGGCTTTGTCAACCAATGCCTGATCATCCGGTGTTAAGTCAGCTACATCCTCAAACACATTATACGAAAAACTGTAATTCTCTTTCATAGTTAAATTGATAAAATGTACTCTTCTTTGCGGAAGAGGGCATGTAATATACAACATTTAAAACGTAAGAAAAACACATTTTTGTTAATCCCTCATATGATTTCGTAGGCAAGATGCGGAACTCGTTTGGGTAATTCATACGAACACACTAATGGATAGTGTTTCATGTACTGAACCACTGTGATGTAACGCTTCAGTCTGTAGGTTGGCAATTTATAAAACATTCATCACCAAACAACCTTACCTCAATCCACCCGTATATCTGTTCATACAAACTGTATGAAATCAATGTTTGAAAAAAGTGCTTGTATCCTTTAATGATTGCGAGTGAGAAAATTACAAAGGAATGTTCCCATGTTTTCTTTTCGGTCCTTTAGCCACTTTATTTTTAAGCATCTTAAACGCCCGGATCAGTTTTTCACGCGTTGCGGCGGGTTCTATCACTTCATCAACAAATCCGCGTTCCGCTGCCTGATAAGGGGTTGCAAATTTTTCTGCATATTCTTTTTCTTTCTTCGCTAATTCCTTCACCGGATCGGCTGCGGCAGCAATTTCCTTCTTAAAAATTATCTCCGTGGCACCTTTAGCACCCATCACCGCAATCTCGGCTGTGGGCCATGCATAATTGATATCGGCACCGATGTGTTTGGAGTTCATCACATCATATGCACCCCCGTAGGCTTTACGGGTAATCACCGTCACACGCGGCACCGTGGCTTCACTCAATGCGTATAATAATTTGGCTCCGTTTGTAATAATCCCATGCCATTCCTGATCGGTGCCCGGTAAAAAGCCCGGTACATCTACCAATACCAGTAAAGGAATATTAAAACAATCGCAGAAGCGTGTAAACCTGGCCGCCTTGCGGGCACTTTCAATATCCAATACTCCGGCCAATGATTGTGGTTGATTGGCAATAATTCCTATCGACTCCCCTCCAATACGACTAAACCCTACTACGATATTCTCAGCATATTGCGGATGAATTTCAAAGAAACTATCGGTATCGCATATCCCATGTATCACTTCCCGCATATCGTAAGGGTGATTGGCATTTTTGGGAACCACTTCGTTCAATCCTGCACGCCACTCATTTCCAGGAATATACGGTACTGCCGGTGGTTGTTCGCGGTTGCTTTGTGGGATGTACGACAAAAGTTTTTTCAACATTGAAATACATTCTACATCATTGGCAGCTGTTAAATGTGTAACGCCTGATTTGGTAGCATGTGTAAGCGCTCCGCCCAGTTCCTCGGATGTAACGTTCTCGTTCGTAACGGTTTTTACTACGTTGGGGCCGGTTACAAACATATAACTGGTACCTTCTACCATCACTGTAAAATCAGTAATTGCAGGTGAATATACTGCACCTCCGGCACAGGGCCCCATGATGGCCGACAATTGAGGAATGACACCGGAAGACTGTACGTTTCTGTAAAATATATCGGCATATCCGGCCAATGAGCGAACTCCTTCCTGAATACGTGCCCCACCGGAATCATTCAATCCAATCATGGGTGTACCGGTTTTAACGGCGAGGTCCATCACCTTGCATATTTTTTCCGCATGGGTTTCAGAGAGTGCACCACCAAACACGGTAAAATCCTGTGCAAACACATATACCGGCCGGCCATGTATCGTCCCGTAGCCAGTTACCACACCATCACCCGGATACAATTGCTGATCCATATCAAAATCCCGGGTACGATGAACAACCAGCGCACCAATTTCTTCAAATGAACCTTTATCGAGCAGTAACTGAACCCTTTCATGGGCCGTCAGCTTTCCCTTTTTGTGTTGCTGTTCCACCCTTTGTTCACCACCCCCTGCCCTGCTGGCTTTCAACTTTTCTTTCAACGTAGGGTATGCGTTACTGATAGTCTTGTCTTTATGATGCATCTCCCACCAGCTTGCTGCCGCACGTGCCAGTTTAAAGGATATATTTTGACGCCGTTCCTCTACCACTGAATCGTTGAAATACTGCTGTACAAAACCCGTATCAAAATTTCCTGACCGGAACGCCTCGTGTTGCATTACAAAAGCCCCGAATGGCAATGTGGTTTGAACACCTTCAATACGGTACTGGCGAATGGCTTCTGACATGTTTGCAATGGCTTCTGCACGTGTATTTCCGTAAGTAATCATTTTAGCCAGCAGCGGATCATAATACACCGGCACATCCATTCCTTCACGATACCCGTCATCTATGCGTATGCCGTCACCGGACGGAGGCTGATATACTTTCAGGGTTCCGGTGGATGGCATAAAACCATTCATTGAATCTTCAGCGTACACGCGCAGTTCGATGGCATGCCCCCGAATGCTCAAATCATTCTGGCCAAAGGACAACGCCTCACCTCTTGCCACACGAATTTGCTGCTCAACCAAATCAATACCGGTAATCATTTCTGTTACGGGATGTTCTACCTGTAACCTCGTATTCATTTCCAGGAAATAAAAATTCAGCGATTCATCAACCAGAAATTCAACAGTTCCTGCTCCGGTGTACTGGCATGATTGTGCCACTTTCACAGCGGCTTCGCCCATAGCTTTGCGCACTTCAGGTGTTAACACAGAGGATGGCGCTTCTTCAATCACTTTTTGATGACGGCGTTGGATACTACATTCACGCTCAAACAGATATACAGTATTCCCATGCTGATCAGCCAGTACTTGAATTTCAATATGCCTTGGACGCACTACCAGTCGCTCAATAAATACTGAACCATCTCCAAAAGCTGCAGTAGCTTCACTCACCGCCCTGTTCATTTGTTCTTCCAGTTCACCCGCCTGAAAGACGGTACGCATACCTTTTCCACCGCCACCTGCAGAAGCTTTAATTAACAGCGGATATCCGATCTCGTTAGCTATCCGCATAGCTGTATCAATATCATGAATGGCCGTATCGGTTCCCGGCACCAATGGAATGTTATATTCCTTCACCGCAGCTTTTGCTGCAAGCTTTGACCCCATGATTTCAATTGCTTTAGTAGTGGGTCCGATGAAAATTATGCCCGCATTCTCTACGGCTTGTGCAAAGGTTGCATTTTCACTTAAAAATCCATATCCCGGATGGATGCCATCTGCACCGGTTAACTTAGCAGCTTCTAAAATGGCATCTATATGAAGATAAGATTGGGACGATGGGGCCGGCCCGATACATACAGCTTCATCGGCAAACAACACATGTGGTGAGTACTTATCAGCCTCTGAATACACGGCAACACACTTCAAACCCATCTTTCTCACAGATTGCATGACACGTAATGCAATTTCACCCCTGTTGGCTACTAATATTTTTTTCATATATCTCATATGCATTAAGCAGTTTCCAGTTCTATTAATAATTGACCTTTTTCAACCGCCGCTCCCGGTTTTACTACAATCTTCTTAACAATTGATTGCACCGGAACGGTAATCACATTTTCCATTTTCATGGCTTCCAACACCAATACTTTACCTCCTTTTTCCACCACATCTCCTTCAGATACAGCAATCTCTAGTACCAGACCGGGCATAGGTGCCTTTATCACCTGCACACTATGTTCTACCACTTTATCCAATCCCATTCGGGCAATCTGTTGTTCCAAAGCACCTTTAATCTGTATTTCGTAGCGAATCTGATCGTGTTCAATCGTGAGTATCTGTTTGTTCATATCATAGTCAATCCATCGCACCCGAAGTGCCTCACGATCTATGATGAAATGATACCAGTCATTTTCAATCGGATGAATATGTATATCCTCTACATCAGCAACACTTAATGAAAAAGGCTGGCCATTCACTTCAACCATCCGGAAAGTATGATCCATGTTAAAATTTTTAGTGGTACAAAT
>JAHBTM010000057.1 GCA_019638635.1 Ferruginibacter sp. | reverse complement strand
TTTTATACCGCAGAGTGGCACTGATTTTTCGCGGATATTGCTGAGTGGATTGAATAAACTTCCGCGCCATGCTGCGAAGATTTTTTCTGTGGGGTTCGGTGGATACATTTTTTCATCAAGGGAACAGAAAGCATAGGGATTATTTATCTGATGCGTGGGTCGATCATGCGGTATAAAACATCAGTGAAAAAATGAACCAACATAAAAATGAGTGCGCTGATTAACACCGCTCCCATCAATACCGGATAATCCATTTGTTCCAGCGCACGCACCGTTACGCTACCTATGCCCTGCCATCCAAAAATATACTCAATAAAAAAAGCCCCTGCCAGCAATTCAGCGAACCATCCGGTAACCGCGGTAATCACCGGATTCAACGCATTGGGCAAGGCATGAAGCCAATACACCCTGCGGGCAGATAATCCTTTTGCAAAAGCCGTTTTTATATAATCCTGATGCAGCACATCCATCATTGAACTCCTGGTTAATTGTGTAATGAATGCTAAAGGTCGAATGCCTAAAGTAATTGCAGGTAATACCCAGTTTCGAAAAGCAATCACGCGTTCTCCCGTAATTTCATTTATCTCATACCAGTTACCATACACCGGCAAACCGGTATAATTCTGCAACACAATGGCGAACAACCAGATAAAAATTACAGCCATAAAAAAAGATGGCATGGAGATTCCGGCAACGGACACTATCATCGACAACCGGTCGAACAACGAATTCCGGTAAATCGCTCCCAGCATACCCAGTCCAATGCCCATAGGAATAGCGATACACATTGCTGCCAGCGCCAGCATCAAAGTGCCGGGCAACGCCTGCATCAGTATGTCCCACACCGGACGGCCCGTCTGATAACTTTTTCCTAAATACGGCACTTTCAATCCTACAGCACGTTCATCTCCCCAGAAAATACCGCGAAGTGATTTTTGTTGAATGGTTTTTCTTTCGTGTATGCATACGGGTGACAGATCATTTACATAATGAAGCAATTGCTTCCAAACCGGTAAATCTAATCGTAAATCTGCACGGATATGTTGAAGTGTTTCGGCATTGCCAGACTGACCGGCCAACATAACCGCCGGATCACCAAAGCCTCTGAAGAGCATAAAAACCAACAGTACTATTCCTGCAAAAACAGAAAGTGTGTACAGTCCTCTTCGGATGATATATATGAATGCTGCTTGCATTTGTTTGCCGCTATAGTTATTGAATATATGCCTTTATCAGCAACTGTACTATTGATCCGAGCCTTGTCTATCCAAAAAAAGATTAATCCGGTAATCGGCTGAAATCGCCCCAACCCCACTTCTTTTGAACAACAGGTCCTTTCATTTTATATAGCGTAGGATTACTTCTTGCTGCTGTTTTAATTGCTGTTGCATCCAACGTCAGCATTTTATGATAGGGAATATTCATTTTTTGAAAATACGCTGTTACGGCAGCGGGCTGAGATACTACCACATACAATTTCTGAGCGTTGCTATTTCTCACAGCAAAATCCTTAAAGCTACGCATTGCTGCTTCATTCAACCCGTCGGTATATCTCACATACAACATATAATATTCGTTCGGTTGGTTCAATACCGAATCGGTTACTTCGGTTCCATCCTGAGTAGTTAAATTATAATCGTTAATTAAAGGCACGTTGTTACTTCCTTTTTTGATTAGTTTCTGTTTACGGTCAACAAACTCCCAGGTTTCATCCGGCAAATCATCTGCCTTAAACGTTTTAACCTGACCCTCTTTTTGATATATAAATTCATAATCGAATTCATCAGGAATAGCATTGGCGGGCATTTTCCGTAAATCCAGGATATGGTTTCCGGGTTTAAACGGCAAACAATCTACCACAGGCAAATGTTTCATCGACCTGAATTGAATGTACACGGTAAGTGCTGCAGCAATCAGTACGATCATTGAAATTAAAAGCGGCCGCGTTACAGGATGTATATATTTCAACCTGAATAACAACAGCAGGCTCAGTGCGAGTAACAGAATGTCTTTACCGAAAGTTTGTTCAGGTGTTAAGGGAATACAATCTCCGAAACAACCACAGGCGCGAATTTTTCCACTGAACAACACATACGATGTTAGTACTGTGAATAAAATCATTAATAATAGCAACAGGATGACGGTCAGCTTTTTTCTCCATCCCAGCATAAGTGCCACCCCCACCACAACTTCCAGCGTAATCATGACAATTGAAAAACCAAGTGCATAATTATTCAACCACTGCATGGGTGAAGGCAGAAATCCATCATTGGCAAAAGCTTCGAAAAACTCCTGCATTTTATATGCGAGCCCTAAGGGGTCAATTGCTTTCACGCATCCAGAAAAAATAAATAAGGCTCCGGTAAAATACCGCGCTACATTCACCAGTACTTTCATGATTTAATGTTTTCCTTCGTCAATTAAAATAAGTGCAAAAACTGCATAATTCAATATGTCATAAAAATTGGCGTCTATGCCTTCACTGGCAACGGTAACACCTTCATTTGCTATGATTTGTTTTATGCGCAATAATTTTGCCAGAATCAGGTCTACCAAACTCTCCTGACTCATATCCCGCCAGGCTTCGCCGTAATCATGGTTTTTATCTTCCATTAGTTTTTTAGCTTTCCCTATTACATCCATGTAGTATTGTTCAACTTCGTGTACGGGTAACTGTTCGGGTGCATCCTCCGGTAATGATAATTGCATGAGTCCGATGACTGCGTAATTCAAGATTCCGCTGAACTCACTATGAATATTGTCATCAACTTTTTGTGTTTGCTTCTCCTGAATATTCCTGATTCTCCTTGCTTTAATATAAATCTGATCCGCCACAGAGATGGGCCTGTACACCCTCCAGGAGGTTCCGTAATCCTGTGTTTTCTTAAGAAAGGTAGTTTGGCAGGCGGCGACCACCTGATCGTATTGTTGGTTTGTATCCATATTTTGGTTGTGTTAACCGTATATTTCGCATTTTTGTATAACGTTCAAAAATACAATTCCTTCCACAAATGATTACAATCCAGTCAAAGGGAACTATCTATACATTTGAAGAGCCTATAGTGATGGGCATTATCAATGCCACGCCGGATTCTTTTTATACCGGTTCTTTACATGAATCGATGGATGCCATTCTTGAGAAAGTGTCTTCATGGTGCCGGTATGGTATGAAAGTGTTGGATATTGGTGGACAAAGCACTCGACCGGGCAGTGTTCGGATAGGCATGCAGGAAGAAGCCGACAGGGTTACACCCGTAATTGAGGCTATTCATACATCCTTTCCGGAATTATTGATTTCTATTGACACGTATCAGGCAGGGGTTGCCCGTACGGCGGTGCAGGCAGGTGCTCACATGGTGAATGATGTAAGTGCAGGAGAAATGGATCAAACCATGATACCCACAGTGTCGGATATGCGCGTTCCGTACCTGCTCATGCATATGCAGGGCACGCCCGAAACCATGCAAAAACAGCCGATGTATACAGATGTAACGGTTGAGGTTATTCGCTGGTTGGCAGATAAAATTGAAACCTGTACCCAAGCGGGCATCCATGACATTTGGGTAGACCCCGGTTTTGGGTTTGGTAAAACTGCAGAGCACAACTTTACACTATTGCGTCAACTGAATGCTTTCTCTATCCTTCAGAAACCTGTAGTAGCCGGATTATCCCGAAAAAGTATGATTTGTAAAACACTCGGCATTCTTCCTGCAGACGCCTTAAATGGCACAACGGTATTAAATACCATTGCCCTACTCCATGGGGCGCATATTTTGAGGGTTCACGATGTGAAAGAAGCTTGTGAAGCTGTACAACTGGTAAAGGCACTCGGAAAAAATCCGATGGTATTATAACCGGTTGCGTGGAACAATTCATTATTGTCCGGAAGGATTTGCCTGTATCTGCACATCTTTCAACTTCGCTTTTTCCATCACTTTCTGAATCATCTCTTCCTGTGCTTTTTTCCCTTGTTCTCTATTCAGGATATCAAGTACTTCAATATCAAAAATGAGGATGGAATTCGGTTCAATGTGTTCGCCTTGTTGCTGATCTCTATAGGCGAGTGCTGAGGGGATATAAAATTTCGCTTTAGCGCCTTTATTTAAAAACTTCAAACCTTCAGTCCAACCCGGAATAACACCTAAGCCCAGGTTTGGGTCTTGCGTCATATTCACCAGAAAAGGTTCTACATGTCCGAATGCAGGATCTACGTTACTGTCGAACGTTGCTCCTTTCATATTCTTGCCGGTATAATTCACCTTAACCACCACATTGGTATCAATCATTGAGCCTGTACCGGGCTCCAGAATATCCACATACATACCGAGTGGAGTTTTGGTAGGTTTCAGTTTGTTTTTAGTAAAATAATCCTGAAGTATTTGCTCGTCTATTTGTTTTTGTTCTTCAAATTTTTTCAGTCCGCCTTCCTGTGCCAAAGCAAAATATTTTGAACGTGCTTCATTGGCTGCGGCTTCGGTGGGGTGAATATTTTTGACACGAATGGCAGTAACCAGGTATTGGCCCCGTTTCATGAAAGGTGGCATCTGGCTGATGTTTTGTTTGAAAGCGGAATCCGTTACTATTTTAATATTCACGCTGTCGCCTTTGCGTAATTGAATCATAATTTCATAAAAATCCTTTTCCATCATGGTAGAATCTACCAGCTCGATGTACGGGATCATGTCCGGATTGCGTCTCAGCACAGAGTCTTTAGTATCAGTTTGAAGATATTGCACCATTTCCACTTCAATAAATTCTCCGTTTTTAATAGGTTCGCCGGATCCTTCTTTTACAATTTTATATTTCAATCCACCCGGTCCTTTGGTAAAGCCGTCGCTGCATCCGGCAGCAAGCATAGAAATCATACATAACACAATCAATAAACGCATGGTATAGTTTTTACTTTTTAAAATTTTATTGGGTTGATGGTAAACTATTTTTTAAATCAACGTTTCATTTAGAAAGAGTAAGAGCTTAATTCGGCAGCATTCTCTTTCATGGCAACTAAAAATTGTTGTTTTACTTTTTCAAGAGGTTCATATGATGAACCACCTGAGGCGCTGGCATGTCCGCCCCCATTGAAATATTTCCGTGCAAACACATTCACATCAAATCCGCCTTTGCTTCTGAAACTCAGTTTTCTTTCTTCGCCGCGATCCACAATAATCACTGCCAGTCGAATGCCCTGTATGCCTAAGGGATAATTCACAAGTCCTTCTGTATCTCCGGTTTTAATATCAAATTTTTGAAGAATTTGTTGAGGGACGGTGATGATGGCTGTATTATATTCATAGTACACATCCAGCAGATGGCTCAGTACATGACCAATGAAGCGAAATCTATTTTCAGTAAAGTTGTCGTAGATATTTTCGTGTACTACGCTATGTTGCAGTCCACGATCTTTTAAATCTGCGATCAACCGGTGAACGCTGGCAGAGGTAGCCGGGAATCTAAAACTACCGGTATCCGTCATCACTCCGGTATAAATACACTGAATACAATCGAGCGACATGCGGTTGGCTCCCCCGGATTCTTTAATAAAATCATACACCATTTCGGCGGTAGAACTCTTGTTCACATCGCTTTTGCCCCAGGTGAAGCGGGCTGTTTCGGGTTGTTGGTGATGATCAATGAGGATTCTGTTTCCGGGAGCGGCTGCCAGGGATTCTTCCATTCGTTTAGTGCGGGAGAGTACGTTAAAATCGAGGCAGAAAATCCAGTCGGCGTGTTGTAATAGCAGATCGGCGCGGCCTTTCTCCCGTTCGTAATCAACAACGAGGTTTGTACCGGGCATCCAATGCAGAAAATCAGCCCAGTTGGTGGGAGAAATCACCACAACGTCGTGTCCGAATGTTTTAAGGTAATGATATAAACCAAGTGCAGACCCCATGGCGTCTCCATCGGGTTTTTGGTGCATGGTAATAACAATTTTTCTGGGTGTATCCAGCAAGCTGTATATATCTTCTAAAGGCCGCATAAATGAGGCGCAAAAGTATATTATTTATTGTGAATGCCTTTTAAAAACTAAGGCTTCCTTTTTTTTGAGGAGTAAACGATTGTGGATTTCATCAAAAATTAATCATTCTAAACTATTTACAAAGCACATACTGCCCTATCTTTGCGCCCAAAATCAGAAAAAATGAGCAACAGAACTTTTACCATGATTAAACCGGATGCTACTGAAAAAGGACATACCGGCGCCATCCTGGCAATGATAAACAAGGCCGGATTCAGAATCGTGGCGATGAAAATGACACACCTCAGCGCAGAGAAAGCGGGTGAATTTTACGCCGTGCACAAGGAGCGCCCTTTTTATGGCGAACTGGTAGAATTCATGAGTCGGGGCCCAATAACAGCAGCTATCCTTGAAAAAGATAACGCCGTGGAAGATTTTCGTAAACTGATAGGTGCTACCAACCCTGCCAATGCGGAGGAAGGAACCATTCGTAAACTATATGCTGCATCTGTGGGAGAAAATGCGGTGCATGGAAGCGACAGTGATGAGAATGCTGCCATTGAAGGAGATTTCTTTTTCAGCAAGCTGGAACAATTCTAATGGATACTTTTTGTTAGATACACCGTCTATTACAAGGCGGTTTTTTTATGCCTTTACTGAGCGTAAATAGTATGAGTGTTATTGCAATTAGCAAAGTCGTTTGAACAAAGTGGAAGGGATTTCAGAAGATAAACTAATGTGTATGGGCTGAGAATTATTAGCGGATAGTCGTATTCTTCCCTAGGGACGGCTATACCCTCAAGCCCGTTTAAAGTTATGAAAAATAACGGGTATGCACAATGCCCCGGATGGGGGTTTGATGGGGGATGAAAACTGAACGAGATGAAATTCGTTTGATTGGTTCGAGTAGTTGTTGCGTAAATAATATATCCTTTCCTAGGGACGGCTATACCCTCAAGCCCGTTGTAAAGTTATGAAAAATAACGGGTATGCACAATGCCCCGGATGGGGGTTTGATGGGGGATAAATAGATCAAATGGTTGTAACAGGGAATATGCTTCAAATGTATGCCTATACTGTCGTTCTGTGAATTGCTCTCAAGAAGGTGTATGTATTAATCATGCAACATCGTTATTCTCACCAATTCTAAATTCACTTACTTTGTTGATATAAGTCATGTTTCGTTTTATACTATACCAGATACAAATGCAAGCCCTTTCATCTTGAAATACAGACAACTTGGTGTTTTAAACAGAAAATGGAAAATTTTTTCTACATAATCCGGATATCTACATATTTTAAATTTGTGCATGATGCACAACAACCAAATATACAGCACCAAAATTACCCAGGGCGTACGCACCTACTTTTTTGACATTTCGAAAAGTGAGCAGGGAACCCTGTATCTCACTATTTCTGAAAGCAAAATAATCAATGGCAAATTCGAACGATATCGCATATTTGTGTTTAAAGAAGCTGCTAAGAATTTTGCCGACGCCTTAAACAAAACATTGTCCCTTTTTCAAACATTGAAAGAACCCCATCATTTAAATGAAAAAACAAATGCTATAAGAAAACTCAGAGACGTTAAGAAAGATATTTAACTTAAATGATTTAACACTATCAATACAATCTGATGAAGAGTTGATACTAATATAAGATTAGTAAGGTTAGGAGTAATATGGCTTCATGTTATAATCCTTCGCCTTTCAAGTCATCTTGCTTACTTGCTTCTATTTTGCAATTTTAATGAATACTCCTCTCCTGCCTGAATACCGCAGTTTAAAGATTGGATTCATCTTTTGAACCATTCGTTTAGTTTCTTTCTATTCCCTTAGCTTTACAAAAAATTAAGCATGATGAAAAAACTAAACTTCTGTATACTTCTTTGCCTGATGTTTCTTGCTACACAGGCACAGATGAAACCTGAAGATGTTAAATCATTCACCCTGAAAAATGGCATGAAATTTCTGGTGGTGGAAGATTTCTCCATCCCCAATGCCAATATGTATTTGTTTTACAAGGCGGGCTCCAGAAATGAACACCAGGGCATAACCGGTTTATCGCATTTCTTTGAACACATGATGTTTAATGGTGCTAAGAAATACGGCCCCAAGGCATTCGACCAAACCATGGAATTCAATGGTGGAGCCAATAATGCTTATACTACGCAAAACGTGACCGTGTACACCAACTGGTTTCCTGCATCGGCACTGGAAGTGATGTTTGATCTGGAAAGCGATCGGATTTCCAGTTTGAGTATTGATTCAGCTATGGTAGAAAGTGAACGTGGTGTGGTATTGAGTGAACGCAGTACCGGCCTTGAGAATTCTCCCTGGAGGGTGGTGATTGAAAACATTTACGCCACCGCATTTCAGGAACATCCTTATCACTGGTCGGTGATGGGATATGAAGATGATATGAAAAACTGGAAACAATCCGATCTTGAAAAATACTTCAAGACGTATTACGCACCCAACAATTGTGTGGTGGTTATTTCCGGCGCCGTTAAAATGAATGATGTAAAAAAAATGGCTGAAAAATATCTGGAACCGATTCCTGCACAACCAGAACCAGCCCGGGTACATATCACCGAACCTGAACAAAAAGGCGAGAGGCGCATCATGCTGCAAAAAGATATCGCAGCCCCATACATTGGTATTGGATTCCGAACTCCGGAAACGCAACATAAAGATTATTATGCCCTCACGTTGTTAAGTGATTTACTGACTTCGGGCAATTCATCACGAATGAATACTGCACTGGTTCAAAACAAACAACTGGCTACCATGGTTCAAAGTAGCATGGGCGAATCGTTCGACCCTAACCTATTCCTTGTTTATGCTGTGTCTGCCGATGCGGAAAAGTTACATCAACTGGAGGATGGTATTTATGCTGTTATCAATGATGTGGCACAAGGTGGTGTAACGGAAACAGAATTACAAAAAGTGAAAAATAAAAAACTGATGGAGTTCTACAGTCAAATTGAAACCATCAACGGAAAATCTGATAATCTGGGCACATACGAATTGTTTTTTGGAGATTATAAAAAGATGTTCAATGCTCCGGCGGCATTTAATCAGGTAACGATAGATGATATCAAACGTGTTGCTGCTACATACTTTAAAAAGAGTAACCGAACAGTCGCTATCATGCAAAAAAATGTAGATTAATCTCATCCCCCACTTCATCAACTCTATACAATGAAATCAACATATTTAATAAAAACACTCATACTTATTTGTTGCACTTTTTCAGTGTTTTCAATTAGCGCACAATATCAACTCCCAAAATATCAAAAGTTTAAACTCAAAAACGGGTTAACCGTTTATTTGATGGAACAACATGAGGTTCCGGTTATTAATGTGTCGGCTATTTTTCCTGCGGGAGCCATATATGACGGTAAACAGGCCGGTCTGGCCTCTCTAACTGCCTCTGCATTAATGCATGGTACGAAGGATATGCCGAAGAAAGAGCTAGATGAAACCATCGACTTTATGGCTGCCGGTATCAACACCTCAGCTTCTAAAGAATCTGCAGGTTTATCCGCAAAATTCGCGTCTAAAGACAGCGAAAAGGCCATGCAAATGATTAGCCAAATTATCATGCAACCGATATTTGACACCGCTGAATTTAATAAAGAGAAAAAGCGCATCCTGATTGGCCTCGAACAGCGTAAGGAAAGTCCGCGCACCATGATTAACGCATTCTATGAAAAACTGATTTTCGGTCAACACCCTTACGGCAATGTAGTGAGTGGTACTGTAAAAACCGTAGAGCCGCTCACTACAACGCATATACGCAATTTTTATACTTCTCATTACTATCCGGAAGGAAGTGCGATTGCCATTGTGGGCAACTTCAAATCAGCCGATATGAAAAAATTGGTGACACGCCTGCTGGGTGCTTGGAAATCAACAGGTAAAAAACCGGCAAACCCTGCCAACCTTGCATTTGCCACTCCTACCGGCAATCAAGTTTTATTAGTGAACAAAGACGATGCTCGTGAAACCACTTTTTACATCGGCAGCACCGGAATCAGCAGAAACAATCCGGATCAGGTAGCTATTGAGGTGGTGAATACCTTTTTTGGCGGACGATTCACTTCGTTACTTAATGATGAACTCCGTGTAAATTCAGGGTTAACGTATGGTGCGCGCAGTAATTTTCAATCATATAAAAACGGAGGTACATTTTACATCAGCACGTTTACTGCCAATAAAACTACTGAACCTGCTATTCAAAAAACGCTCGACTTAATTCAACGCTTGCATGAAAAAGGAATGGATGAACAATCTCTTACATCGGCAAAAAATTATGTTAAAGGACAATTTCCACCGCGTTATGAAACAGCAGGACAATTAGCACAACTGCTTACATCTATGTTTTGGTATCAGTATGATGAATCTTATATCAATCAGTTCGAAAAAAATGTTGACGGATTAACGGTTGAAAAAGTAAAGCAAATCATTGCACGTTACTTCCCCAAAGACAACCTGCAGTTTGTATTGATTGGCAAAGCGTCAGAAATTAAGGAGTTTGCTGGAAAACTGGGTAAAATATCGGAGGCTGAGATTAAAACCGACATTCAATAACAAATTAAAATATAAACACAATAACAGAGAGGGCGTTGATTCGTCCTCTTTTTTTTTACAACTCCGGTGAAAACAATCTGGCAAATTTTTCGGGCAATTGTACCCAAACAGAACGGGTATGCCACTGCTTGGGGTTTAATGGTTGTGCATCACGGATATCTTCAAAAAAAATATTTCTGAGTTTGGAAGACAACTCCGTATCATATACTATAGCGTTTACTTCAAAATTAAAATCGAAACTGCGGTTATCCATATTGGCAGTCCCCACCATGGCTGTTTTACCGTCACAGACCATGGTTTTAGCATGTACAAACCCTTTGGAATAACAATATACCTCCACTCCTGCCTGAAGCAAGTCATCATAATACGCCCGAGCCGCGGCATTCACAATCCTGGAATCCGATTTACCCGGAACCAGCAGCTTCACTTTCAATCCGCTTAGTGCAGCCACCCGCAAAGCATGCATAATGCTTTCTCCCGGGATGAAATAGGGAGTGGTGATCAAAATTTCTTCTTTCGCCAGGTAAATCATCTGCAGAATGGCAAATAAAATAGAGGGCTGATGTGAATCGGGGCCACTGCCCACGAGTTGAACAATCCGATCGTCGCCGGCATCGCTAAACTGACTAAAATGCATTTCCTCCACACTCAGTTTTCTGTTGGCACAAAAATTCCAGTCGGTGATGAACAGATACTGTAAATAATACACGCCCGGTCCATCTATGCGTAAATGTGTATCGCGCCAGAATCTTTTTCCGGGAGTTTGGTTGATGTATTTATCACTTACGTTGATGCCTCCCACAAAACCGGTCTTTCCATCAATCACAACAATTTTCCGGTGGTTCCGGTAGTTGAGGCGATTGGCCAACAAATAGAAATGCACTTTATAAAATGGAAATACTTCAGCACCTGCATCTTCCAATGCTTTAATCTGTTTGCGTTTAATTTGTGGGCTTCCAAAATCATCAAAGATAAAACGAACCTTTACTCCTTCGCGTGCTTTTTGAATCAGTGCATCTATAACACGGTTACCGATATCGTCCACATCAAAAATATAGTACTCTATGTGGATGTGATTCCTGGCTTCCTGGATTGCCTGTAATAACTCGGGAAACTTTTCTTCGCCATTCAGTAAAATTTTAACCGTGTTGTTTCTGGTTAATGGTGAATGTAGATCCTTTATCAACATGGTGGCCAATTCACCACGCTCATCGTTCTGCAGGTCAATCCACTTCAGTGTCGATGCATTGTATTGATGTACATCTCGCTTAAGTTGTTTCAATAGCATTTCGTCTTCGTCCATTTTTCGCTGATACAGCTTTCGTTTCCAGTAGTTGATACCAAAAGCAATATAGAACAACATTCCAAACAATGGTATAAACAAAACCAGGAGCAGGTACGCCATGGTTTTGGTAGCACTGCGTGTTTCAAAAACAATGCGCAAGCACACCAGTATAATCAGGATTACATATACCGCACCGATGAATATTTTCCAGTTCTCAGGCATGTTGTTCACCTATAGTTTGATACATTTTTTGCATGGTATTGATTTCATCCTCCACCATTTTCTTGAATAACCTTGATCCTTTCACTTCCACTTCTTTTCCATACGAAAGAACCGTCATCACTAATTCTCGTGTAGGATACACCGTGAGTTGAATTCTTAACCCATCCTCTGTGTCTTCCAGTGTTTCCTGGCTATGGTGCAATGGCATGGTTCGGATGTAGGGTGATTGTTCAGGTGAAAATTTAAGTACAATCGATTCCGGCTGCATATGCATCACCTGAGTAATACCGAAAGAATAATGGAAATAGGTGTCGGCATCAAAATCGTCAGACTGAATATATTTTTCATCTACCGGTTGTGCATCTACCACCCGATCCAGGGCAAACACACGTACATCACTGTAGGCGTGCACCATCCCAATTACATACCAACGATTTCTATATTCCTTAATCAGGTAAGGAGAAACAATATGTTCCTTTTCAAGGCTACCAAAGCGTTGATAACGTAAATGAATAGCCGCCCGGTTGACGATAGCCTCCAGCATGGGTTCCAGCCAGTCTGATCCGCCATCGGATAATGGTTTCTCCACTTGCAAAATCTGACTCGTAGATTTTTCAAGTACTGTACTGATGCGGTATCCTTCAATCAGCTTATTAATCGCATTTTCGAAATGACGGAACATACGTGTCCCTTTCAGCGTTTCCAAAAGGGCGGTAGAATAATCCAATGCTTCAATCTCATCACCCGTAAGCGGAAATTCCATGATGGAAAACCCCTCCTCTTCGTAAAAATAACCATTGTGGTTTCTGTCGTACTTGATAGGAGCGCCATACAGCGTTCTCATCTGACTCAAATCTTTATTCAGCATGGAAACTGAAATACCGGCACCCGATTGTTCTTCAATTTTTTGAATGATATCCTCCAACGATGGAAATTTTCTCATGCGGTTGGTGAGACAACTATCAATAATTCTGTAACGAAGCAATGCATTTTTATTAACCGGCATGGATGAACTTTTGGTTAAATTACTACAATATTCCCTATGTTTTAATTTCTCACCATTTCATCCTATTTTTTACTTTGCCAATAGATTACAGAGCGGATGTATATGTTTGTATTCCTGTCCCGTTTTTATCGTACCCACAAACCCTATTACAGATGAAAGTATTATGTATTGATGCTCAATTGCCTGAAATGCCTGAGCTCATTTCAACGGATTTACACATCAAAGAAAATACGGTGTACACCGTAGTGAATGTTACTGATATTCTGGATAAATCGTATTATGGTTTGAAAGAAGTTGGCCAGTACGGGAAGAGATGCAAGTACCGGTCGGACAGGTTTATTCCGCTATCAGATATCTGTGAAATTCAACAGTACGTTCAACGAAACAAAGAGAAAAACGTTTGATACTGAACAACTTGGCAGTTCAAAGTCAAATGTTGTATTTTAGCGGGATGAAGAATATCAAACTGATTGAAGTACCTTCAGAAATTGGGGCCGGAACACGCGGCGCGAGTCTGGGAATAGATGCCATCAAAATTGCAGCACTCGATTTTATGAGTAATTTCTTTGTACATTTCCCATCCGAAAAAATTCAAACGGAAAACAACCTGTTGTTCGAACCCATTCATTCGCCTTATGCGAAAAGGATTCACGGGATTCAAACATTATATGAACGTGTATCCAAGGCCGTGAGCGACAGCATTAAAAATAATTTCTTTCCCGTGGTGCTTAGTGGCGATCACAGCAATGCCGGAGGCACCATCGCCGGAATTAAAATTGCCAAACCCAAATGTAAACTTGGTGTTATTTGGATTGATGCCCATGCAGATTTACACACCCCCTACACCACTCCTTCAGGAAACGTACATGGTATGCCGTTAGCCACGGCCATCAACGAAGACAACCTGGATTGCAAAGTGCACGACCTCGACGAAAAAACAACACGCATATGGAATGAAATGAAAAAACTGGGTGGAATTGCCCCCAAAGTACATCCGGAAGATATTGTGTTCATCTCCCTGCGCGACTTTGAAAAAGAAGAAAAATACCTCATTGAAAAATATGGTATGAAAGTGATTTCTACCAGTGAAATCAGGCGTACCGGTGCTGAAAACGTGAGTCGAAAAGTATTGCGCCACCTCAGCGACTGTACAGATATTTATGTTTCATTCGATGTTGACAGTCTTGATTCCACTATTTCGAAAGGAACGGGAACCCCGGTGAGCAATGGACTGAAAGAAAGGGAAGCCGAAGACCTGATTTCGAAGTTCATGCAAAGTAGAAAAATTTGCTGTTTTGAAATTACGGAGGTGAACCCTACGTTGGATAAGGAAAATATGATGGCTGAAATTGCATTCAACATCCTGCAACGCAGTGTGAATGTATTAATGATGAACTAAACACCACAAAAAAAACCGGGATAAATCCCGGCTTTTAGAAACTAATAACCACACAAACAAGCTATTTTTTCGGCAATTACAATCCGCCGAGCATCTCTTTTTTCTTACGTAGTGAAGCCAGTGAGGGGTCTTTTTCGATGGCCTTAT
>JAHBTM010000056.1 GCA_019638635.1 Ferruginibacter sp. | reverse complement strand
AAATATCATCCTCCATGATTACTGTGACATATCCATTGCCGTTAGTGGACCTAAAGGTCTCGTAGTACCGGTTATCCGAAATGCCGAAAGCCTCGGTATGGCAGAAATTGAATCAGCGGTAGTCGATCTGGCCACCAAGGCGCGCAACAATAAGTTAACGGTTGAGGAAATGTCGGGCGGAACTTTCACTATCACCAACGGCGGTATTTTTGGATCTATGATGAGTACGCCAATCATCAATATTCCTCAGAGTGCTATCCTCGGTATGCACAACATTGTGGAGCGCCCGATGGCAGTCAACGGACAGGTAGTTATTAAACCGATGATGTATGTTGCCCTAAGTTACGATCATCGGATTATAGATGGAAGGGAATCCGTTGGCTTCCTGGTTACCGTGAAGCAAATGCTGGAAAAACCAGAACTGTTGCTGATGGGCAAAGATCCGATGGATGTGTTGCTGGAAGTGTAACTGAAATGTTTTATACAATATACTGACCGGTAATACCGGTCTTTTTTTATGAGTAAATATCATTCATACCTGCATACCGCCACACAAATCATTCAGGCTTTTCACGGCGAGGTTCCTTTGGCGGTGTATCTGAAGCAGTATTTTTCACAACATAAAAAGTTCGGTTCCAAAGACCGAAAGGCACTGTCGGCCTTATGCTATCAGTATTATCGCGTAGCCCACATCTCCACCGGGGATGTACCATTTACCATTTGTATGGGTGCATTTTTATGCAACCATCAACCCAGTGCTTTCCTTGAAACACATTTCCCGGAGTGGAATGCAAAAATCCATGGCTCAGCCGCTGATAAGTTGTTGTTTCTGCATCTTCCGGCCAACATACCGTATCCTTTTCGTACACACCTTTCACCACAAATTGAGGAGCCATCCTTTGCGGCTTCCATATTAAAGCAACCCGAAGTGTTTCTAAGGGTGCGTCCCGGAAAATGGAAATCCGTAGTTAAGGCATTGCAGGATGCCGGCATAGCCTATCAAACGGAACCCCATGACATACTTCGTTTACCCGCTGCCGTTAAGGTGCATGAAGTGTTGCATGTAAACAGGGATGTGGTGGTGCAGGATATACAATCGGCCCGTGTGTTAGAGGGGTTACCGGCCGGTGTGGCGGATGGGGAAATAAAGGATGTATGGGATGGTTGCGCAGCCAGTGGTGGTAAATCAATTTTAATGTATGATTTCCTGAAAGGTAGATTGCGTTTAACCGTTACCGATATACGGAAAGGTATACTGCAAAAACTAAAAGAGCGTTTGCAACAGGCGCGGGTACCGGTTTATCATGCTGCGGTGGCTGATGTAACAACGCCGGATCATGGCATCCATTCAATGTTTGATATCATACTCTATGATGCACCTTGTACGGGTAGTGGTACATGGTCCAGAACACCGGAGCAACTGTATTTTTTCAAAGAGAAAGATATAGAGGCGTATCAGCACAAACAACAACAGATGGTGCAAAATATATGGCCACAACTTAAGCCGGGTGGGTACCTGGTGTACATCACCTGTTCCGTATTTACAGCGGAAAACGAAGCGTTGGTTCATTATATATCACAACTCAACCAGGCAAAACTGTTACAGGCGCAATACTTCAAGGGGTATGACATGCGGGCCGACACATTATTCGCTGCCGTATGGGAAAAACTACTTTAATACAGGTTTGCTGTACATTTTTTTATTGTTCAGGTAAATGTTCAGGTAGTACGTTCCTTTAGGCAAGGCTTGCACCGGCAGGGTGTGCAGGATGCGTCCGGGCCCCAGGGTTTTTTCCTGTTTCAATATAATTTGTCCGAGTGCATTCACCAACACTACACGTACCCGTGTATTTTCCATCAATGCCAACCTGATGTGTATATCATTTTCAAATGGATTTGGGTATACCTGCACTTCATTTGCAGTAACTGAACAGGAGAGAATGTGTTGCACTGTAAAGGAATCAAATACAAAAGTAGTATCGCTTCCCATTTGCATCAGGATGCGGTAGCGGATATCGCCTTCAGGTAACTGGCGAACATCATCTTGCAGCGATAATTGTTGCATAGCAAAGGAACCATTGCCCGGAATCGTTTGAACCACAGAAAAAACGGATTCTCCCGGTGCCTGGCGTTCAATCATCACATCCATTCCATCACCTTGTTTAAACTGCAACTGCATTTGGGTGTAACAGCCGCTGAGGTTGTATTGTCCGGTATAAAACTGTTGTTGCAATTGTACAAAGGCTTTTTGCACATCGGGTATGCCGTATCCCTGGCGATCGTCTGGAGCCGTATACTGATGCGCCGATTTTTTCAGGGTTTCAATCAGCTCCATATTATTTACTTCCGGAAAGGCCTGCCATAAACAAGAGGCGATGCCTGCTAAATTCGGACAGGCAAATGAAGTGCCGTTTGAAGGATAGGGTTCTCCTGTAATATGACTTGCCACAGCCGCTCCCCAGCCAACGGCTGATACAGTTGGTTTTATCTGGCCATCGCTGCTGGGACCATACGAACTGAATCCGGCTGTTTGGCCGTCGGCACTTACCGCGCCCACACTTAGCACGCTATCTGCATCGGCAGGAGTGGTAATAAATCTCCAGCTGCCATTGCCCTCATTCCCCGCCGCAACCACCATCAGCATCCCTTTTTTAGCACCCATATCAGCTGCAATGGCTCCAATGGTGGTGTTGCCATCCATATCAGCATAGGTATGATCAAAAGATGGATGGTCGTACCTTGAATAGCCTAAGGAAGTAGATGTAACATCAGCCCCTGCACTATCGGCTCGTTCATATCCCGCCGCGAGATACAATAATTCAATGGGATATTCTGTGGAGGCTTCTTCAGTACGATAGAGATAAAATGATGCTTCCGGTGCGGTACCCACAAACACCCCGGGCATATATGCGGCAACGGTGCTGAGGCATTGCATTCCATGCACATGATCTTCATTCACGGAAGTTTCCTTTTTTACAAAATCCCAAGTTTCAAGGATCCGGTTATTTAATCTGGCACTGTCGAAAGTGGGAATGTCGAGGTATTTGAAATAACCCGCATCCATAAACGCCATTTGTATGGATTGCCCGCGAAAACCATAATTATGCAGGAATGCGCCGCGGTGGAGTTGCACCATGCCGCCCCAACTACCATAATCGAAAAAATCATTTTGAACTCCCGTGGTTCTGCCGGCAGTTACAAGTGGAGCGGGTAGGAGTGTGCTTTCAATAAATTTATCTCGTACCGGAGGTGTGGCTTCAGGCCTGGAGGCTACGGGAGCTACCGAGCGCACGAATGGCATGGCTTCAATGGTTGTTAATGCAGCCGGATCAGTGGTTCTGATGGCTACAGCATTCAACCACTTACTCCAACCCAATACGGTTACATTGCTTACCGTGGCCACCGCATTTAAATAATCCTGGGTGATTGGCAAATCAGTACTGTCGAGTGCGATGTTATAACGGGTGCGCCGATCCATTGCCCGCTGCGATAAAAAGGTAAGAGGCTGACTGAGGCTATGCTGATTGAACCCTTTGTTAGTAAAATAGATGATGTGTCGGTTGAATTGCCCTTTGGTTGTATGGGCAACACACATCAACAGTAGGATAAAAAATACATTTTTCATCGGTATAAATATAAGGTACGTGTATGCTTAACCGTTATATGCCCATTTTATCCAGGTGGCTCCCCAGGTAAACCCACCTCCAAAAGCAGCCAGGATGAGGTTATCGCCTTTCTTCAACTGTTTTTCCCAATCCCATAAACACAAGGGCAGTGTGCCTCCCGTGGTATTACCATACTTCTGTATATTGATCATCACTTTTTCGTTTGGCAGATTCATGCGGTTGGCCGTGGCTTCAATAATGCGCAGGTTGGCCTGGTGCGGTACCAGCCAGGCAATATCGTCGGCGGTGAGGTTGTTGCGTTGCATCAGTTCAAAACTCACATCAGCCATACCTTTAACCGCAAACTTAAACACGGCCTGTCCTTCCTGATATACAAAATGTTCTTTGGCGGCCACCGTTTCAGCTGTGGCGGGTTTTACCGATCCTCCTGCTTTCATATGCAGGTATTTTCTTCCGCTGCCATCTGATTTTAATAAACTGTCTTGAATCCCATATCCTTCATCATTGGCTTCCAGTAAGAGGGCACCGGCACCGTCTCCGAAAATAATACAGGTGGCACGATCGGTATAATCAATAATGCTGCTCATTTTATCTACCCCAACCACAATTACCTTTTTATAACGGCCACTTTCTATCAGGGCAGCACCGGTAGTGAGGGCATACAAAAACCCGGAGCAGGCGGCTTCAATATCATAGCTAAACGCATTGGGAATGCCGGCCTTGTCACAAATAATATTGGCTGTAGCCGGAAACATCATGTCGGGAGTTACCGTGGCACAAATCAGGCATTCAATTTCTTCAGGCTTTACGTTGCTTTTGCGGAAAATATCTTTTACGGCTTCCACGCCCATATCGCTGCTGCCTAATCCTTCTCCTTTTAAAATCCTTCGTTCACTGATACCTGTACGTGTTCTGATCCACTCATCATTCGTGTCTACCATAGTTTCCAGAATGCTGTTGGTAAGCCTGTATTCCGGAACATATCCGCCCACACAGGTAATGGCGGCTGAAATTTTTGACATAATCTGTTGTTTATCTGTATCCTTCTATGAGTAGTAAAATTAGTATAAAAACGGATTGTTCCTATTTTCGTTATGTAGTCACTGAAAATATACTTATTTTCGTCCATTCGGGTGAATTATGTACGCTTACCTTAATGGACCATTTACGTTTAAAAGCCCTGCCTTGATTCATATCGACATCAATGGTATCGGGTTTGAGGTGAATATCAGCCTACACACATATGCGTCCATTCAGGATAAATCATCCGGAAAAATCTATACCTGGTTGCAGGTAAAGGAAGACGGGAATGTACTTTTCGGCTTTGCTGATCCCGCAGAAAAGGAGATTTTTCTGCAATTAATCAGCGTTTCGGGGGTTGGTGCAGCTACCGCACGTATGATGTTGTCTTATATTCGCCCTGAAGAAGTGGTAAAAGCTATCCAACAGGGCAATGTAAAGCTGCTGGAAAGCGTTAAAGGAATAGGAAAGAAGACAGCCGAGCGGTTGGTATTGGAGTTGAAAGATAAAGTAGCGAAGTGGTCAACCGGGAGCGCCGGACAGGAATTAACGGTGGTAAATACTCAACAACATGATGCTGTTCAAGCACTTACGGCGTTGGGGATTGCCAAAAACATGGCTGAGCAGGCCATACAAAAAGTCATCAAGCAGGAACCACACATAAACCAATTGGAGGATTTGATTAAAAAAGCATTGAAAGCCATTTGACGAAAATACTACCCTAATTATTTTACTGGATGTTGCTTATAAGAAGGTTGACGAATAGCACTTTCCCCAAAGTGTTATTGGTTATTTTATTGGCTTTGTTGTTTTCGTCCGGGGCATCTGCATCTGTTTCGAACCTCACTGCAAATCAACAGGATACCGTACCTGTAGGTACCGGTGGGTTGCCGTATCCCATCAATGATCATCGCGGCGATTTTATGTCGGCCGGCAACAGTGGCATCAGCCTGAGCAAACCTTCCAATATCACCGATTCTGTAGTTTACGATCCCTCCACACGACGTTACATTATCTACGAAAAAATCGGCAATCGGTATTACCGCGTTCCTACTACATACACATTTGAAGAATTCTGGGATATGCGTAACCGTCAGGCAGAAGATGAATATTTTCGCCAGCGCGCCAACATTACCAGCATCCTGAACCGTGGCAAATATGTGAAACCCAAAATTTCATTGTCTGACCGATTCTTCAACCGCCTTTTTGGTACCGGTAAAATTGAAATCAATCCGCAGGGAAATGTAGATATCACCGCAGGGTATCAGGGTCAGAAAATCAACAATCCTACCTTACCGGAACGTGCACGAAATAACGGTGGCCTTGATTTCAACATGAATGCCCAGATGAATGTGAACGCCAACATTGGCGACAAACTGAAGTTTCCCATCAATTACAATACACTGGCCAATTTCGATCTCGATAATCAATTGAAACTGGATTATACCGGTGCCGATGATGAAATCCTGAAACGTTTCGAAGCCGGTAACGTGAGTTTTCCTGCACGCGGAACCTTGATTCCGGGCGCACAACAATTGTTTGGTTTGAAAACTCAACTACAATTCGGGAAATTGTACATCACCACCGTGTTGGCCAATCAGCGATCTCAACGCCAGCAGGTAAACCTTGAGGGCGGTGCTGCTGCGCAACCTTTTGAAGTGAAGGCCGACGAGTATGAAGAGAACCGTCACTTTCTGTTGGGAGAATATTTCAGAGACAACTACAACCAGTTGATGCGAAACCTTCCGGCCATTACCAGTCCGTTTCAAATTCTTCGCTTGGAAGTGTGGGTTACCAACCGCATGGGTACAACTACCGAAACGCGCGACGTGGTGGGTTTAATGGATTTGGGTGAGTTTGAACCCTACCTGCCTCCTCCTACCATCAATGTACTTACCGGTATTCAGGCACCTTCAAACGGTACCAATGATTTATACAGTAAAGTGTTAGGACAACCCGATGCGCGCAATCCGGCCCTTGTGTTCAACAACCTCAGAAACATCGGATTGAGTCCGGTGCAGGATTTTGAAAAAACCTTTGCCCGTAAACTCGATTCCACTCAGTATATCTACAACCGGCAAATTGGTACATTATCTTTAAGCCAGCCATTGCAAACAGATGAAGTGCTCGCTGTAGCCTATCAATACTCCTTCAACGGAAGAGTGTATCAGGTAGGGGAGTTTTCACAGGACGTTCCGCCAGATAGTGCCTCAGCTACTCAGAAAGTATTGTTCCTCAAATTATTGAAGGCCACCTCTCAACGTCCAACGTTACCGATCTGGCACTGGATGATGAAGAATGTGTATTCAGTAGGGTATGGGATGTTAACACCGGTAGATTTTAAACTGGATGTGTTATATCAGGAGCCCGGTTTAGGAGATAAGCGCTATGTGCCTTACGGCGATAATAATCTGGGGGCACCCATTATTTCTCTACTGAATCTGGATCGTTTAAACTCTCAGTTGGATCCGCAACCCGATGGTGTCTTTGATTATGTGGAAGGATTCACGGTGCTTTCTGAATACAGCCGCGTGATGTTCCCGGTGCTGGAACCATTCGGGCGCGACCTGGCCAATCAGATATACCTCGCTTCTCCTCCGCCACCGGAAGTAAAAGATACATTGTTTTATGCCTTGTATGATTCTATCAAAGCTGTGGCCCAGCAATATCCCAACCTCAATCGTTTTGTGCTGAAAGGAACGGCTAAAACATCGGGCAGTGCCGATATCAGTATCGGGTACAATATACCGGTAGGTTCAGTAACCGTATTAGCCGGAGGTAGAACCTTACAGGAAGGGGTAGACTATGATATCAATTACGATCTGGGAACAATTAAAATTACCAACCAGGCAATCCTCACCGCAGGTTTACCGGTGCAGGTGAATTTTGAAAATAACGCCAGCTTTGGGTTGCAGCAAAGGTCTTATCTCGGTTTGAGGTTAGATTATATGGCTAAAAACAAAGCCAATGAGCAATTATCTTTCGGTGGTACCATTGTGCGGTTGAGTGAACGTCCGTTCTTTACCAAGGTAAACCTGAATGAAGATCCGATTCGTAATACCATGTACGGATTGGATATGAATTACCGAAAAGACTTACCGCGATTAACCAAGATACTCGATAAACTTCCGGTGTACAGCACCACCGCACCCTCCAGTGTGAATGTGTATGCAGAAGGGGCTTATCTGAAACCCGGACACGCGCCTCAAATTGGCCGAGGAAGTGAAGGGCTGGTGTATATTGATGACTTCGAGGGTAGCAAATCTGGAATTGACTTGCGTTTCCCGCCCATCAGCTGGGCAATGGCCTCTGTACCTTCCGGTGCAACTGATGCCAATGGGTTTGAACTTTTCCCGGAAGCCAACCTCACCAACAACCTGGATTACGGAAAGAAACGCGCTAAGCTCGCCTGGTATCAAATTGAACAGGTATTGCAGCAAATCAACTCCAACAACAACCCCATATCAGATCCTAATCTGGTGAGTGATCCACGCACGCGACCCGTATATCAAAAAGAAATTTTCCCGCAACGTACCACAGGTTTTGGTGAAAGCCAGCTGGTTACTTTTGATCTGGCATACTATCCATCTGAACGGGGTCCGTATAATTTTGAAACCTCACCCGCACGCATAGGGGCAGATGGCAAATTCCTGAATCCGCGTGAAAATTTTGGAGGATTGATGCGCAGCATTGATCAACCCGATTTTGAAACCGGCAACATTGAATTCATTGAAGGGTGGGTGCAGGATCCTTTTATCCTGAATCCATCTTCCTCCGGTGGTAAATTGTATTTTAACCTGGGTAATATTTCTGAAGATGTATTGAAAGATGGAAGGAGGTTTTATGAAAACGGACTGGCCACACCCAATGCGCCGGCACCAATGGATACTACGGTGTGGGGCAAGGTGCCACGCAATCCTATTCAGGTAACCAATGCGTTCAGCAACCTTCCGGCAGACAGGGTGTTTCAGGATCTTGGATTCGACGGACTGGATGATGAGGGAGAAGCCGTTTTGCGTCAGCAATACCTCGATGAACTGTTAACCAACTTTGGTTCCGGTTCAATATTGTATCAGCAGGCAATCAGCGACCCTTCCTCTGATAATTATATTCATTACAGAAACAGTCAGTTCTCATCTATTTCAGGTATCCTTGAGCGTTATAAGAACTTTAATAACCAACAAGGGAATTCACCCATCAATGATGGAGGACAATTTTCCACTGCGGCAACTCTGTATCCTGATTCGGAAGAACTGAATCGGGATAATACACTCAATGAAACAGAAGAGTATTTTCAGTATGTGATGGATCTTCAACCATCAACTTCTGCCGTAATGGAGATTGGTAATAATTTCATCGTAGATAAAAAGCAGGTAACGGTGAACTTGCAAAACGGTACACAACGCACCGAAACCTGGTATCAGTTCCGTATCCCTATTGGTAGTTACAACAGAAAGGTGGGCAATATTCCTGATTTCAAATCCATTCGTTTCATACGTATGTACATGACAGATTTCGAAGACAGTGTGGTGCTTCGTTTTGGTCAGTTGCAATTGGCCCGGAACATCTGGCGTAAGTTTCAATACAGTGTTGATTCTACCGGCTTATACACTCCGGCCAGTACATCCCAGTTGAATGTAGGTGCGGTAAATATTGAAGAGAATGACCGACGGGTACCGTTGCCATATCGTACACCCAGAGAAATTCAGCGTGTGCAAACCCTCAGCAACAACGGCGTGAATTTGCTGTTGAACGAACAGGCCATGACGTTACAGTTCTGTAATTTACCCAAGGAAGATGTAAAGGCCGTGTTCCAGACTTTTGCGAACAGAGACCTCCGGCAGTTTAAGAAACTCTCCATGTACATCCACCTGGAAAATGCGGATAAGGCTCCGGTGCAGTTTAACGACCGCGACCTCACTGCTATCATTCGTTTAGGAACCGATTTCGTGAATAATTATTATGAAATCCGAATTCCGTTGATTCCAACACCACTCACTGCCGGCAACCTGAATCCTGATTCTAATATTTATAACGACACGTTGTGGAACCCGGCTAACTCTCTGGAAGTAGATTTGAATATCCTCACTAAACTGAAGCAGGCCAGAAATTTATCACAAACATCCCTGGTACAAATATTCCGTCAGCTACAAGCTAACGGTCACGTGTACTCGGTAATGGGGAATCCAAACCTGGCGGAGATCAGGGGCATATTGATTGGAGTGGAGAATACCAATCTGGTATCGGCCTGCGGTGAGATGTGGGTGAATGAACTCCGTTTGTCTTCAATCGACGAAACCGGCGGCTGGGCAGCACTTGCGAGGGTGGATGTAAACCTGGCAGATCTGGGAACGTTATCATTATCAGCCAATGCGCATAGCCATGGTTTTGGAACCCTTGAACAACGTATCAATGAACGCTATCGCGATGATTTCTTCCAGTTTGATATTGCCGCTAATCTTGAATTGGGTAAACTCATTCCAAAGAAAGTGGGTATGTCTATTCCGGTGTTCGCCAGTTATTCACAATCAGTCAGTACACCGGAGTATGACCCGTATGATCTGGATATTCGATTAAAAGATAAACTACGGAATGCAACCCGTGCCGAACGGGATTCCATTCGGGATGCAGCCGTTGATTTTGTATCTATTAAAACATTGAATTTTACCAATGTAAAAAAGAACAAAACGAACGGGAAGGCACCGAAGATTTATGATATTGAAAATATTGATGTTAGCTATTCCTACATCAAAACAGAGAGCCATAATCCGTTGATTGAACGAAATGAGGTCACGCGTCACCGGGGGGCGTTGGGGTATAATTTTGCGCCGCAACCCAAGTATATTGAGCCTTTTAAAAAGATGCTCAAAAATACCAAGACCAAATGGTTGGATGTAATCAAGGATTTTAACTTCAATTATGTACCGTCGCAATTGAGTTTCCGTGCCGATTTAAGCAGACAGTTTGGTGCTATTCGGCCGCGCAGCATTGGTGCCTCCAAATATGAAATACCGGAAACGTATGATAAGTATTTCACCTTCCAGCGAGATTATATTGTACGATGGAATTTCACGCGATCTATCACGATGGACTATATGGCTACCAACAACTCGCGCATTGATGAGCCCAACGGGCGAATCGATACCAAAGAGAAAAGGGATACCATTCGTGATAATTTATTTAAAGGAGGAAGGAATACCTTGTTCAATCAAACCGTAAATCTTTCGTACACCCTGCCTACGCAGAAAATCCCACTGCTCGACTGGACAACCATCAACCTGAAGTATCAGGCAAGTTACCGATGGATAGGAGCAAGCCGTTTGGCAGTAGAGTTGGGGAACTTCCTCGAGAATGGCCAGCAAAGAGAGGCTACCGTTCAACTCGACTTTACAAGACTGTATCAGAAATCGAAATGGATTCAACAGCTCGATGCACCTTCGAATATTGAAGACCGGGATAAATGGCGCAACCGTGTAACGAAGGTGAAAGATTCCATCACCCTTAAAAACGGGAAACGCGTGGTGCGTACCAAACGCATTGTAGATAAAACGGCGAAGCCTTATGTAGGTACCGGACAAAAAATTCTGGGCAAGCTCCTCACCAGTGTGAAGCAGGCCAATTTTACTATTGCTGAAACCGGTAATACGAGGTTGCCGGGATATATGGACAGCACCAAACACATCGGCATGAACTTTAGCAGCATGCAACCCGGATTCGATTTTGTAATGGGATATCAGCCTGATACCAACTGGTTAAACCGAAAGGCACGGCAGGGCGTGATTACGCTGGATACCAATTTCAACTCGATGTTCCAGCAGAACTTTGATCAGCGCATTACGTTGTCTGCTCAAATAGAACCGGTACGCGATTTAATGATAACGGTTAACCTGAATAAAACATTTACTAAAAATTACAGTGAAACCTTCCGTTATATTGATACGTCGGGTGGCACCGATCGTAAATTCATGCACCTGAACCCCTATGCCGGTGGTGGATTCGATGTGAGTTACATTGCATTCAAAACACTGTTTGGAAAGTTTGATCCGAACCGGGTATCGGAAACATTTAAAACATTTCAGGATAATCGGATTATTTTATCGCAAAGGCTTGGCCAATTAAATCCATACACGGGCGGTACCGTGAATCCGGATGGATATTATGTAGGATACGGTAAGTATGCGGTGGATGTATTGATTCCGTCATTCATTGCAGCCTATACCGGTCAGGATCCGAACAAAGTGGGGTTGATTAAACAAAGCAACCCGAATATCCGATCCAATCCTTTCCGTGCTATTCTCCCCAAACCCAATTGGAAACTGGATTTCAGCGGTTTAACGCGCATTAAACCCATTGAGAAAATTTTCAATTCGTTCAACATTACGCACGGGTACACCGGTAATTTGAGTATGAACGGGTTTACTTCTGCACTGCTGTATCAGGATGTTTCTCAATTTGGCTATCCATCGTTTATCGATACGGTATCCGGAAACTTTGTGCCGTATTTCCTGGTGCCGAATGTAACCATACAAGAGCAGTTCTCCCCATTAATTGGATTTGATTTCATGACGAAGAATCAATTGCAATTGCGTTTTGAATATTCAAAATCACGTCAGTTAAGTTTAAGCTTATATGATTACCAGTTGAGTGAAGTACGTTCAACAGAATTTGTCATTGGTGGCGGATTCCGTAAGCGTGGTTTGAAATTATTGGGAGGATTAAAATTGCCTAAGTTCCTGGATAAGGATGGTAAGGGTAAGCTGGATAATGAAATTAATTTTAGAATCGATTTTCGTATACGCGACAACGTGAATGCCAACAGCCGTTTAGATCAGGACAACAACTTTGCTACCGGAGGAAGCAAGGAAATTACGATTAGTCCTACAATAGATTATTTCCTCAACAACCGTATCAACATTAAATTGTATTTCGATCAGCGCCGTGTAACGCCGTACATATCATCCAGCGCACCTACCATCAATACGAGGGCGGGGGTGCAGGTTCGAATTTCGCTGGCACAATAACTGCACAGGTCATAAAAGTTTAAAGTGATGCTCCTTAATAAATAAGGAGCATCCTTTTTACCGGGATATTCCCGCAGGTACAGCGTACAATATACTTTTTCGAATACTATCTGATGCTTTGCCCAGCAGTAGTACTGTTTTTTATGCGTATTCATATACAAGATGAAGAATTTGAAAATATTTTTTATCCTGTAATTCGTGAGTATCAAAGTATAAAAAGGTATTTTAGCTGCCCGGTTGAATGAAGGTGTAAACAACATCAATGGACACCCGGGGAAAATGGAATGTAGTACAACCGGGTTGCCTACAGTTTGTTTCAATGGAGCATTGTAACCGGTTACTATACCACGGCAACAACTGGCCGGATTTCAAAAATGTTTAAAATAAAATATCCGAACGTAGGAATGTGCCTGGAAAAAAATGTGGATGTTGGTTGAAATGAAAAAGCCAATCATTCATTTGTTCAATGGGTATAGGATTCAAGGGATATTAAAAATTGATTCGCATGGCATTAAACGATATTCAACTACAGGAAATAAAAAAGGCTGGAAATGCATTTTTGGAAAAGTGCAGGCCGCCTGAGGAAATCAGGCATGAACTGGATTTGGCTTTTCGTGTAGAAAAGCAATCGGTGTTCATTTACGAAATTCGTCCAGCTTGGCATAATCCCGATGAACGGATGGAGAAGCCGATAGCCAAAACGACGTACGTTCAAACCGAACGCTATTGGAAAGTATATTGGAAGCGTGCGGATATGAAATGGCACGGCTATATGCCAGTGCCTGTCGTAAAGTATATTAATGAGTTCTTCGATTTGGTAGATGAAGATGAGTATGGGTGCTTTTTTGGATAATGGTAACAGCATCGAACTATATCGAAAACCCGTTATACCCGGAGAGTTGAAATACAAATAGGTGAAAACAATTAGGAGTACATTTGAAATGCACCTCACCCGCACACTTAGAGATTTCTTTCAGATTCAGGCAGAACAGATTTCCGCAAAGCGATAAAAGTGTAGCGATCAACCCTGTGTTCAATAACTACCGGCAAAGCATACACTATGAAGGGGAACGAATACCCTTAGTAATGCTTTTTTAAACTCTCATGCATTTTACACACTTGGTAAATGAAAAAAGAGGATGTAAAAACATCCCCTTTTGTAGAACGGGTAAGAAAAAGGCACGGATTAAACTGACCACCTTCAATTATGAAATCCCAAAAAAACTTAGTTGTGCAGTATTACACTGGCATCCAAACCATTGGCTGTGCCAATATTGGCTAATAAGCCTCTTGCATAAATAGTATAAATTTTACCGGCAGTGAATGTAAGCGGTGCAGAGAGTACAACCGGAGAAGTACCTGCAGCACGTACACTGACTGTATAGTCACCTGCATCAACCGGAGTAAACACGTTCAGGTTTGCTGCCGGAGTAGGTCCTACGTAAGGAATATTTGTCAGGTTGATAGAAGAAGCACCGGTTCTCGCCAGTTCGATGTCCACATTGTGAGCATCAGGAGACAAGTGCAGGAAACGGATGTGTGCCTTACCTGCCGCAGGGGCTGTTAAATCATCACCCAATACCAGGGCCCTTAAAGTAGTTCCGCTACCTAATACATCATATGCAAATACACTATATGAGTTGTTTGCCATGAAGTTCACATTGGCGTCGATTACGTTCAACGTGCCATTAGGAGATACTTTAATGTTACGAGTACCTGCATTTACTGTTAAGTACGGATTGCCAGCGGTACCACTGGTGTTTGAATAGCTCAATTGCGTGGCAGTAACCTTGGTGCCATCAACGTAGATGTCTACTGCCGGAGAACCCGGAGAGGCATGCGTTACAGAAACCTTAGCCGTTGCCGGAGGGTTGTCATCATCATCACTGCACGATGTGAAAAATCCCAATGCCAAAACCGGCAATAATAACTTACTGAATTGTTTTACCTTTTTCATACAAAATTGTTTTACGTTTAATTTATTTGTTTAACAAAAATAGGAAAAACTTAAACAAAAAAACAGAATTAAAACAATTAGAAATATTTAACATTTTAGAAATTGGCTATTATATCAACTTAAAATACTGATAAATAATAGATTATGTTGTTCCTTCCACCTCTTATCCACAAAAAATAATATATAAATGTGTGTAACTAAACAGAAGAAAATTCAAACATAACAAAATTTAGCTTCAACAAGTCTGCTCAAATACACATGAAAGGGTGGATGATGTACATACGATGTGGAAGAGCGTATGGTTAATTCAGGCAAACCATGTAAAACCATGTATGGTGTAGATGCAGCCAATGCAAGACCAAGAAGGATTTCACGAGGATCGGATAAGTGTCACAGCCCGATGATGGGGCATCGATTTTATATCGTAGTTATGATGTTCATTAGTATTCCTCTTCTGAAAAATAGCATTACTTACTAGAATATTTATTACAAGTTGTAAAATGATTTATGTTCGATATCATCTTAACCTCCACTGGGCAGGATATAGTTTATCAGCACTAACGTGTGTAGATGAATGAAAATGGGTGCGTGTTATTTTACTTTTCTAAAAAGCATCATGTATCCGCACAAACCTTTTTTGATTTTTTTATTTAGTTGCACCGGCTTAATCATATGGTATTCGCTTGCTTTGGGGATATAGGAAAAGGATATGATGTTGCCTTTTTCATCGGTGGCCAGTTGTTTTTCATACACAACCTGCACTTCCTGCCAGTCGTACATTCGCAACTCATACAATCGGGATGAAGGGGTGCCGATGAAAACGATATGGTACCACGATCCTTCTGTTAATGGTACAATCACTGGCATTTCATATCCGCTCTCCATCTTCATGGTAGAAAATTTTACCTGGATAAATCCATCTGCTTCCAGCTTTAATCGGATACTATCTGCTGCATGATCGAGTTCAGCATCGGTACAGGTTTCCTGTCGAATCACTTGTTGAGCTACAGCGGTGTGTGTAT
>JAHBTM010000055.1 GCA_019638635.1 Ferruginibacter sp. | reverse complement strand
ATCATACTCGAGAATAAACTTTTGATTAGGGTCTTTAATTTCACTGCTGATGAGTACATCCTGCATCAGTAAGGGTTCAACCTTATACTCTTTATCATACTTTTCCAGGGATATTTCCCGGCCACGCTGCCAATTGTCGTTGCTTCTGTAAAAAGTGGCCTTATGTTTATCATCAAACCCATAACTGCTCAAAATACATTTGAACAATTCCAGAAAGGTTTGATTCGGCAAAATGGAAATATCGCGGTAAATGGTATCATCTTCTTCCCAAAATACCCGGAATTTTAAAGTAGTCATATTCAAAATTAATGAATTTTAACCAAGGCTACTCAGCCTATGCCGAGTTCTTTGGCTTTTTCGTGCATGTATTCTAATGCGGCTTCATACGTGTTCGGTATTTTCCCGTCCAGTATCGCATCACGTATTGCATTTTTCACGATTCCTACCCTGGGGCCCGGTGGCAGGTTAAATTGCTGCATGATCATTTCGCCGGTAACCGGAGGTTGCCAGTTTCGGATATGGTCTTTCGCTTCCACTTCCGCACATCGTTCCCGAACGAGTTTGAAGTTTTCCAGATACCGTTTTACTTTTTGTTTGTTTTTAGAAGTGATATCCGCCTCGCATAACATCATCAGAGCCTCCAGGTCGTCTCCGGCATCATATAATAATCTTCGTATAGCGGAATCCGTTATGTTCTCCTTACTCAAACTGATGGGCCTCAAATGCAACTCAACCATCTTTCTCACAAACTTCATTTTTTCATTTTGAGGTAATTTCAATTGATGGAAAATCTTAGGCACCATGCGCCCGCCCACAACTTCATGTCCGTGAAAAGTAAACCCTATACCTTCTTCAAATTTTTTTGTAGGTGGTTTGCCAATATCGTGCAACACGGCTGCCCAGCGAAGCCAAACATCATCGGTATTGCGGGAAATGTTATCCAACACTTCCAGGGTGTGGTAAAAATTATCCTTATGCCCTTTTCCGTCGATGTACTCTGCGCCGGCCAAATCAACCATTTGAGGAAAAATGATATTCAATAGCCCGGATTCATATAACAGATGAAAGCCGACTGAGGGTTTGTTGGATAATAACATTTTATTTAGTTCATCCGCGATTCTTTCACCACTGACAATTTTAATTCTTTGGGCGTTGCGTTGGATGGCTTCAAATGTTACCGGATCAATATTAAAATGAAGTTGTGCGGCAAAGCGGATGGCACGCATCATTCGTAAGGGATCGTCACTGAAGGTGGTGTCGGGATCAAGGGGTGTAACCAATCTTCTTTGGAGGATGTCCTCTTTACCTTTAAATGGATCTATACAGGTACCAAAATCATCGGGATTTAAACCAATAGCCATGGCATTGATGGTAAAATCTCTCCGGTGCTGATCATCCACTAAGGTGCCGGGAGTAACTTCGGGTTTACGACTGTTCCTTTGGTAACTCTCTTTTCTGGCACCCACAAACTCAATCTGCACTTCTCCAATATACAATTGTGCAGTACCAAAGTTTTTAAAAAAGTTTACCGGCACATCTCCGTGTTGTTTTGCCACCTGATGTGCCAGGGCGATTCCATCACCCAAACATACAATGTCCATATCCTTGGTGGGGCGCTGCATGATTTTGTCGCGTACAAAACCACCAATAAGATACACCCGTGTGTTCAATGCCTTGCCGGCCGCTGCAATGCTTTTTAAAATGCTTAATTCTTCTTCCAGCAGTGGGATATCCATTTGTAGCAAAAGTACGTGCTGACACGCAAAGTACACTGTCAAAAATTTTTATGGCATCATAGTTGACAATTAGGGATGGAACTGTTTATTCATTGAATTACAGTTAAATTTGACAAATTGACTTACGCTAATAAAGATTATGATTAATAAATATTTGATGAATCCGTCAGAAGAAGAATTAGAGTTTATGCCAATCATTCCATTGAATGAAGATGAAGATGGAAACGATGACCTGCAGGACGTTCCCCAAGTACTCCCTTTGTTGCCCCTCCGCAATACGGTACTCTTTCCGGGTGTGGTAATTCCCATTACCGTTGGAAGAGATAAAAGTATTAAGGCCGTTACAGATGCCTATAAGGCTGACAAATTGATAGGGGTTGTAGCGCAAAAAGACAGTAACATTGAAGAACCCACACCAACAGATCTTCAGAAAATAGGCACGTTAGCTAAAATAGTTAAACTGATTAAAATGCCCGATGGAGGAACCACCATCATCATTCAGGGTAAACGCAGAATACAAATTGAATCTATCACAGAAGAAGACCCCTACTTTAAAGCCAAATTCACTTTGCTCAATGAGGATGTGCCTAAAGATGATTCAGATTTCACAGCCATGATAGGTAGTATTAAAGATTTGGCCGGACAAATTGTAGGTCTTTCACCCAACCTCCCCAGTGAAGCTGCCATCATCCTCAAAAATATTGAAAACCCGGTTTTCCTGATACATTTTGTAGGCAGCAACCTGCATGCAGAATTGAAACAAAAACAGCAGCTACTCGAAACCGATAGTATCAAGGCCCGCGCTGAATTGTTGCTGAATTTAATGCAAACCGAGCTGCAATACGCCGAACTGAAAAATAAAGTAACCAATAAAACCCGCGCTGAACTGGATAAGCAGCAACGTGAGTATTTTCTTCAACAGCAGTTAAAAGCCATTAAAGATGAACTGGGTGGTGATAATGTAGCGGAAGTGAAAGAAATGCAGAAACGGGCCGAGCAAAAAAAATGGCCTAAATCTGCTCAGGATATGTTCAACAAAGGCATTGAACGTTTGGAAAGAATGCATCCTTCTACACCCGATTATTCCGTAGTATTCAACCACCTTGATTTAATGCTCGACCTTCCCTGGGAAACATACACGGAAGATTTATATGATTTAAGAAAGGCCAAGAAAATATTGGATAAAGACCATTATGGAATGGATAAAATCAAGGAACGAATCCTTGAATACCTCGCGGTACTGAAATTAAAGGGAGACATGAAGAGTCCGATTCTGTGTTTTGTAGGCCCGCCCGGAATTGGTAAAACAAGCCTCGGCAAAAGCATAGCAAGCGCCATCAACCGTAAGTATGTACGCTTAAGCCTGGGTGGATTGCACGATGAAAGTGAAATACGGGGCCACAGGAAAACGTATATCGGTGCCATGCCGGGGCGTATCATACAGTCTATTCGCAAAACACAATCCGGCAATCCCGTAATGATACTCGATGAAATTGATAAAGTGGGCAGTGACCACAGAGGCGACCCCTCTTCTGCCCTGCTCGAAGTACTCGACCCTGAACAAAACAACTCCTTCTACGATAATTACCTGGAGATGGAGTACGATTTGAGCAAAGTGTTGTTTATAGCAACTGCAAATTCAATCAGTAATATACAACCGGCCCTGCGAGATAGATTGGAAATTATTGAGCTCACCGGTTATGCGGTAGAAGAAAAAGTGGAGATTGCCAAGCAGCACCTCATACCCAAAGAAATGGAAATGCATGGACTTAAAAAGAATGCATTCAAGATGAGTGATGCCGTTATACAAAAAGTGATTGCGGAATATACCAACGAAAGCGGAGTGCGTGAACTGGATCGTCAACTGGCGGCCATCATGCGCTTTCAAGCAAAGGAGATGGTTATGAAAGGAAAATTAAAAGCCAATCTTACCGCTCCGGATATTGAAAAGATTTTAAAGAAACCCCGTTACACATCAGAAACTTACAAAATGGCCAGCATTCCAGGAGTAGCGGTAGGACTGGCATGGACGTACACCGGAGGAGATATACTTTTCATAGAGTCGCAACTGGTAGATGGGAAAGGAGAACTGAAACTAACCGGTAACCTTGGAAATGTGATGAAAGAGAGTGCCAGCACCGCTTTAACCTGGTTGAATGCTAATGCACAAAAACTGGGCATAGATGAAAAATTGTTTCAATCAAAAATTGCACATATCCATGTTCCGGAAGGCGCAGTTCCCAAAGATGGACCGAGTGCAGGTATTACAATGATGACAGCGCTTGCCAGTGCTTATATGAATAGAAAAGTGAAGCCTTTTGTAGCGATGAGCGGAGAAATAACATTGCGCGGACAAGTACTGCCCGTAGGAGGAATAAAAGAAAAAATGCTCGCTGCAAAGAGAGCCGGTATCAAAGAAGTGATATTATCAGCACAAAATCAAAAAGACGTTGAGGAAATCAATCAGAGCTATTTGAAAGGATTGAAATTTGTTTACGTAAAAACCATGATCCAGGTAATTGAATATGTGTTAGGTGTAAAAACACCCCATTCTAAGCCCCAGCGATAGATACCCTTAAACACAAAAGATTCATAATCGTTCAACCGTACACGTGAGTTAAACACATCGTAATGCGGTTGAACTTTTTATCTTCGCCCCTTGGGCTTATTTCCACTCAGCACCCAATAACCTAATACACCACCGATGATGGATGCTGCGAAAATACCTATTTTGGCCTGCACATGAAATTCCGGATTGGAAAACGCGAGCGAACTGATAAAGAGGGACATCGTAAATCCAATAGAGGCCACCAAACCTAATCCGAACAAATTCTTCACATTCATACCGGCAGGCAGCGGCGCTACTTTCATTTTTACCATTAACATCGTAAAACCAACCACACCTACAACTTTACCCAAAAGCAAGCCTAGCGCAACACCCACAGCAATGTTTGTGCTGAAAAGATTTTCTATATCAATATTCAATGATACGCCGGCATTCGCCAAAGCAAAAATAGGAATGACCACAAAGGTTACGAACGGATGCATGGCATGTTCCAGCTTTTGTAACGGAGGTATGGCTGCATCCGTTTTATTCTTTATTTCATCCAGAATGTGTAACTGAGAATGCGTTAGAATAGGTATTTTATCATTCGGATCTATGGCCCTGAACTTATTCAGGAAATTTTGAATCTTCTCGATGTACATGTTTTCTTTGATACGCACATCTGCCGGAATGGTAAACGCAGCAATCACCGATGCAATGGTTGCATGCACACCGGATAACAAAAAGGACGTCCATAAACCCAGTATACCAAAGGTGGCGTAAAAGATTACGCTACGCACTCCCATACGGTTGCCTATATACATAACAGCTGCAAATCCTAAACCTATGAACAGGTTGGTGATTGAAATATCTGCGGTATAAAAAAGTGCAATCACCAATACGGCACCCAAATCATCCACAATAGCCAATGCGGTCAGAAAAACTTTTAAGGATAGTGGAATGCGTTTTCCCAATAAAAAGAGCACCCCCAGTGCAAAAGCAATATCTGTAGCCATAGGAATACCCCACCCGGCTTGTTGCGGCCCCTCGTGGTTGAGAGAAAAATAAATCAATGCAGGTACAACCATCCCTCCCAGAGCAGCAGCGATTGGTAAAACAGCCTTCCGCGGATTGGATAATTCACCCCCTACAATTTCCCTTTTTAGTTCAAGGCCTACTACAAAAAAGAATATGGACATCAAGCCATCATTGATCCAATGATGCAAAGTGTAATCAAGGTATTTTACACCATCAAAAACAAAACCCAGCTTATGTTCAAAAAAGTGAAAGTATTCCTCCGACCACATGGAGTTCGCCAGAAACATGGCAACTACTACACTAATGCCTAAAGTGATGCCACCGGATTTTTCATGTTGAATGAACTTTTGTACCGGCCGTACAATTTTATCAATCGGATATGTCTTCTCTGTCAATGTATACAATAATTTAAGCCAACCGTTGGGAATCTTTTTAAATGTAAGTGTGCAAAAATACAAAGTTTGGGTAAACAGTCCCTTTTTGCTGTAGGACTGATTGTTTGTATCCCATATGCGGTGATTTTCGGATACGAATACAATCTTGTTCCCGGTTTGTTTCACTTTTTAAAATAATAACTTTGTCAAAATCTTCTGAACATGAACTGGATAGTCCTCATCATTGCCGGGTTATTTGAAGTAGGTTTCGCCTTTTGTTTGGGTAAAGCCAAAAATGCACCGGCCGGTCAGGCTATAAGTTGGTATATAGGATTTGCTGTTTGCCTGTTCATCAGCATGTATTTACTGATTAAAGCTACTGAAACACTCCCCATTGGAACTGCTTATGCGGTATGGACAGGCATTGGGGCTGTGGGTACTGCAACGTTGGGCATGATTTTCTTTAAGGAATCCACCGATTTCTGGAGGATATTTTTTTTATGTACGCTGATTGCATCTATCATCGGATTAAAAGCAGTTACCGCAAAATAAACCGGTTTATGGATATTGTGTAACTTCATACATTATTTAAAGTAGCATGAAAACCCTATGGATTACTTGGATTTTTATTTCAGTGTGTAGTACATCAAGTGCACAGCAGGGCCAATTACTTATGGCGAGGCATTTTTATGATTATTACAATGCTACCGAAAATGCCTTAATGATCGATGTAAGAACACCCGCTGAATACAGCAAAGGGTTTATTCCTAATGCCATCCATTTTGATTTTTATGACAAGGCCTTCAAAAAAAACATACAACGATTAGATAGCACACAAGTGCTTTTTGTGTACTGCCAAAGTGGAGGCAGGAGCGCTGAAGCCGTTGAATGGATGCGACAGAACGGTTACCCTCACGTGTATGAACTGAAAGACGGATATAATGGGTGGAAAAAACATGGTTTGCCCGTTAATGAGTTGTTCACGGTAACGGATAAACTCAGCCGGAAGGAATTCAACAAAGCCATTTCCTCCGGAAAAGTTTTAGTAGATTTTTATGCCCCCTGGTGTGGCCCATGTAAAAAAATGGAGCCATATTTGAAAGAAATTGAATTAAAATTCCGAGATAAAGTGAAAGTATTACGGATAAACGTAGACGAAAACGAAAATCTTTCCAACCAATTAAAAGTGCGTGCTATTCCTTTGCTCCAAATCTATCAGGATGGCAAAAAGGTTTGGGAGTATAACAGTTATCTTTCAAAAAGTAAACTTTTTAAAGCCCTCTCCATTCAAGAACCATAAAACGATTGTATGAAAAATTATATTCCGGTTATCATTGTGTCTATCTTTTTATCTGCCTGTGGGGGTAATGATCAACCACAGAACATACCCACTCCTGTTGATTCATCAGCGGTAAAAAGCGATCAACCGACCATTACGGATGCTCAGTATTTTTGGTCGGCCGATGCGGATTCTTCAGGCAATATTCAAATCAGAAAAGTTCGACCTATTCCACAAGATTCACTGAATTACACATCTATCATAGAATGGATGAACGGCCAATATCCGGAAGTGAAGCTGGAAACGGAGAAATTATCAGGCGATACCTTGTATTTAAAAATTGCTGATAGCCGATTCCTCACCAACAGAATGGGCTCTACCGGGCCATTTTATTATCTTCAGGAAGTTACCTACAATTTAACGGAACTCAGTAATATCAATTACATACATTTAAATTTCAAAGAGGGCAACCATGCCAAGCCCGGCACATACGACCGTAGCCACTTTGTAACTGAAAAGCGGTAGGAACGCCTATTCGGCGTTCACTACTTGTTGAATGATAAATGTTTTCCAGCCGGATGGCACCTCCCATTCTACCCGGTCGCCGGTACGGTAACCAAACAATGCCGTGGCCATGGGGGCCAGCAATGAAACTTTTTTCTCCGGGATAGAAGCGTGGCCGGGAGGTACAATGGTAAATGTTACCGGATTATTCTTTCCCTGCTCCAATACCGTTACGGTAGAGTATAAACGCACTACATCTGCAGGCATATCCTCGCGGTTTACCTGACGTGCTTTTTGTAGCTCCTCTTTTAATTGGTGAATGAGGCGGCTGTCCATAGCGTTTAACAAATGACCATCGCGCAGCCAGGAAAGGATCTTCTTATAATCTTCAGATAACACGGTTAATGTTTGTGTGTGTTGCATAGTATTAAAATTTTTTAGTTTGAAAAACAACATGCCCCGCTATAAGCGCAGCTTGTAATTAAATAATGTTGAAAAGGAAAAGTATATAAGTGGCGGAATTAGCCCCTTACCTGTTTATCAAAGTCTTTAAAGGAAGATAAGAAATATAACTTTGAACAAAATGCATAGAACATCCTGAACGAACACAAGAACGCGCTACAAATACCATATACACGGTAATTGCCCCGAAGGATTATATCGTTGTGTATCATCAACATATTCTGTTTGCAAAGATACGTATTTTACAAGCACGGAACAATAGCAAAGCCCCGAAAGCAGTTGCCTGCCTGCGGGGCTTGATGCGCTTCATAGATTAGCTCTGGATATTAAACGCATAAACGTTAAAAATAGTATGTAACCCCATGCACAGATGATAAAAAGATGTATTTTACCACTGATTCATATACATTGGAATAGACATGCATCCCACTCAAAACACCTGAATTTTATATGCCAAAATTATTTGCTTCCTTTTTGCTGATACTGACCGTATTCATCCATATCCAGTGCAGAAACACCAATTCACAAAATCAGCTTGTTGTACAGCAAGATAGCACCATCACACCCCAAACGGCTATTACGCAACTGGTGTTCGATAGTGTGTATGTTGATCAATTTATTCAAAAGCATCAGTTCATGCAGGATACGGCACAACGCATCCTCAATTTTTATATCAGCAGGAACTTTCAATATGCCTGGTTTACCGAAGACGGGGTGGCTGAGCAAACCCGCACTTTCTGGAACCTTAGAAATTTTTACATAACGTCTAACCGTAGCAATCTGCTACGCGATACGCTGTTTGAACAAAGTATGGAGAGGATACTAAACGATAGCACCTATCAGATTACTCCGGAAGAACAAGCCAATACCGAATTAAAACTGACCCACCACTTCTTCGCTTACGCTCAATATGCCTATGCCGGAACCATTGATCCGGAATCCCTGCAATGGCATATTCCTCGTAAAAAACTGGATGTGGTCGCCCTGCTCGATTCGCTCGTTACCAACAGAGGAAATAACCTGGAACAATGGGAACCGGTAAACAATGTGTACATGAATCTCCAAAGCAAATTGAAAGACTATGCAGCCCTGGATGAGAAAGGCGGTTGGGATACATTACCGGTATCGCAAAAAACATTTTCCAAAGGAAACAAAGATAGCATACTGTTAAAATTGAAACAAAGGCTGGCATGGGAAGACACATCATTCGTAGCAGACAGTGTACCCGAATTTGATGAAGCACTGCAAAATGCCGTAAACAGAGCCCGTGCCAGATATGGAATGCTTGAAAATGGGAAAGCAGATGCTGCACTTGTGCGTGAACTGAACGTATCAGTGAAAAAGCGCATTGAACAAATCCTGATTAATATGGAACGCGCCCGCTGGCTGCCGCCCACAGAAGGCAATGTGTTGATTGTAGCCAATATACCCGACTACCGTTTGAGGGTATTCGAAGATAACAATGTGGTTCTATCTATGAATATTGTCGTGGGCACCGTAGCCAACAACTCCGTAATCTTTAATGACGAACTGAAATACATTGTATTCGCCCCTTACTGGAATGTACCGATGTCAATCGCCAGAAATGAAATTGTGCCGGCAATGCGACGAAATAAGAATTATCTCGCCAGAAATAATATGGAAATCACCGGATATAATAATGGCATTCCGGTGGTGAGGCAAAAACCGGGAAAAAGTAATTCACTCGGACTGGTAAAATTCCTCTTCCCGAACAGTTACAATATCTACTTTCATGACACACCTTCTAAAAGTCTCTTTGAACGGGAACAACGTGCATTCAGTCATGGTTGCATCCGGCTGCAGAAGCCTTTTGAATTGGCAAAATACCTGTTGCGCAATCAACCGGAATGGACAGAAGAAAAAATGCAACAAGCCATGAATGGTAGTAAAGAAACCTGGGTAACATTACCGCAAGCAATCCCTGTGATGATCACTTATTTTACTGCCTGGGTGGATGTAGATCTGGCCATCCATTTCAACAAGGATGTGTACGGACATGATAAAAAACTCGCGGCACGACTTTTCAGTAACACGGATTTAACACAACCATAAAATAACTTAACAATGGCTTAAACTGGCAGGTAATTTGTTTAAGTAGTTTTGCATAAATCAATCGTATATGAAAACTACTACTCTACTCTTCTCCGTTATTTCCATTACTACAGCCACGGCTTTGGCTTTTTGGGCTGTCCGCAAAATTAAGCAGAGCAAACGTTTGAAAAGAATTGCTGAAGAAGGGTACGAAACGGCCATTGATATTTTGTATCCACACAAAATCAACAGTAGAAAACTGCAATACCGTCCAACTTTACCGGCCTAAATAGATGCCGTATGCCATTACCCGAGTGATTTTAAGTAAAAGGGTTGTATTTTTGTTGCTGTTTCCCGAATGATTATACCTCAATTTTTCGGGATAGCAGGGCATCGTTAAAATGTAGCATGCCTCATCTTAAATAGCCCTTATGACCTTATTGCATGTTTTTGAAATAAACTTCCCACTGAAGAACCCCGTACTGATTTTTTCAGTCATCTTGTTCATCATCCTCTTTGCTCCCATCCTCCTCAATAAACTGAAAATACCTCACCTGATCGGATTGATTATTGCAGGGGCGCTGATTGGTCCTAATGGCTTTAACCTGATGTTGCGCGACAGCAGCATTGTGCTCTACGGAACGGTGGGTTTGTTATATATCATGTTTTTGGCAGGACTGGAAATTGACATTGCCGATTTTAAAAAGAACAGCCTGAAGAGTTTGTATTTCGGAATGTTAACTTTCTTATTTCCTATGGGGATTGGATTTGTTGCCGGATATTATGTGCTGCACTTTTCTTTAATGACTTCTATCCTGCTGGCCAGTATGTTTGCCTCCCACACACTGATCGTGTATCCCATACTCAGTAAATATGGCGTGGTGAAAAACCGTGCGGTGAATATTACCGTGGGCGGAACCGTAATTACTGACACGCTTGCCCTGATGGTGCTGGCAGTGATTGTGGGTATGTCTACCGGTGAGGTGGGCAGGGATTTTTGGATAAAACTAGGCGTATCCGTTTTGGTATTTGCCGGTATTATTATGTTTGTTTTCCCTTTAATCGGACGCTGGTTTTTTAAAAGATTTGAAGATAAAATCTCACAATACATATTCGTACTGGCATTGGTATTTTTGGGAGCGTTCCTGGCAGAAGCTGCAGGCATTGAAGCCATCATTGGAGCGTTTCTGGTTGGGCTTGCCTTGAACAAACTCATCCCTCATACATCACCCCTGATGAACCGGATTGAATTTGTGGGCAATGCCTTGTTTATCCCTATCTTTTTGATTGGGGTAGGTATGCTGATTGATTACCGAGTATTCTTTAAAGATTTGGAAACATTGAAAGTTGCCGGTATAATGATTAGCGTAGCCGTTGTTTCCAAGTATATAGCTGCATGGATTACTCAAAAAACACTGGGGTTTTCTGCAGATGAAAGACGACTCATTTTCAGTTTAAGTAACTCACAGGCCGCCGCTACCCTGGCCGTGGTGCTGGTGGGATACAACATCATTCTAAATCAGCCTGCAATAGATGCCGCAGCCGCACTCGGGAATGTGATAGAGCCCCAAAGACTCCTGAACGAAAGCGTGTTGAACGGCAGCATTCTGATGATATTGGTAACCTGTACCATTTCTTCTTTTGTGGCGCAAAAGGGTGCTCAGAATCTGGCATTACTTGAAACCGAAGGACTTAACCCGGAGGAAGATGCCGACAAAACACAGGAAAGAATACTGGTGGCTTTAAACAACCACGAAACAGCCGGAGAACTGATTGACCTGGCACTAATTGTGAAATCTAAAAAGAATACTGTAGGCTTATTTGCCCTAAATGTAATTGACAACAGCGTGAACGATGCCGGTGCAGATAAACGCGCCTCCAAAATCTTGTCCAAAGCCTCTTCCAATGCAGCAGCAGCAGATATGCACTTGCAGGAACTGATACGGTACGACATCAATATTGTAAACGCCATCAGCAGTGTAATTAAGGAAAATAAAATAACCGACTTACTGTTAGGTCTACACGAAAAGAAAGGGATTTCAGATAATTTTTTGGGAAACCTAACGGAGGGCATCCTTACTAAATGCAACGCAACTACATTAATCTATAAGCCTAGTCAACCTTTATCTACCATCAAAAGGCACATCATCGTTATTCCGGAACGCGCTGAAAAAGAACCCGGCTTTCCATTCTGGCTGGTGAAAGTTTGGAACATCTCACGTAATACAGGCGCTAAACTGGTGTTTTATGCCACAGCACAAACACTGACCTATATAGCTGAAGTAAATAAAAAACACCCGGTGGAATGTGTGTTAAATCAATTCGACGACTGGAACGATTTTCTGATTCTTTCCAGAGATATATCCTCGAACGATAATCTGATCTTGATCATGAGCCGGAAAGACCGTCCATCGTATCATCATCACATGACCAAAATTCCACATTACCTGAATAAGTATTTCCAAACAACCAACTTTATCCTAATCTACCCCATGCAAACCGGCGTAGATGAAAATTCAGAACTGGATCTTAAAAACCCATCCGTGCTCGAACCACTGGAAAAGCTCGACGATTTAGGGAAAACGATTGCACGCCTCTTTAAAAGAAGGTAGATTCAGTAGTGACACATCCCGTAGTTATCGAATCATCGGTATACTTCTGCCTTCGGGTTGAAGTGGAATGACTTTTCCTTCCACTACCACATCCACTTGCTCGCGTAAGGATGATTTAATCCGGTTACAGTCAATTCCAGCCAACGTACAGGCCATATCAAAATTGCTGTGCATGCCAAAGCCCTCCCGTATGTCGGGCATACCGGGTTGCTCAGGAAACGTAAGAAATTTTTTAATGAAGTACGTGGGTACGCCGTTGATTTCTTTTTGGTGTGCAGAGTAAATATGTTCCATGGGTTTCGATTCATTTGTTAAACAATTCATCGGTAAACCACGGGATAGGTGGACTAAAACAACACGGGTCTGTACATAGAAACATTGGAAAAAATGCAGTGTACGGAGTACATTGCGGAAAGGAGTATGTGAATATACATTCCTTTTCCGGCACCTGCAAGCAATGTGCAGGCAAAGTTCAACCGTTTACCAGTAACTGATTGATTTACAAAGCAGGATTTTTAAGCATTCGCTGCGTACATTTGCAAATCATCCACCCAACGTAAAAGGGTCGGAGAAAACAATCGTATGAAAATACAGTGTTGGAGCATTGGGAAAGCCCATGAGTCGTTTGTACAGGAAGGCATCGAATTGTTTTCCCGTAGAATTATGCACTATTATCCAATACAATGGCGCTTGTTTACTCCCCCTAAAAATGCAGGCATTTTGCAAGACATGGCATTGAAAAAAAAAGAAGCCACAGCTGTTTTGGAGGCACTGGATGCCAATGATTATCTGGTATTACTGGATGAAAATGGAAAAATGCTCACCAGTGAAGCACTCGCCGGCTTGTTACAGCAAAGAGCCAATGAAGCTTTCAAAAACATAGTATTTTTAATTGGCGGAGCGTATGGCGTTGATGAATCAGTGAAACAACGTGCGAATCTTCAATGGAGTTTATCAACCCTGGTTTTTCCGCATCAATTGGTTCGGTTGATTCTGTCTGAACAAATTTACCGGGCCTGTACCATTTTAAGAAACGAAAAATATCACCATGCCTGAGGGCATACTATAACATTTCAGAATGGACTTTAATGCTTATCCCATAACCATCATGCTCATTGCAGTCAATGTGCTGATTTCCCTGTTGGGCTTTTACAATGCTGTGTTTGTAGATAAAACCATTTTATGGCCGTATCGCATAAAGCGTGAGCGTCAATACTACCGGATGATTACTTCCGGATTTTTACATGCTGATTTTGTGCACCTGTTTTTCAATATGTTTACCTTGTTCTTCTTCGGAAGGAATATTGAAATTTATTTTACCTATTACGGTTTAGGTGGCCAGTTCACTTACCTCCTGCTATATTTTACTGCACTCATTGTATCGGATATTTCCAGTTATCTCAAACACAAAAACGATTACCATTACAAAGCCCTCGGCGCTTCCGGTGCTGTGAGTGCTGTGGTGTTTGCAGCCATTGTATTTGACCCGTGGGGTGCTATTTATCTGTACGGTGCCATAAAAATATCAGCCACCCTCTATGCCATCCTCTTTATAGTGTATTGTGTGTATATGGGTAAACGCGGACAAGACAATGTGAATCATGATGCACATTTATGGGGATCTGTATATGGTCTCCTATTTACACTCATCCTGATTGCCATACAACAACCGGCTTTATTTGATGGCATTATTGCAGAGATATCAGACCCGAGTTTTTTCGGAAAGTAATTCGCAACGCAAGACTTGTTGGGTGTTTTCTTTTATGCGGAAACGGTGGTCTATCCGCAAACCGGCTACCCAGGCTATCTGATTTCCGGATACCAATACCCAAATGTTTTCTTTTTGATGCAATGGTATTTTTTGATCGATCAAGAACCTGCTGATTTTCTTTTTCTTCTACATCTGGAACGGATAGAAATAATCTCCCGGCTGCACTTTTCTCCATAACAACGGAAATTTCAACGCATCCAAATGCAACAATCCCACCTGTGGATCGGTATTTCGTATATCCGGAACAGTTGTTAGTTTGGTGATCTTCAATTGAGCACCGGGTAAATTGATTATCTTATTGACTGGCTCCTCTATCAGAAAATGATTGTCTTGCTGATTACCCAATTCCGAAATGATGAACCAACCCCTATTTTTCAGGATACGGTATTTACCGGATTGCACATACTTACCGGTATCACTGTCTTTCAATCGACAGGCTTCAGCACACAAATCAGGAGAAAAGCCTAGTGGATGCAACACTTCAAACAATAACGCAGCAGGGGCCGGTTGTTTGATCCATTTAGCTACAGGGATGTGGATTTCATTGTCTTTATACACCAACAGTTTCTTCAGGATATTATGCACCGCATAATCATATAACTGCTCCGCCTCTTCAAACCGCTGCACATTATGCATCATATTCTGCCCGAAGGATGGATACACTTTTTCGATCTCAGGAATTACATGCAAACGAAAATGATTCCGCGTATAATCGTCAGTGTAATTAGAGGCATCTTCCCTCCAGTGCACATCGTTTTCAACGGCAAATTGATCAATGTGTTTACGTGAAGCAAACAGTAGCGGCCTGCGGATATACTCATTTTTAGCAGGAATACCCGTTAATCCGCGTATACCCGTGCCCTTGCTCAATTGCATCAAAATGGTTTCCGCATTGTCGTTGGCATGGTGTGCGGTGAGTAATAGCTGTCCGGGATGCGTGGCAGACTCTATCAATTCCCTGAACCAGTTGTACCTGAGTTTTCGTGCCGCTTCCTGTATCGATATTTTTTCATTAACCGCCGTCAAGTTCGTATCAAAATGTTGAACACATAACTCCACGCCTAGTTGCGCCGCAAGGTTCCTAACAAACGCTTCGTCGGCATCACTGTCTGCTCCCCGTAATTTGAAATTACAGTGCGCCAGACTAAAAGTATATCCGGCTGATTTACACAGATGTGCCAGTACCACGGAATCTACTCCCCCGCTAACCGCCAGTAATAAATGATTGGAACGTGAAAACAACTGATGCATCTGAACATATTCCAGAAACTTTTGTAATAGATTTTTCATTGGTCATCCTCCTCCA
>JAHBTM010000054.1 GCA_019638635.1 Ferruginibacter sp. | reverse complement strand
TGCCCCCATTGAAACGAACATCTCCGTAGCCCTCACTGGCCAAACCGCCTGTAGCTGCGGTTGTAGTATTATTAGATACACTGTTTCCGCCTTTAGCCATCACCGTGGTGGCACTTCCAAACCAACTATCTGTTCCGTTGGGAGGCGTTGTTGAAGTGGAAGCCGGAGCACCCGCCCCTACATGCAGATTTATGGTACTACCCGGAGTAACCGAAAGCAAACTGCGGGAGTATGCACCACCACCTCCACCACCGCCATAACCATTGGAGGTTCGTGAACCACCTCGTCCACCACCGCCCCAACACTCTACGGTAATTTGAGTAACACCGGCAGGCACCACAAACGTTTGATTACCCGTTGTGTTATATGTACTACTGGCTTGTCCGATTACAGACATTGAAGTGAGAAGAAACACACTTACCATCGTCATGTACAAACAATACACATAACGTAAATGATGTTTCGGCAAAGAGGGTAACAATGTTTTCATACTCTTAATATTATATACAGCAATGGTGAATAGCATTCGTGTATGCATTCATGTGTATATGTTCTACAGGCTTGGATTGGAAGCGTTCCGGCAACAGTTAGGGCTATGCGAAACGTATTGGTTTGTCGGTGGACATACGCGGATTCCCCGGATAAAGGAATTCAAATGAATAAGAGGAAATGTTATGATTTCCGGTAAACAGGATTTTACGCGGATAATTGGAAAGGGATAGTAAAATTACTATTCAGCGCAAAATAATAAAAGCTAAACGACAAATCCTAATAATTACCGTGTGATTTTTGGAGTACTCCGATATACTACAGTAAAAATGTGGAATAAATAGATATATATTCCTTGATAATGAAAGAGTTACTGGCCAATACCTCCATCGGTGGATTGAGACCTTTTATTCTCTTCTTCAAGGCCCACGTTACGCTGGCGCTCTGAACGAACACCGGTATTGCCGAACTTCCAGCTGAAATTCACTTTTAGCTGGCGGCTGTCGAATTGCCCTGAAGCAATAAATTCCTGTCCTGCAAAATTGCTGACCCCTCTCCAATTCATAGTTCTGAAGATATCGGAAACGACTACCCGAAGATTGCCTTGCTTTTTGAATAATGATTTTGAGAAGCCGGCTTCAATCATACCCATTGCCCTTGATTTAAAAGTGCCCTGCCAAATGGATGGAGATGTACACCAGGTGGTCATCTCTAAAGTCCAGTTTCTTTTCAACTTCAGAGATTGCTGTGCAAAAGCACTGAATGAGAATACATCTATTTCAATCTCTCGCCCCGGTCCAAAATCAGCCTGATTGATGCTGTAAAAAGCATTCACATTTCCGTAAACGGAATAGTTTTTATATTGAAACGGATATGCGATATTGAATTGTACAATATGCTGGTTGGCGAGATTCTCCTTGGTGATAAAGCTCTTGGAAATTTCAGCCGTATCTACTAATTGAGAAAACATATTGGAAACATAACTGTAATTGAGCGACACATTCAACCGGTAATTGTATGTATGCTGCAGGCTGATGCTGTTGGTGTATTGCGGCCTGAGATTCGAATTCCCCTTTTGAAAAGTATATTCATCAATTTTAAACTCAAATGGATTTAAGTCTTGATACGCCGGCCGGTCAATTCGTCTGCTGTATTGAAGCGTGTACACCCTTTTTGGGTTTTTATTTAACGTTATACCAAGACTGGGAAAAAAATCTGTATAGTTTCTTTCGAATGATAATTGTTGCGGACCGTTACTATTGCCTTGTTGATCAAATGCAAATGACCTGCCCTTCGTTTCGGTGTGTTCCATTCTCAGGCCACCTTGAATTGAAATGCCTTTCAGCGATCGCTGATATTGCAAATAATAGGCGAATATTCTCTCATTATAAATAAAACCGTTGCTTCGGGTGGTATCTAACTGCGTATTGGATGGAAGTACATCATATCGCTTAAAATTATTATCAGAATCTATAAAAGCCAATTTTCCCCCGGTTGTTACTTTTCCTCTCCACATATTTTGTTCATAATCTGCTTTAACCGCTAAAAGGTCTATTCGGTTGTTCACATCCATTTCGTATATCACACGGTTTAATTCAGTCATTCCATCCGGAGTGGTATAAATATTCGGTTGATATTGATCGCTGATGTATTTATGAAATCCATAATCCAGATCTACATTGAGCTCTTTTCCGGTTGTATCGGCAAAACGGTAATTCAGGTTTACATTGTAATTGTCACGCTGATTATCACTATTATTGGAAGCCTTCAGTATTTTGGTGAGTTGTGTGCCGGGTTTAAAAATGATATCCGTTAAATTGTCGTTTTGCATCCGCACATCCGTGGTGTTTCCGTTCACCATCACCCCGAATGTGTGTTGAGGGCTTAAATAAAAATCAACTCCGGTTTTGAAATTAAACCCTTCATTACGGTTAGCTATATCCGAAGATTGGTTAAACATTGTATCGCTTACCTGGCGGTCGAATTGTAGTTGAAGCCAATTTTTATTATTGAAATAATTCACCGAACCATACAGGTTGGCCAATTTGTTCCGGTTGTTTAAGCTGATGCCGCTGTTATATTTAGGATACACCCCCAATCCCCACCCAGCCTGAACGCTTCCGTTTGTACCGAATGATTTATTTTTTTTCAGGCGGATGTTGATAATGCCCGCATTCCCGGCTGCATCGTACTTGGCTGATGGATTCGAAATGATTTCGATGGCATCAATTTGCGCACTTTGAAGCGAACGCAGGTATTCTGTTAAGTCGGATCCGGTGAGGGGTGATTGTCTGCCATCTATGTACACCAAAACTCCGTTTTTACCACTCAGGGTAAGATTATCATCTTTATCGAGCAAAACGCCCGGCGATTTACGAAGCAGTTCCAACGCATCGTTTCCAACTTCATTGATGGTGCCTTCCACATTTAAAACCATTTTGTCAGGTTTCATTTCAATCGGTGGCCGTGTAGCATAGATTTCCACCTGATCTATTTGTTGAATCACCCGAGCCAGTTTGAAGGTAGGCACTTCCAAGACAGGTCCTGTGAGCGTAATCGTTGGAGTAAGACGTGTGGCAAAACCAATTTTGCTTAGCTGAAGGAAGTATTTACCGGGTTGTACAGGGTAAACTTCATACTTGCCCGAAGCAGTAGAAACGGTGAGTTTGATGGTTTTGAGCGAGTCTGATATCTGAAAAAGGGAAATGGTGACACCGGATTGAGGCTTACCGTTTTCATCGGTTACTACACCACTGATTTTTTGAGCCCACACACCCTGCATAAGCAGGATGAATACACACAGGGGCAGGATTTTTCTCATATCAGCGGTTAAAATGCAAATTAATGTCTTTCATCTCATACTTACAATAAAACATATATAATTTATGTGCAGAAAATAACGCCCGTGTAATGGGTTTTTACTCAAAGGTTTTTAGAAAATCTTCTTTAAGAAAGGGTTGTAAAGCGGAATAGGGTATGAAAACCTCCGTATCTCCGTATACGTATGCAGCAATTTCGTAAGGAACATACCAAAACCCAATGCCGGCATGTGTGATGTAGAAATTTTTATTGGGTATGATCTTGTCTTCAAACAATACCGATTTCAACGGTTCGTCCGGTTTAATGCCTCTTGTTAATCTGAAATGCGCTTCCATTAAATCCGACATAGCCTCAGGCGCTACTTTAAACACATCATCCCACTGTATTACTTTTTCCTGTTTCATATCAAAACAGCGGATATACGTTACATGATTCGGATGTGCTCCACCGGAATAATCGAATATGTAATTAGAAAGTACGAGTATATTTTTCCGGTTGTACAAAACGCTCATGATACGTTGTTGCTGATATTGATATACCGGCAACGTGAAATCCATATCCGTTGAGGTAATGGCCCGTTGCATACTTGCTTTGAAATCGTTCAGGTAGCCCGATACATAACTTTGCGCAGCGGTAAGTGTTTTTTCTGGAGCGCTTTTTAGCTCAGGCAATCCGAATTGAACAATCCATTGATGCAGTGTAGCACTTTTTGTGTCTGATGTTCTTACATGCGGTGCAATCATTTCTACATCAATATAGGCTGCCGGGCCTTCAGTCATCACTACACTATCTTTTATACGGATGGGTTCGAAAGATAAAACGCTATCGTCTGATATTATTTTCCACTCCACGGCTTGTGGGGCATCACCGGAAGTTTTTCTGTACCCTTTAAAAGATTCTTTTTGATAAGCGAGAACGAGGGTGTCTTCACCGGAGTACACATCCTGCACAGCACGGTATGGAGATGCCAATAGTATAATGGAATCTTCCGTAGGCCTGTATGCAATAGAGAATACATGAACCAGTACACCCGTATTTTCATCTGTATATGAACCGCGTATACCCTGTTCCGTTATGTGCAGGTTTACAAACACTTTGGTTTGATGGATGTGCCCGTTCAAACTGTAATAGCCTACCGGTGGCACATTTCTTAAGGTTTGTTTTATTGTTTCCGGAGTATCCGATTTTTTGGAGGAACCATTGCAGGCCGATATGAGGATTGCTACAATCAAAAAGAAAATAAAATGCCGCATGATTTTACTATTTACATGTTAAGGAGTACGTGTCATAAATATAGTGTTTTTATCAGGTGTATGAAACCGGTGGGTTAGTAGAAAAGTAGTAGCCAAGAGGTAAATAAAAAAATCCCGGCGTTTTTGCCAGGACTTTTTCTGTGGGAGCACACGGGCTCGAACCGCGGACCCTCTGCTTGTAAGGCAGATGCTCTAAACCAACTGAGCTATGCTCCCTTTGTTTTGGGAGGGCAAAGATAAGGGGAAAAATCTTTCACCAAAAAAAATTAAAAAAGAATTTTTTCCATTCACCGTACCGGTTCAATGGTGGCCTGGATGCTTCTGTCGGTGATAGCCCGGCAACGAGGTTTCAAATCTTCCAGAGAGCCATTTTTAACTGCATATTTCCCCGTGAGGTGTATCAACAAAGCACATTGTTCTGCCTGCTCCGGAGTGTGTTCGCAAATTTCTATGAGTGTTGTAATTACCCAGTCAAATGTATTCACATCATCATTCCATACCACGAGGCTGTACCCTTTGTTAACTTCAGTGAGTTGATCTATTTCTTCCTCCGTACAAATTTCTGTATCGCCAAAATGAAACACCATAAGCTGCCAAAATTACGAAATTATTTTTTAGGCTCACTTAAAGTATATCACCCTTTCTGTGTGCAACAAGGCGTAGGATGAAATGCTTTTGCGGATGAAATCATTGTCCTCTCCCGGTTCTATCATCCATTTTAATGTGTCTATTTCGGGCACATCGCCTTTCAGCATGGTTAACCCTTTATATACTCCTTTTTCAACCAGTAAACAACAATAGGTTTCTCCTGCCGCCGGCTTTTCTACTACCGCATAAGTAGGTAATGCTTCTTCCAGGGTTTCAATGGCCTGTTGAACCTTTGAATTGTAATCGGCTACGGGCGGCATGTTTTCCGGTGGGGTGTCTTCCAAAAAACACAAGTACGGGTCGAGCGCATGGTCTTCGTATAGTTGCCTCAACAATCCCTTGCCTTCATCCAGTGAATTGAATATATGAATGGGAGGAAGATGCTTCAGCTTTTTCTGTATCAGTAACCGGAGATGCCCACGGTTATCCTCATACGCGTATAACCCATACTGTAAGCGAGGTTGTTTCTGACTTTTATTATGCACCGGCCACCATTTTTTAATTTCCATACTCTCCAGTATCAATGCATGGAGTTCACCTGCACATATACGATACGTAATTTTATATACCTCTCGCAGGAAATGCTGGCGCTTGTTACTATCATTATATCCGGTAAAATGAGAAGTTACCCGCTTGCGTATATTAACGGCCTTTCCGATGTAAATAATCTTTCCCCTGCGGTCGTGAAAATAATAAACGCCGGGCTGTTCAGGCAATTGGTGGATGTCCGATTTGTTGAGTTGCATAGGCAACCAGTGCTCTGCGGAATTTCGCTTAAGCATTTTATTGATGGTTTCCATGGCACCCTGCTTAAGCAACAAATCCAACAACTGTACCGTTGCCTCCGCATCCCCACCGGCACGATGGCGGTTATATACCGGAATATTTAATGAACGGCACACATTCCCTAAACTATACGAGGTAAATCCCGGGAAAATTTTTCGGGCAAGTCTTACCGTACACAGACGCTTCACCTCCAGATTCAATCCTGCCTTTTTAATTTTATACTGTAGATAAGTGTAATCGAAATTTACATTATGTGCCACGAAAATATTTCCGTTCAGTAACCGGACAATGCGTTCCGCGACCTCATCAAAAACCGGTGCATCTGCCACCATCTCATCATCTATTCCGGTTAAGGATGTAATGAAAGAGGGAATGCTTCTTTCCGGATGAATCAACTGCTCATATCGCTCCACCACTTTTTCACCATCATATAACAAGATGGCTACTTCAGTGATGCCGCAATTATAAGCCGGCCCACCGGTGGTTTCTATATCTACAATCGCATACATGTTGAAAGAATGGTTCGCAATTTACTAAATATTTTAGTTTGATAAAAAGTGTTTTCATAAATTTTAGAAGACCGTCCTTTCCCCCTTCCTTTTTGTACTTTTGCGATTCTTAAAATTTACAGAAAGGGAGCATCATTTATGGAATTGAGTAAAAACTTTGAACCTGCTGCAGTTGAAACAGCCTGGAGTACTCATTGGAAACAGAAAGGATATTTTACAAGCACACCGGACAACAGAACCCCATTTACGGTGGTTATTCCACCACCCAATGTTACCGGCGTATTGCACATGGGACACACCCTGAATGAAACGGTTCAGGACATATTGGTGCGTAAAGCGCGCATGAGTGGCTTCAACGCCTGTTGGGTACCCGGAAGTGACCACGCTTCCATTGCTACAGAAGCTAAAGTGGTGGCTATGCTGAAAGAACAAGGCATCGATAAAAACACCCTCTCTCGCGAAGAATTTTTAAAATATGCATTTGAATGGAAAGAAAAATATGGCAACATCATCTATCATCAAATCGACCGCCTGGGCTGTAGTGTAGATTGGAACCGCACCACATTCACTATGGATGATCATTATTATGATGCGGTTATTAAGGTGTTTGTTACTTTATACAATCAGGGATTAATTTACAGAGGTGCTCGCATGATCAACTGGGATGTGCAGGCTAAAACCGCTTTGAGCGATGAAGAGGTTGAACACCGTGACGTGGAAGGTAAATTGTATCATGTAAAATATATGTTTGCCGATGGCTCCGGGAAGTATATTACCATTGCCACTCAACGCCCTGAAACCATTATGGGGGATACAGCAGTATGTGTGAACCCCGCAGATGAACGATACCTGTCTATGAAAGGCACTCAACTGATCGTGCCACTGATCAACCGCAAAGTGCCGCTAATTTTTGATGAATATGTTGATCCTGCCTTCGGTACCGGCGCACTCAAGGTTACTCCCGCACATGATATTAACGACTATAACCTGGGTTTAAAACATCAACTTGAAATTATTGACACACTGAATGAAGACGGAACACTGAGTGCAGCAGCAGAAATTTTCATCGGTGAAGACCGTTTCATTGCCCGTGAAAAAATTGTACAGGAATTAGACCGTGCAGGTTTACTTGAAAAAACAGAAACCTACGTTACCCGTTTGGGATATAGCCAACGCACCGGTGTGGTGGTGGAACCGCGCATCAGCACCCAATGGTTTGTAAAAATGCAGGACCTAGCTAAACCTGCGCTCGATGCCGTTGTGAATGGAGAAATTAAAATTCACCCCGGCGACCGCTTTCTCGCTACCTACAAATACTGGCTGGAAAATGTGAAAGACTGGTGTATAAGCCGACAGTTATGGTGGGGACAACAAATTCCTGCATGGTACGATGCCGATGGAAAGATGGTGGTGGCTCAGTCGGAATCAGAAGCGTATGTAACGTATGAAAAAATGTACGGACAAACAGCGTCTACCCTTCAACGTGATAATGATGTACTCGATACCTGGTTCTCTTCCTGGTTGTGGCCAATGGAAGTTTTCAAGGGCATCAGCCATCCCGGAAATGCCGAAGCGAAATATTATTATCCTGGTTCGGTGTTGGTAACCGGACAAGACATCATATTTTTCTGGGTAGCTCGCATGGTGATGGCTGGTTATGCTTTTGAAGGACAAAAACCATTTGAAGATGTGTACTTCACCGGTATGGTGCGCGATAAACAAGGCCGGAAAATGAGCAAAAGTTTAGGAAACAGTCCTGATTTGCTGGAACTGATTGACCGCTTCGGGGCCGATGCTGTACGTTTCGGCATCATGATCTCCTCTCCCGCCGGAAACGATTTATTGTTTGATGAAGCGTCGCTGGAACAAGGCAGAAATTTCAACAATAAAATGTGGAACGCACTCAAGCTGATTAAAATGTGGCAGGAAAGACAACAACCCATGCTCCACCACGATGCAGCAGCACCTACATTTGCCGTTCAATGGTTCAGAAACCGATTATCGGAAGTTAAAAAAGAAGTGGCGCAAAACTTTCAGCAGTTCAAGTTAAGCGAAGCCCTGAAAACCATCTATTCACTGATTTGGGACGACTTCTGTAGTTGGTATCTTGAATGGGTTAAACCCGGCTTCAATGAACCTATCGATGCAGAGATATACGAACATACTATTACATTTTATACAGAGTTGTTGCAATTGTTGCATCCGTTTATGCCGTTTATTACGGAAGAGATTTATCACCAGCTTCAACCCCGTACCACCGATTTGTGTATGCTTCAATATCAGCCATTCGCAGATGAAGAGGTGGAGGTGTTACAACAAGGTAAAATGTTGAAAGACCTGATTACCGGAATCAGGGATGTAAGAAACAAACAGCAAATCAAACCCAAAGAAACCATTCGGCTGTATTTTGAACAAAGTGATGCGAACGCTATCCAAAATCTGACCACTTTATTAATGAAACAGGTAAATGCATCGGAAGTTTCCATGAACGGACAACCAGATGTACAAACCATTCAAGCCCTGATAGGCGGTTTAAAATTGTGCATCTTGTCGGAGCAACCAATAGATACCGGAAAACAAAAAGAAGATTTGTTGAAGGAGCTCGCGCATTTGAAAGGTTTTCTGCAATCGGTAGAGAAGAAACTGGGCAATGAGAAGTTTATGCAAAATGCTCGTCCGGATGTGGTAGCCCTCGAACATAAGAAAAAACAGGATGCAGAATCGAAAATTCGCGTGATTGAGGAAAGTTTAACCGGACTTTAAGCATTGTAAAAAAAGCGGAGTGTGATATAAATTCTTTGTAGATTCGTACATACAATCTGATTATATGCCTTACATCCGTTTGATAGCATTTATGTTTTTTGCAATGTTATCACCTCACGTACATGCTCAAAAAAAGGCAACCCCCATGCCCAAAGTGAGCACCTTATTGGGCCAATATAAAGATACCGTTCGCCTCAACAAAGAAGAAGTCATCAATATCATTGGAATGCCCCTGAGGATTGTGGATGATAAACGCGTAGTGTACTCCATCGCATCCTATCATGTGGCGTACAGAAGAAAAGCTTTTGTGGAAGATGAAGAAACCGGAAAAGTAAAACCCACTTTTAGCCTGGCGGCTGAAAGGTTCGTGAGCACACCTCTCAACGAAATATGGATCAACTCTATCCGTTCACAGATACAATCGGGCGAAGAAATATTATTCTTTGATATTATTGTTAAAAGTCCCGACGGCAAAGTAATGTTTGCACCCAATTTTAAAATCATTGTGATTTAATGCGTTGTTTGAAGGCTTCTGAAAAGGATATTCCCCTGATTCGGGATGTGGCATATCGTACCTGGCCCTTAGCCTATAAAGAAATATTGAGTGCTTCTCAAATGGAGTACATGCTGGAGAAGTTTTACAGTGATGGAGCATTGAAAGGACAGATGAACAGTGGCCATCATTTTCTGTTGGTATATCTAAACCACACTCCTGCAGGTTTTGCATCCTACTCTATCGATGAATCCGAAAGCATTTCCCGATTGCATAAACTCTATGTACTACCGGAGTATCAGAAACTGGGTTTAGGTCAGTTCCTCCTGAATGAGGTCATTCAAAATGTACGCCCGCTTTCTGAAAAACTTGAACTGAATGTAAACCGGTACAACAACGCATTGCACTTCTACGAAAGAAATCATTTTAAAGTTGCCCGCACAGAGGATATTGATATTGGGAAAGGATATTTTATGAATGATTATGTGATGGAATTGTCGTTCCGGGAAAATGGTTAAGATAATAAGGAATGCAGAAATGTGCTGTTGTATGATGAATACAACTTTCTCGCAAGCATTCATTAAACATCCGTTGATTACAAATTCATATCAATCCTTTTCTACGATAAATCTAATATGCATTTAAACTTTCCGGATTGCCGGTTTAATCATCCTTTAATCTAATGCATATTCTACACGCAGTGTAATGGTAGCCGTTTTTTCCTTGCTGCTGGTATTGAAAACACCACCGTAACTGTAATCTTCATCTGAGTTTTTTCCTGTAATTTGAAACACACCCATCGTAGCTTTTCGCAATGCCCCTAAGCCACCCTTGGAGTTCTTCGCAATGGTTTCGGCTCGCAAACGGGCATCGGCACTAGCTTGCGCCAGTAAATCAATTTTCAATTCTGATAACTTACTGTAATAATACGACGGAGAGGATGAGGTAAACTCAATACCACTTTCAATGAGCTCCGTAATTTCTCTGGAAATTTTTTCTACCTTTTCAATATTACGCGAATCAACGGTAACCGTCTGACGTAAATTATATCCGGTAAACTCACTGCCCATCATCCGGCCATCCTGATCATATTTGGTATTGAAATCTTTATCAATCCGTATGGCTGAAAACACCATCTCTTTTTCATCCACCCCTTTACCACGCAAATAATTCCGTATGGTAGTTTCATCTTGTTTCAATAAGGTATAGGCGCTTTTTAAATCCATCATCTTCCGGTTGAAGTAACCATCCCAAACAATCTGATCACTGATAAAATCTTTTTCAGCAGCACCGGTAACCAGTATGTTTTCCGATCCTTTAAACTTATACGTATATGCCTTCGAAATAATCAATGCGGCAATAATACAGGCCAATGCAACGGCAATGGTTCCAACAGATGATTTCATAAACAATTGTTTTAATAATTTGTACAGTAAACATAATCAATCCCATTCAATATTTAATTACCAAATCAAACGGTGACTATCTTTTATCACTCCCATAACAAACACACTTTGTACGTTGCCCACATTTTCCAATTGACTCAACTTCTGCACATGAAAGTCGTAGTATGCGTTCATATCTGAACAAACCACTTTCAACATAAAATCAAACGAACCGCTGATGCTGTAACATTGCAGCACTTCCGGCATTTCATTCATTGCCTTAATAAATTTCAATCCTGCATTTTTACTGTGTTCCCGGATGGATACATAACAAATCACATTCAATCCTTTTTGAACCTTAGTAGCATCCACCAGTGTGATGTACTGTCGGATAACGCCTGAAGCTTCCATCCGTTTAATGCGCTCATGTACCGGCGTAGTACTCAAATGCACACGCTCCGCAATCTCCTTCACCGTTAACCGGGCATTTTCCTGTAATAATTTTAAAATAGATAAATCTTTTTCATCGAGCGAAACGCTTTCAGTGGATTCCACTTTTTTGACCTTTTTTGCCATACGGTAAATGTATTTTATTCTGTAAAATACAGTATTTAATCATTATTATTCTAAATTAATGCAAAGTATTAGGATTTTCTGCTGCAAATATTAACTTTGTTGTCTAAATTATTCTACATGTCAACGATTACAAACACACAAATTGATTTTAACCTGAAGTACAAGGTTAAGGATATGAGCCTCGCGGAGTGGGGTCGCAAGGAAATTAAATTAGCGGAAGCTGAAATGCCCGGACTGATGAGTTTGCGTAAGGAATATGGTGCCAGCCAGCCGCTGAAAGGTGCCCGTATTGCCGGTTGCCTGCACATGACCATCCAAACCGCGGTGTTGATTGAAACACTCGTGGCATTAGGTGCTGAGGTTAAATGGAGTTCATGTAATATCTTCTCTACACAAGACCAGGCTGCTGCTGCCATAGCCGCTGCCGGTATTGGAGTGTATGCCTGGAAAGGTCAAACACAGGAAGAAGCTGATTGGTGCATCGAGCAAACCCTTTTCTTCGGTAGTGAAGATCGTCCGTTGAATATGATCCTGGACGATGGTGGTGATCTGACCAACATCGTGTTCGATAAATACCCTGAACTGGTTTCCGGTATCAAAGGCCTTTCTGAAGAAACTACCACCGGTGTACACCGTCTGTACGAAAGAATGGCTAAAGGTACATTGCCTATTCCTGCCATCAACGTAAATGATTCTGTTACCAAATCTAAATTCGATAACAAATACGGTTGTAAAGAATCTTTAGTAGATTCTATTCGTCGCGCTACCGATGTAATGCTGGCCGGTAAAGTGGCAGTAGTTGGGGGTTATGGCGATGTGGGTAAAGGTTCTGCTGCTTCTCTTCAAGGTGCAGGTTGCCGTGTAATTGTTACGGAAATTGATCCTATCTGCGCATTGCAAGCTGCAATGGACGGTTTTGAAGTGAAGAAAATGATTGACGCAGTAAAAGAAGCCGACATCGTGGTTACTGCTTCCGGTTGCCGCGACCTGATTACCGGTGAACATTTCAAACTGATGAAAGATAAAGCCATCGTTTGTAACATCGGCCACTTCGATATCGAAATCGATATGGCATGGTTGAACGGTAACTATGGCCATACAAAAGATACCATCAAGCCACAGGTTGATTTGTATAATGTAGATGGGAAGGATATCATCGTACTGGCTGAAGGACGCTTAGTGAACCTCGGTTGCGCTACCGGCCACCCAAGTTTTGTAATGAGTAACTCATTTACAAACCAAACACTGGCTCAAATTGAACTGTGGACCAACACCAAGAACTACGAGAACAAAGTGTATGTGCTTCCTAAACACCTCGATGAAAAAGTAGCACGCTTACACCTGGCTAAAATTGGTGTGGAATTGGATGTGCTCACCAACGACCAGGCTCAGTACCTCGGAATTCCGGTGGAAGGACCGTTCAAAGCCGATATGTACCGCTATTAATATTGTATGGAATGTATATCAAACCCCGGCATTCGTCGGGTTTTTTTTTATACCGTTTGATGCACCCTATCTGCATGCCGGTTTCCGTGTTCTTCGTATCATTGCCTTGTGCTTATTTTTCCCAACCTGCATACCCACATACCTCATCCGGATAATCCCTGGCAGATCATGAACGTACATGAAAAACCGGAGGCACTACTTCCTGCTGTATGCTCCATCGGTTTACATCCCTGGTATTTGGATGAAAAAACCTGGAAGGAATCTTTCAGTCAGGTCAAACAATTGGCCCTGCAACCTGAAGTGTTGGCTATTGGGGAATGCGGATTGGATACTTTATGCCCTACCCCTTTCGCATTGCAACAAACGGTATTCACCGAACAGGTGTTACTCGCCAATACACTGAATAAACCCCTCATCATTCATTGTGTTCGTGCCCATGCAGCCGTTATTCAAATATTACAGGATCTACAGGTAAGCGTTCCCGTTATCTTTCATGGGTTTAACCGGAATATTCATATTGCTCAACAGCTCTTGGTACACCATTACTATCTTTCTTTCGGTAAAGCCCTGTTCAACGAGGTGGTGCGAAAAGTTTTCGAAGAGATACCTACACACGCTATTTTTCTGGAAACCGATCGCGCTGCAATTTCTATTGAGGATGTGTACAGTGAAGCGGCTAAATTGAAAAGGGAAAATCTCACAAAATTTGTTCAACAAATCCATCAGAATTATTTTCGAGTTTTTGGAATTAGATTTACCTGATATGGACACATCGTGGCTCAGCAGAACCCAATTATTGATTGGAGAAGAAAATGTACAGAAACTCACCCGGGCGCATGTGCTTATCGTGGGAATGGGAGGCGTTGGCTCCTATGCCGCCGAATTTGTGTGCAGAAGTGGTGTGGGCACCATAACCATCATCGACGGTGATGTGGTAGACCCTACCAACCGCAACAGGCAATTACCGGCCCTGTCCACCAACCATGGTCAGTATAAAGCCGATATCATGGCGGCACGATTGATGGAAATTAATCCGGAGTTGAAATTGAATGTCGTTCGTTCCTTTGTTTATCCTGAGAATGTTGAATCGTTACTGGATGTAAAACCCGATTTTATCATTGATGCCATTGATAGTATATCTCCCAAACTCACATTCATGCGTACCGCCTACAAATTGAAAATCCCTTTTGTCAGCAGCATGGGCGCAGGTGCCAAACTCGATCCCACTCAATTGAAAGTAGTGGATATCTCCAAAACATACCATTGCCCCTTCGCACAGCAAATCAGAAAAACACTCCGAAAAAAAGATGGGATCTATAAAGGCATCACCGTTGTTTTTTCACCGGAGTTACCCATCAAGGAAAGTTTAATGCTCACGGATGGAACCCTGTTTAAAAAATCAGCCTATGGCACCATTTCCTATCTGCCTGCTACCTTTGGTGCTGTTTGCGCATCGGTAGCTATACGGCATTTGGTGGAGATGTAATGAGAAATTACGAGTTTCAGTAAACGATGTAAGATGATTGATTTTCAAATGAACTATTGTGCTTTACGAAGTTTCCATGATGAATTGGTTTAACTTTATGCCCGAATGACCAAACTATCCGTCAATATCAACAAGATTGCAACGCTTCGGAATTCTAGGGGTGGCAACAACCCCGATGTGGTTCGTGCCACCGTTGATATCGAACGTTTCGGTGCAGACGGTATTACAGTTCATCCACGGCCAGATCAACGGCACATCCGATACAAAGATGTAGATGCACTGAAAAAAGTAATCACTACTGAATTCAATATTGAAGGAAATCCCAAAGAGCCCGCCTTTGTAGAACTGGTGTTGAAAAATATGCCTGATCAGGTGACATTGGTTCCGGATGCTATGGGGCAACTCACCAGCAACCATGGCTGGGATACAATGGCGCATGCAGCGTACCTGAAAGAAACGATTGCTGTGTTTAAACAAGCGGGTATTCGAGTGTCTATTTTTGTTGATCCGGTGGAAGATATGGTGGCTGCTGCGGCAGATACCGGAACCGACCGAATAGAATTATACACAGAACATTTTGCACAGTTGTTTGCATCCGGAGAAAAAAATGCAGCCATCGCTCCGTATGTACGCGCTGCAGAGAAAGCGGTAGCTTCGGGTTTGGGCATCAATGCCGGGCATGACCTGGATGTATACAACCTGAAATTCTTCGCACAACATATTCCTGATTTACTGGAAGTTTCCATCGGACATGCTCTTATTTGCGATGCCTTGTATTTCGGATTGGAGAATACAGTGCAATTATACAAAAGGCAATTACTGAAGGATTAATCTATTCTTTTCGCTTCAACTCCAGGTTATGAAAATCAAAACTGAAATCAGTCATCGGTGAAATGGCTTTCATTTTGATTTCCTGTGCTTTGCCTGTATGATCAAATATAAATTCCGCGTACGCATCTGCATCATAACTGCGGTCGTTCCAGCGGGCAATCCATGTGGTTGCATTGAGTGGCAGCAAGGTGCCCGTTAGCCTGGGCGAACGTACAAACGAAATATTCAGTTGCTTTCCGTTGGGTGAGATGTGCATCTCTCCCATTTTCAAATCATGATACACACCGGTTATCATGGAATCAGGCACCACAGCCAGCGGATTGGATTGCCTGAGCTTTACT
>JAHBTM010000053.1 GCA_019638635.1 Ferruginibacter sp. | reverse complement strand
ATCCGCGCAATTGAAGTTGCTCATGAGGCTATTAAAATTCAGGTGAGGGCACAACAGGAATTAAGAGAGAAAGTGGGTGTAACGACCAAGCGCGCATACACGCAGCCATACCGCAACGAAGCACTTGAGCAAAAAATAATCGCTTTTGCAAAAGATAAAATGCATGCCATAGCTTCTAACGCTTCTGCTAAACATGAACGCAGCGAAGCTTTCAAAGCCCTGCACACTGAAGTAGTGGAATACCTGGGAGAAGATTTGCCGGATGAGGATAAAAAACTCATTGGTATGTACGTGGGAGATTTACAATACCACGTTGTGCGGGATATGATCCTGAATCAACGCCGCCGCCTGGATGGCAGAGGTACAGAAGATGTTCGTCCGCTCGAAATGCAAACCGATATTTTACCTACTCCCCACGGTTCCGCATTGTTTACCCGAGGAGAAACACAATCGCTTACTACGGTTACCCTGGGCACTCCGTTAGACGAACTACTGGTGGAAAGTGCACATCATTCCGATTATACCAAATTCATCCTGCATTACAATTTTCCGCCGTTTTCTACCGGTGAAGTGAAAATGTTGAGAGGTGTAGGCCGCAGAGAGGTGGGACATGGTAACCTGGCGATGCGTTCTCTGAAGCAAATGATGCCGGGCAATGATTATCCATACACCGTGCGCGTAGTGAGTGATATCCTGGAGAGCAATGGTTCTTCGTCTATGGCCACCGTTTGTGCGGGTTCTTTGGCCTTAATGGATGCAGGGGTGCCTCTTAGAAAGCACGTAAGTGGTGTGGCCATGGGCCTGATTAAAAAAGGGGAGCAATACGCTATCCTCACCGATATTCTGGGCGATGAAGATCACCTGGGTGATATGGACTTTAAAGTTACCGGAACACGCGAGGGAATTTGCGGTGTACAGATGGATATTAAGGTAGATGGATTGAGCATGGATATCATGCGCGCGGCCCTGGAGCAGGCCCGTAAAGGACGTTTGCATATCCTCGATGCCATGCACCAAACCATTGAAAATGCCCGTCCGGATGTGAAACCACATGCTCCGCGCATGGTGAAGTTTACCATTGACAAGGAATACATTGGTGCCGTGATAGGCCCCGGTGGTAAAGTGATTCAGGAAATACAACGCGAAACCGGAACGACCATCACCATTGAAGAAGTGGCAAACACCGGTGAGGTAAGCATCTTCTCCAAAGAAAAAGCCGGTCTGGATAAGGCCGTTGCCTGGATTAACGGACTGGTAGCGGTTCCGGTAATCAACGAAGTGTACGAAGGTACTGTGAAGAGCATCAAGGATTTCGGAGCCTTTGTGGAATTCCTGCCGAAGAAGGAAGGTTTGCTGCACATCAGTGAAATTATGTGGAAGCGACTGGATTCCATGGAAGGAGTATTCAAAGAAGGGGATAAGGTAAAAGTGAAGCTTCTGGACATTGATCCCCGTACCGGAAAATTCAAATTAAGCCGTAAAGCCTTATTGCCTAAGCCTGAGCGCCAGGAAGCCAGGCCAGATAACGGAGCACAATAATATAGATTAACGTATTTTCAGCTGCAGCCAAACACTGCAGCTTTTTTTTTATGGAACATTACCTATATCATTTTAAAGAAGTAGATGCCACAGCCCGTGAAGTACTCATTGCCGTATTAAGTGATTTACAGTTTAATGGCTTTGAAGAAATGGATCACAGTTTACTGGCATATATTCCCGTGAAGGATGCTGAGCAGCTATCCGACACCGTTATGAAACAACTGGGGTATCCATTTAGTGTAAATCTTATAGAAGCGCAAAACTGGAATGAACAATGGGAGCGAAGCTTTCAACCGGTACGCATACCCGAAGATGAAAATATGTTACCTGAAATTTTCATTCATGCCGGATTTCACAAACCCCATCCCGATGCTCATTATAATATTTCCATTACGCCAAAGATGAGTTTTGGGACCGGGCATCATCAAACCACTTACCTGATGATGGAAGAAATGTTACACATACCTTTTGCAGAAAAAGTGGTTACCGATTTTGGAACCGGTACGGGTGTGCTGGCTATCCTTGCGGAAAAACTGAAGTGTAGCAAAGTGCTGGCCATCGATTATGATGAATGGTGTATTGAAAATGCGCGTGAAAATATCATTGAAAATGGTGCGCAACACATTGAATTGAAACAAGCTGACGTCTTCATACCTCAACCGGCGGATATCATTTTGGCCAACATCAACCTGAATGTAATTACTGAAAACCTCCAGTCAATGCTGGGGGCACTCAAACCCGGAGGAATATTATTACTCAGCGGTATGCTGTTACAGGATGAAAACTATATATTGAAGACATTACAGTCTTATCAATGTAACAATATAACGGTAAAGCATAGGGGAAATTGGATTTTGGTGAGAATAAATAAGGATTAACTATAATATACATAAGTAACATTTCATTTATTTTTTTTGATTTATATTCGCATACCAACTATCCTGAACAGGCATGAAAGAATTTGGATTAATTGTTTTAGCATACTTACTGGGATCTATTCCTACGGCATTGCTGATTAGTAAATCATTTTTTGGAATTGATATCAGAGAATACGGCAGTGGCAACATGGGTGCTACGAATACTTTCCGCGTCTTAGGCCCCCGATACGGTACGATTGTCATGGTGATCGATATCCTGAAAGGGCTGGCTGCCACCTTGCTATGCTTCATGCTTCCCTTCTATATGGACAATGAATTGGCCAGAATTAATATGATGATTGGCCTGGGACTTTCCGCAGTGGTGGGTCATATTTTCCCCATATTTGCAAACTTCAAAGGAGGGAAGGGTGTGGCCACCTTGTTTGGAATGATTGTAGCCTTACAGCCGGTGGTAGCAGCCAGTTGTGTGGCCGTTTTTATTGTGGTTCTTTACCTCACCCGTTATGTATCATTAAGTTCTATCCTGGCAGCACTCATGCTCCCGATATGTGTATTATGGATATGGAACGAAAATGAAACCCTTTACCGAATTTTCGCCCTGCTGGTTGCCATTTTAGTGTTGGTAACGCATCAAAAAAACATCATCCGCCTGATTAAAGGTGTGGAAAGCCGGATTCCTATACTGAAACACCGCGACCGCCGAAGAAACCGAAAGCGTTCGTAATCCCCTTTAAGGTATCGGTTTTAATATATCTACTGATTTGAATATCAATCAAATATAAACTTTTTGTCGGTTTTTTCCTACAAAAAGGGCATTTTTTCGTACCTTTGCAACTCATTCGAACCATCTTCATTTACTAAAAGGTCTATTATGTCATTACCAACGGTATTGGAAAAGTTGCAGATCAAATCAGAAAAATATTTTTTAATACAGGGAATGCCTTCATCGATCGAAAAGCCTTTCTCTAAACTCAATTATGCCAAAAATGTGACTCCGCTGTCGAAAGCCCGCAAAATAGATTTCGCGTTGATTTTTGCAGTAAACGTTCGGCAGTTGGCGCAGATAGTTGACGAAGTGGTGCCGGCCTTACATGAGAACGGAAAGTTCTGGGTGGCGTATCCAAAATCAACTTCCAAAATTTATTGTGATTTAAGCAGAGATTACAACTGGGAATTGCTCACCGGCCTGGGGTTTGAACAAGTACATCAGGTGGAATTGGATAGTGTGTGGGCAGCAATCCACTTCTCCAGAAACGGTGCCTGGGAAGGTGATCTGGAATATACTATTGAAGAAGCTTCGGCTCAGGCCTAATCATCTTTATTTTAAAATGACAGTACCCAGGCTTCGGGTAAGTTGCATTTCAGCTTGTTTCAATTGCTGATGAATGGCAACACGTTCAAATAATTCTTCTTCAGGTGCTTCCTCCATTTCCTTCTGGTTCTCCAGAATCAACCTTTTTACTTTTCGGAGTTTAAAGTAAATAATGGATGTTTCCATTTCGTTCATGTACATATCCTCCCGGGTAGGAATTTTCTCATTGTACATCTCCTGCCAGCGCGGACTGATTTCCGTTTGTACTTCCATTACCTGAATCACCAGCGAACTAATGTCACGGTCTTCGAGGTACAGAAAATCCTTCACCGTAGGCTCTAGTCCGGATGCATACATCTCTTTATATTTCCTGAGTATGTTTTCCAGTGCCTGATTATTGAAGGTGAGTTCGTTTTCTTCCAACTCCCTAAAAATAAAATCAGCTACGGTTTCGCTGTGGTACATTTTCAGCCCGAAGTCGAGCAACGCACGAATCACGGCCTGCTCCTGACGTTCATCTTCATCCAGTAAATGGATGGTTTCGGGTGAGGCAACAGAATCACTTCCGGGAATCTCTAAACCGGGAGCTTCCTGAAATACTTTTGATCCCTGATGGGGTTTATTGATTTTTTCCCTGACTTGTTTGTTGATCAGTTCAATCAATCCGTCTTCGTTTATGCGCAACCGTTGAGAAACCAATGTGATATAATCCTGCCGGCGAATGAAATCCTCCGGCCGGTTCATTTTCGATAATGTTTCAGCAATCTGGTGAACAACCACTGATTTTTTCTGTGAATCTTTGCCGGCATCATTCAGGGCAACCTCCAATTGAAACAATACGAAATCCTGCTTGTGGGTTTCAACAAACTTATTGAACGCCACTTCACCGATTTTTCGGACGTAACTATCCGGGTCTTCTCCGTCGGGAATCAGCGCCAGTTTTACATTCAGTCCTTCTTCCAGGGCAAGATCTAATCCGCGTAGCGCAGCTTTTACTCCGGCACTGTCCCCATCGTACAAAATGGTTAAATTGTTGGTATACTTTTTAATCAACCGGAGTTGGTCGGGCGTGAGGGAAGTACCACCACTGGCTACCACATTTTCAATTCCCGCCTGGTGCAAACTTATCACATCGGTATATCCTTCCACTAACAGGCATTCATCCTTACGATCAATGGCCTGGCGGGCAAAAAAAGAACCATACAAAATCCGGCTCTTAATATAGATTTCGTTTTCGGGCGTGTTGATGTATTTGGGAGATTTATCAGCCTGCCCAATCACACGCGCTCCAAATCCTACCACCTTACCACTTTGATTATGGATGGGAAATACAATTCGGTTTCGGTAATTATCTGCTATGCTGCCGTTTCTATCAGTTGACAATCCTGATTTCAGCAACAACTCCGGATTATATTGATCTGCTATGGCCGCTGTTGAAAAGGTTTGTCCACCCCTGGGTGCATACCCTAACTGGAATTTTTCAATGATGTGGTCAGAAAAACCGCGCTCTTTCAAATAGCTCAATCCTATATCCGTTCCATCTTCGGTTTCATGCAATTGTTGAATGAAAAATTTGGATGCATAATCATTGAGGATGTACAGACTATCTGCTACTTGTTGTTGTAATTTCACTTCCGGTGAAACGGCTGTTTCCTCAATCTCCACATTATAGCGGTTGGCCAGCCACCGTAAGGCTTCAACATAACTGTATTTTTCATGGTCCATCAAAAAGCTGATGGAATTTCCACTTTTGCCGCATCCAAAGCATTTATAAATTTCTTTGGTGGGCGAAACGGTGAAAGAAGGTGTTTTTTCGTTGTGGAATGGGCACAATCCCAAATAGTTGGTGCCACGCTTTTTCAACTTTACGAAAGTCCCTACGATATCTATGATATCAATTCGGCTCTGTATTTGCTGTATGGTGTGTTGTGAAATCAAGGATTCATGAAAATCAGGTTGCAAATATCGCAATAATATGCACGTGTTCAGCCATAAAAAATGCCGTTAAAGTACAATTTGAAAGTATATAAAAAGGTAACTTTGTAACTCATTAAAATTCAACATATGAAGCAATTTATCATTTGTTTGTTGTTTGCCGGTTTGGGTCTGGGAGTTCAGGCTCAATCACTGGAAAGTATTCATAAAATGATCGATAAGGGAAAACATCAGGAAGCCAAAGATGCGATTGACAAAGCCATGCAGGGTGGTAAATACGACAAAGACCCGGAGTACTGGTATTACAAGGGAAGGATATATAACAACCTTTCGTATGATACATCATTAGCCCTCGACACCCGTTCAAAATTAAAAATGGATGCGTTTGCTGCATTCCAAACCAACCAGCAATTAGACCCTAAGGAGTTAAGGCTTAAAATTGAAAACCATCAAAGTTTTCTCGATTTGTATTACGGAATGTCGGGTTTGGGTGCTGAATATTTTAAAAAGAAACAATTTGATCAATCTGCGGAATCATTCAAAAAGGCACTGGATCTGTATCAATTCATTTTTGGAAAAGGGTATAAATACAAGGATGTAGTGATATCATCCATTGATACGGCCACGGTGTTGAATGTGGGAATAGCCGCCACACAGGCAAAAAATGAATCGCTCGCAGCGGAGTATTTCCAAAAGCTGGTAGATGCCAATATCGGTGCAAAAGAATATGAAGTGGCCTATGAAGCGCTCGCCGATTATTATTATAAAAACAAACAAACAGATGCATTAAACAATATTATTGAAAAGGCCGGTAAATTTTATCCTTCCAATGCATATATCGCAGATATGAAGTTGAGACAAATCAGCGAAAGCGGCGATATGTCAAAGTTGTTCGATAACTACGAACAAATGATCAAAAATGATCCGAACAATTTTGCCATTATGTACAATTATGCAATTGAAATGTACAATCATTTGTACGTGGGCGACAACAAACCCAAAGATCCGGAACCCGTTCGTACCCGCCTGACCGATGTTTTGAAAACCGCAATTCCATTGGATAAGGAAATTAACGCCACCTCACTCATGGCAAATCATTTATTCAACTCATCCATCGACTTTTACATTGCCCACGACAACATAGATGGTCGGAAGCCCGAGGATATTCAAAAACGTAAAGACCTGATGGCGAAGGCTGCGTCTTATCAGAACGACTGTTTGCCATATGCAGAGAAAGTGCTTGCATATTACGATGCAATGCCTGAATTGAAAGCGTCACAAAAGGCAGCCCGGGTAAATATCCTGACCACCTTAAGCGAAATTTACAATACGAAAGGCAATAAAGCCAAAGCTGAAGAATACGAAAAGCTGAAGTTGAAAAATCTTTAAATTTGAAATGACACATAAAAAGAGATTGTATATCATACAGTCTCTTTTTTGTTTATATATACGATCGGGAAGAAAGCATATTAAGCTTCCTGCATACGAGCATTTGCTTCAATACTCCAATAGAGCTTATCGGTGAGTAGTTTCAAGCGTTTCTTTAAGCCTTCGGTATCCTCCGTGGAACCATCTTCCTTAAATGTCTTATCTACAAAAGGCACTTGAAAAGAGGCAGGAACTACCCAGGCACCTACTTTCCATAAAGTAAACTGGAGCGACTGTAACAATTGAGCACCTCCAAAATGACCACCACTGACGGCACACAAACCGATGGGTTTCATTTTCCATTCATCAGTGAACACATCCAGCACATTTTTTAAAGCAGCAGGAAAACTGCCGTTGTACTCCGGGGCTACAATAATAACACCCACGGAAGCACGAATTGCATCAGACAATGCCAGAAGTTCTGGTAACGGATCAGCCAGGAACTTTAAACGCTCTTCAAATACCGGAAACCGATAATGATTGAGGTCATGCATTTCAGCCTGATGCACTCCGTCTGATTGAATGACGTTGGCAATAAACTCAGCAACTCGATGGCTTTTTCTGCCCGTACGAATGCTGGATGAAAGAATGATAATGGTTCCCATGTATACACTTTTTTCGAAAGTTCAGCGTATTGAAAGTAGGTATTTTTTTTAAACTTTACCCTTACGTATTTTTTATACAGTGCTTGTGAAAAACCTGTGAATAATTAACAGGGTATAAGCAACATTCATGCTCTAAACCTGCGGGTATTGAAGTACATTTACCAATCGAAAAAGTTAGAACGGACAAGCGTTTCGGCGCTACTTTACATTAAAATTTATTGTTGTGCGATTAAAAAGTTTAGAGATTAAAGGCTTCAAAAGTTTTGCCGATAAAACGGTGTTGAACTTTGATGAAGGCATTACGGGTGTTATTGGCCCGAACGGTTGTGGTAAAAGCAATATTATTGACAGCATCCGTTGGGTGATAGGTGAGCATAAAATCAGTAACCTGAGGAGCGAAAACCTCGAAAGTCTTGTGTTCAACGGTAGTAAAACCAGAAGTGCGAGCGGATTGGCGGAAGTGAGCTTAACTTTTGAAAACACGAAAAACCTCTTACCAACCGAGTTTAATACGGTAACGATTACACGAAAATATTACAAAAGTGGTGAAAGTGAATATCGTTTAAATGACGTGGCTTGTCGCTTAAAAGACATCCATAATCTTTTTATGGATACCGGTGTTAGCACCGATAGTTATGCCATTATTGAACTCGGTATGGTGGATGACATCATAAAGGATAAAGAAAATAGCCGACGCAAAATGCTGGAACAGGCTGCCGGGATCACTATTTACAAAACCCGTAAAAAAGAGGCCAAGCTAAAACTCGATGCCACCGAGCAGGATTTGGCCCGTATTGAAGACTTACTTTTTGAAATCAACAATCAGCTCAAAACCCTGGAAAATCAGGCTAAAAAAGCAGAGAAGTATTTTGAGATTAAAAAGGAATACAAGGCAGTGAGTATTGAATTGGCAAAGGCTGCTTTGGAAGGGTTCAATATTACATACAAAGATCTGAATGAACAACAAAAGCAGGAAGTAGATAAACGAATTGAACTGGAGGCAGCTATCGCTAAGGAAGAAGCAGCACTGGAACAGGAAAAATTGGCCTTTATCGAAAAGGAAAAGGCATTGAGCACCATGCAGCATGCATTTAATGAAATGCTGGATAAAGTAAGACACAAGGAAAGTGAGAAGAAACTGGCTGCACAGCAACTTCAACACTTGCAGGAAAGAAAAAACAACCTGGATGAGTTTATCAAACAGGCCGGAGTGCAGTTAAAGGGATTGGATGAGAGCATCGGATTTACTGCCCGTCAAATTGGAGATGAAGAATCTAAAGCATTACAACTTGAAACAGGGCTTTCTTCACTGAAAGAAGCCGTGGAGCAAAAACGAAGCATTTTTGATGATAAACGCGGACGGATGGATTCATTGCGTAAAGAGCATGCGGCCATCCAGCGTGAACAATTTGATGCGGAGAAAAAAGTAGCCGTGGCTGATACTTCCATTCAGAATCTGCAGCGCACGTTACAACATTTAGAAGATGAAAAAGTTCAACGCCAGCAACAACTGGAACAATTAGAAAAAGAAGTTACCGGTAAAGAATCTGACCTAAAAGACAAACAGGGTCATCTGCAACAATTGCAGGATGCACACGAGAAAACCAAACAGGCCATCCTTGAAGCCCAGGGAAAACTGGAGGGCTTGCGCCATGAACTGGCCGAAGAAAACAGAAAACTGGATGCCAAAATGAACGAACATGACCTGCTGAAAAGTATGGTAGATTCTATGGAAGGATATCCGGAAAGTGTGAAATTCCTGCATAAAAATACCGGATGGAACCATAAGGCACCTCTGTTGTCGGATATCATTTATGTAAAAGAAGATTATCGCGCAGCTGTTGAAAATGTGCTGGAGCCTTATTTGAATTACTATGTGGTGAATAATCTGCAGGAAGGATTGCAGGCTGTTCATTTGCTGGATGAACATAAAAAAGGAAAGGCCAATTTCTTCATGCTTGAAAAATTCACTGATACACCGGAAGTGCATCAACCCGAAGGAACCATTCCTGCCTTACAGGTGATAGAAGTAGATAGTGCCTATCAACGCCTTGCCCAACATCTACTGGGTAACGTATTTATTGCAGAGGATGAATCGGTACTCGCTCAAAGCAACGGTGCGGTAATCCTTGAAAAGTCTGGCAAATATGTAAAAGGAAAATACACCATCACCGGTGGAAGCGTAGGGTTGTTTGAAGGGAAGAAAATTGGAAGAGCCAAGAACCTGGAAAAACTTCAGAAAGAAATTACCCGTCAGAAAACAGTGGTGGATGTATTGAAATCCCAGATTCAATCGAAACACAATGAGGTAATAGAACACAATAACAACTTGCAGGAACATGCGATTCGCCAGTTGCAACAGGAACTGAATCAGTTGAGTAACCAGTTGTTCGCTTCCAAAAATAAAATGGAGAACCTCCATCAGCAGGAGTCGAATGCGGTAAACCGTATCAATGAACTATCCGGTCAATTGAAAAGCAATCAGGAGGCTATTGGTGAAACCCGTCAAAAACTGGAAGAGTTCAATCATCAGTTGCAACGTCTTTCTGCTGATATGTCTTTGGTTGAATCGGATTTCAGTGTGGCTGAACAGGAGTACAATCAGGCTACGCAGGGCTTTAATGATGGAAACATCCAGTTCACCCGCCAACAAAGCAAAGTGGCATCGTTGCGTCAGGAATTTGATTTCAAGAGCAACCAGTTGAAAGAACTGACTATTCAGGTGGAGAAAAGTTCTCAACAATTGAGTGAGGCAAACACTCAATTGCAGGAAACCAAAGAACATTTGGTTGATCTGGAAAAACTGGTAGTGGAATTACTCAAGGAGAAAGAAGAAAATGAGCAGACACTCAATGAGGCCGACAGAGCATATCACAATTTAAGAAACGCATTGAATGAAAAGGAAAGCCAGGTTCGGTTAAAACAAAAATCAAAAGAAGGCATCGATCATTTATTGAATGAAATCAAGGATAAACTCACCGAACTTAAATTACAACTGGCAGGCATGAAAGAGCGGCTGAGTGTAGAGTTTAAAGTGGATCTGGATGCCATTATTGATGAGCCTCGCACAGGTGAAGAACCGCTTGATGAGTTGAATGAAAAAAGTGAACGCATGAAGAAAAGGCTTGAGAATATGGGAGAGGTTAACCCTACAGCCATTGAAGCGTACACTGAAATGAAAAAGAGGTATGAATTTATACTTGAACAAAAGAACGATCTGGTAACCGCTAAAGACAGTTTGATGCAAACCATTCAGGAAGTGGAAGCTACTGCCAACCAACAGTTCCTGGATACGTTTAACAAAACCCGAGAGAACTTCCAGAAAGTGTTTAAAGCGCTATTCTCTGAAGAAGATACCGCCGATATGGTATTGGTAGACCCTGAAAATCTTGCAGAAACCGGTATCGACATTATTGCAAAGCCAAAAGGTAAAAGACCAAGCAGTATCGGTCAATTAAGCGGGGGAGAAAAAACGCTGACGGCCACAGCTTTGTTGTTTGCAATCTACCTGATCAAGCCGGCACCGTTTTGTATCCTGGATGAAGTGGATGCACCACTCGATGATGCAAATGTGGGCAAGTTCACCAACATGATCCGTCAATTCAGCGAGAATTCACAATTCATCATTGTAACACATAATAAAATGACCATGAGCGCTGTGGATGTCATCTACGGGGTTACCATGCAGGAAGCCGGTGTGAGCAAACTGGTTCCGGTCGATTTCAGAAGCCTTAATTAATGTACATGCGTTATACAAAATTTCTGTTTATCCTCCTGGGGGCCAGCCTTTTTTCTACCAAAGGTTTTTCACAAAACAACCTGCACGCCAGAGACAGCTTGCTGAAATTAATGTCGGTTCAGGTGTGCGATGAAATGAATAAAGCTAACCTCACCGATTTAAGTCCTGCATCGCTGGAAAACGCGTTGATGATGTCAATGATACCGGTTATAACCCAGCACCAATCAGCCCTTGAACAAGTGTTGGATGTAAATGTATCTGATCCGCAATCATTTGAAAAATTTGGTAATGCACTGGGGATGGAGCTGCTCAGGAGTTGTGCTGTTTTTCGTGATGCGGCAATAGCCGGTTCGGTTGAAAGCAAGTCAGAATCAACTCCTTCAGACACCAAAACTGTATCCGGTAAATTGCTGAAAGTGCAAACGGGAGGAATGAACAGCATCGAGTTGATGAATGCGGATGGTGGAGTGCTAACGATATGGTGTACACGCCATTTTTCGGGTGATGAAAAACTATCTGATATGAACCATGTGGGTAAGCATATTCAGGTTGAGTATGTAACAGAGAAAGTGTACGACTTTATAATCGGAAACTATCGTGAAATCATGGTGGCCCGTGGTATATCCGGATTGTAATTGAACAGAGCTTAACTGCAAAGCATGACGCGTACTATCATCCTCCTGGTGTTGTCGAACATCTTTATGACATTTGCCTGGTACGGTCATTTAAAAAAAACCGGGTTCCCTCTTTGGAAAGCCATTCTCATCAGCTGGTTCATCGCTCTGTTTGAATATGTATTAATGGTTCCCGCCAACCGATTAGGATATCAAAATGGGATGACGGGCTTTCAGTTGAAAATGACACAGGAAGTCATCACCCTGATAGTGTTTGCCGTATTTGCCGTATTTTATCTAAAAGAACCTTTTCACTGGAGATACCTGGTCAGTTTTCTATTTCTGCTGGGCGCAGTATATTTCATGTTTAAGAAGTAAAGATGGTGCCGTGGAAGTAACTTTTACCCCCTTTTTGTAATAGCATCTATCAACTTTGTAAAACAGTTGTACATTTTTTTTAATCGGGGTACATCAAATACGGCATGGCTTAACATCCATTCAAGGGTGTAGGTATTAGAATCTTCATTCCCGGGATACAGTTGAAGGGAGCTGTTTTTTTCATCTAATATACCTTGCCGAATAGATGTATCATTGAAAACGGATTTTAAAAGTTCAGGCTGATTGGTTTTGATGATAAAGCATTCATCGAACTCCGTATGTCCTGTTTCCACATCTTCCATGCCAAAAAACTTCCCGATTCTGTCAAACATATCCTGACGGTGCACTGAAAATTGAAAATGTTGCGATTCAGTCAGGTGGGTGGTAAAACCGGTAAATTGAGTAGGGATGTCGGCACTCAAACTGGTTAGTTCAAATCCGCTTTCAAATCCACCTCCCGGGTCGATGTCAATCACCAGATATACCGGAAATACACCATGCTCGAATGTACTGCCCAATTGAAAGGGGATGGATTTATTCGCTATCATTTCATCCACCTTATTCCATTGCTGTGTGTTGTTGGGATTTTCCATCATCGTATTGCGTTTTGCGGATAGACCAATAAGGTAAATATAAGTTATTAGGTACATTCCCTTAGCCCCGGATTGAAAAAAAGGGTTCGATAGTGGGGATTGGCCGTATAACAGGAATAAAAATCTGATCCATAATTGAGATTGACCCGAGAATTTACCCCAAAAAGGGTATAATTTACCTATGAATCAGTAACTTTGATGCTTATCAATTTCTGAACATAGTACATGAAAAATTTTCTCCTGCTCTGGCTCATGGCCGGAACTTTAATGCTGGTGGGTTGTAAGAAAGATGCGCTTGATACAGAACCGGATCCCACCAATCCTACCGGCCCGATAACACCACCGGTAACACCGCCCGTAACGCCTCCTGTAACTTATAACGAAAATGAAAGTTTGTATCTAGGAAACCCGAGCAATGCGGTAAACAACGAAAATAATTTTTCGAATTACCTGCTCGATGAAGGTTATTATGCTTTGTCGTATCACCGCGACAGAGGCATAGCCAACTGGGTGAGCTGGCATGTTCAACAAAGTGATATTGGTGCAGCTCCCCGTCAGGATGATTTCAGAGCAAATCCACGCCTTCCGGCAAGTTGGTACAAACCGGATAATTTCAGTTATAGTGGCTTTGGTTTTGATCGGGGGCACATTTGTCCTTCTTCTGATCGCACCTCTACCATACAAGCCAATTCTTCAACTTTTCTGATGACCAATATGATTCCTCAGGCACCTGTAAATAATCAGGTAGTTTGGGCGAATTTAGAGAGCTATTGCCGCACCCTGGTAGATCAGGGCAATGAGTTATACATCATTGCAGGAGGAACAGGTGAGGGTGGAACAGGAAACAATGGCTTTGCATCCACCATTGATAATGGCCGTATTACTGTACCTAGCCATGTGTGGAAAACCATTTTGGTGCTCCCACAGGGAACTGGTGATTCTAGCCGGATTGATGAGAGAACACGCGTTATTTCGGTATTGATTCCCAACGAAAATACAGTCACTAACAATTGGAGAACTTACAGGGTTTCAGTGAATGATCTGGAAACACTAACGGGATATGATTTCTTTTCAAAAGTGCCACAGGTGATACAGAATGTGATTGAGGCAGTGGTGGATAATTTGTAATTTTGTTGGGATTAAATTTTATCTTAATTTCAACTGCTAAATTTTAAACAATGAAAAAAGTATACGGTTTATTCCTTTTTTGCGCCATTGGTTTCAGTGCGCAGGCACAGGTAGCAGAAGAAGCAGCACTTCCTATGCCTACTGAAGGAACGGAGAAAAAAATGATTGATAAACAAGCTGCTCAAACACTTTCACAGGAAGAACAGGGTTTAACAGAAGCTGAAGTGAAAGCGAAAAGAACACAACAGCGAAACATGGATACAAAGAGAAAACAGATTATGCAGAATACAAAAATGTCTGAAAAAGAAAGGTTAAAGGCATTGGAAGAATTGGATGTTGAACAACGTGAGGCAAGTCAAAAAAAGGGAAATGCAACACCGGTCTTGAAACCGTTGGAAACCGATAATCTAAAAAATGATTAAGCTTAGTTTACTGATGTGAAATAAGTAACGGCTGATGTGTATGCATCGGCCGTTTTTGTTCTCAGACAGGTGATGCACCATAGAATGGCTTCACTGTGTATTTAAAAAGATTTCGGTTAATAAATTGACACATATGCTTTTCAAAATACTCTCTTGGATTACGGTGCTGATTCTTTTCGTATCCTGTTCATCTGATAAAAGGACAAACATGGAAGATGTAGCCCTAACCCTTCATGCCGATTCAATTGCACAGGCAGTTCAAATGGAGTTGATCAGCAATGTAACCCGTGCCATCGAAAAAGGAGGAACGGCATATGCCATTGATTACTGCAATACGGCTGCTATGTCGCTCACTGATTCTATGTCGAAAGTCTATGGAGTGCAAATACAAAGAATTACTGAAAAAAATAGAAACCTCGCCAATGTGTTGAAGACATCCAATGACCGTACATTATATAAGATGTTTGATGGACAAGCAAGATTGAAAGATACCTTGTTGTATGAAGGAGGGAAGGCAATATATTACAAGCGCATTCATACAGCCATACCCACTTGTCTTGGCTGTCATGGAGACCCAAAAAAGGATATTCATCCTGAAACGCTAAGGAAAATTCAATTATTTTATCCTAATGATTCAGCAACCGGTTTTTCTTTAAATGCATTCAGGGCAATGTGGAAAATTACTTTTCCGAAAGATTAGGTATAAGAAGTAAGGAAACAAATACATGAATATTTCATTTGTTGAATTGTTTACACCCGGTAAAAATCTTACTTCCATAACAAACTCCTATACAACGATAAGCCTCTCTCTGTCGGGATGACCCCGCATGTTGCGGGGAACTTGCGACCGCACGCCCCCCAGACGTGTGTCCCGCCAGAGGCGGGACTACAACCCAATGAAATTGTATCATTATGATATAAATAAAAAGAGACTGTTCTAAAAGAACATCCTCTGTTTGTCTGGATGCCCCCGCATGTTGCGGGGAACTTGCGACCGCACGCCCCCAGACGTGTGTCCCGCCAGAGGCGGGACTACATCCCGTTAATCAGATTTTTAAAAGCCATTCCACCTTTCCAGGATTTGATTTGCTTTTCTCTAATTAGAGCTTCTTCCCGGGTTTGAAATGTTTCAACTAAAACAACACGAAAAGGAATTCTGTTTTTAGTGGATCGCTGTTTACCCGCATTATGAAATTCTAGACGAGCCTGTACATCTTTAGATTCACCGATATAAAATCGGTGATCTTTCAGGCTTTGAAGAATGTAAACAAAATGTGCCATAGCAAAATGAGAAGAGACTGTTCTAAAAGAACATCCTCTGTTTGTCGGGATGACCCCGCATGTTGCGGGGAACTTGCGACCG
>JAHBTM010000052.1 GCA_019638635.1 Ferruginibacter sp. | reverse complement strand
TGATTGAACCAATGATTTTGATTGTTGAATAAGCACGGATACTCCACACACAATGCCAGGCTGTATATCCGCGCCAGTGGGGTTATTACGGTGGTAAAGGTTTGTTAGATATTATATTGATTGAACCAATGATTGTGACTGTTGAATAAGCACGGATACGCTACACACAATGCCGAGCTGCATATCCACGCCAGTGGGGTTGAACCAATGATTGTGACTGTTGAATAATCACGGATACGCTGCACACAATGCCAGGCTGCATATCCGCGCCAGTGGGGTAACTTTATATTATCGAGTTTCTATTTAACCTTAAATGCAGCAAAATAATAATTGTTTGCTACTCCAATGAGTTCTAATTGTATGTAATAAGAATCGATAAAGTTTCGATACGCTAAAAATTCATGTGTTGGCACAACAAACTCATCGAAAAGAATTATATCGTTTGTTTTGAGATAAGGAGCAAGTGACGTAAGCGTAAATAAGGTTGCTGAGTAAATATCGGCATCCATCATGATTACAGTTCGCTTAGAGTGATCGAAAGTTTTCAAAAATCCGGGTAATGTTTGTTGAAATAAACCTTGAAAAAACTTTCCTCTGCCATCTCTAATGGTAGGGATGGTGCCGGAATTAAAAGTCCCTTTTTTATAAGGCCCAAAGTCTTCTGGTAACCCGGTAAATGTATCAAATCCGTAGAATCTTGCATCGGGATGTGAGATGTTTGTCATCCACCAGTTAAATGATTCTCCTGCAGCAACTCCAAATTCTAAGTAATTGATGTCAGTATTTAACCCTTCCTTATCAATGATATATTGATAAAGTTTAAAGCGCTTCTTGTAATCCCAGCGCGAAAAAAAGTCATTATTTGGTACGTTCCTGTTTTCGTAAGCCCAACGAGATAATTTTGTAAGATTTGCTAATTGTAAGAAAAAACCAGTAAATGGTCCGAAGATAATGTGTAGCCTGAGCTTGATAAATAAGGATTTAGCAAGTCGTATAATCGTAAAATTCATAAAACAAATATAAACGAGTTCACCGGTTAACGGTAGTGTTCAATGATTGAATAAAAGTAAAATTTATGTATGTTATGGTTCGTTCTAACCAAAAGCCGCATACACTTCAATATTAAAAAAGCCCACCTGCAAACGGTGGGCTTGTATCATTAAACCAACAGGTTAAATTCGGTACCTGTTATAATCGAATCAACTTATGAATTTTTCGCTGAAGGCCCTGACGAACTTCCAAGAAATACACACCGGCTTTTAATCGGCTTCCGGCATTTCGGTTGGTGCCGGGCGTCAGATTCATTTGCTCCATCGTTCTGCCGTGTATGTCGAGGATACGCGCCTCTATTTTGTCGTTCGAGGTTGTTTGCACATGAATCTGAAATAGTCCTGCACTGGGGTTCGGTGCTATCTGAACAGTCAATGCATCCTTATCCTCCATCATTCCTTTAGTGAACACCGGCGGGTTTTCAGGGCAGGCCGGTAGTTTCACTTTATATACCCGCATAGCACTGGTGCCGCAATTGTTCACTGACTGGGCTTTCACATCACCACTAATCGCACCTACAGGGTATTCAACCTGAATGGTGTTGGTGCCTTGTCCGCTCAACAACGTAGCACCAGCAGGTACCTGCCATTGGATGGTATTGGTGTTGCTGGATGTGGTTACTGTGTATTGATATACGCGGATTGGACAAGCAGTAATGAGCAACACATCAATGGCAGATGGCGCACCCGGTGATAAGAGGGAAACATTCAGCGTACGGGATGCACTGGTACCACATCCGCTTTCAGCCTGCACAGATATGCTACCTCCCGTATATCCGGCAGGATAAATAAAGGAGATTTGATGGGTTCCCTGTCCACTGATGTTCATCGCTCCGGCCGGTAACGTCCACGTGTAAGTGGAAGCATTCGACAGCGGGGTTACAGAATACGTAGCGGCAACTCCACCCGGTGCAATGTATTCACACACATTGGTTGGTCCTGCAATTAAACCAGGAGTGGAAGGATTGGAACGCTGGAGAAGCATACTCCTCGCACTGCTGACACCACAATCATTCACTGCAGTTACACTCAACATGCTGCTGGTGAATGCTCCGGTGAATGCAATTTCCACAAGGGTATCGTTTTCACCCGGGCCATTCGGATGCGTAATGATTGTGCTGCCCGCTTGTGCACTCCATATATACGAAGTAGCAGAGGCCACTTTAGGTATTTGATACGTAATGGTTGACGGTGTATTGATCACTGAACAGATATCAGTAGACGATGCCTGAATAGGTGCTGGTGTGGTTGGATACTGTGCCAACAGCCAGAATAAACGCTCACTGCTGATACCACAATCTGAAGTGGCTGTTACCCTGAACATACGGTTGGATGAACTCAGGAAATTGCTGTTAATCGTTACCGTTATGTTGTTGGTGCCTTGTCCGCTGATTAACGTTACTGTAGGCGGTACAACCCACTGATACGAAGTGGCTCCTGGTACAGGTTGCACACTGTAACTGAGTACTGTTGAACTACCCACATAACTGCACACATTGGTAGGCCCACTCACTTCACCCGGGGTTTCCGGAGAGATGGGCTGAGGTTGTATGATAATCGGATTGCTGGGGTACGTCCAGCTACAATCCGGATTGCCCTGAACCCGAACCGTTACATTGTACTCTCCGGCTGCCAGGTTGTTGAACACCGCATTGGGATGAAACGTTTCCCCATCTATACTGTACTCATACACCCTGCTGTCTGCAGGAACGATTTCAATGCTGCCGGCCACCGGTGTATTGCATGCGGGTTGCGTTACAGATATTGTTGAAATATCCGGTGTTTCACAACCGGTAGATTCTAAAACTACCATGGTGGAATCTGCCGTTAATATCAACTGTCCAATTGAAGTATATAAATTCGAACGCATGTCGATGGAGGCAATTTTCTTAATAAAAATATCATCTACATACCATCCATGTGCTGTAATAGAAAGATCGGTACACGATCTGAAACGAATCTTCACATTGTTTTCATTTGCATAAGGGGTTAAGTCAACTACTGATCGGATAAAGTTTGAACTGTTTCCACTAAAGGCTAAACGGGAGGCCAACGGTGCAGCCGCGGTTGAATTCATGGTTCGGTTGTATCCGTTTTGGATAAAGTTAGCAGGACCAATATCTGCCCAGGTGCTTCCACCGTTTAAACTGATCTCTACCACACCTCCGTCGAACCCTGATTCCATATTATACCAATGCCAGAAACTCAATTGCAATGGTGTGGATGGTAATGCAAACGCCTGGGTGGTGGTGAGCAGTTGATCTGATACTGTAGCTAATTCCTGACTAAACAATGAGTATGGCGCACTTTTGCTTTGTGCATCGGTTGCTATCCATTGGGTACTCGTGGTAGAAGTAGGGGTCCAGAACGAAGAAATACTGTTGGCCGGTACACTTTCATCTATCAGTTGTATAGGTGGATAGTACGCACCGGCATTTATTTTCACTTCAAAACTATAGTCTGCCGTAGTGGAACTGGCCTGATTCACTACCCAACTTACTACGCGGTTTAACGGATCGTACGTTCCTCCACCGGTGGCACTCACAAATGTTACACTGAGCGGGAGCGTGTCGGTTAAGATGTAATTGGTTAAACCCTGACAGGCATCCGTGGTTAAACGATTGGTGTAATAAATATTATTTCCTTCCGGTGTGGCTGTTACATTGTTTTGCAGCAACTCCAGATTAAAATCGCCCAGTGAGTAATCCGGTGTTTGATCTGTGACACTGGTGGATGAACCCTGTGATGCCAGCGAACCCATTCCACGGCGCCTGAACGCTTCTTTGATAGCACACTGATAAGCTCCACCATACAAGTTTAAATCAGCTTGTAAGATGGCATCGCGTCCGTCAATAAATCCCGGGCTACAGGGTTGTAGTTTCATGCCTTCCGTTACCAATCGTAATGCAATCACGTTTCCACCACCACCGGCTACGTCATAAATATTCGGATTGATATATCCGTTCTGTTGAATAATGTTCCAGGTCATATCCCACAATGCGGCAGCCCATATTTCACCTCTTGTATGTGGTGATGTTGCCAGTGTACTTGCATACACCTGTGGTGAAATGGCCATGTTTGTGCTGTAAGGAAAGTTGCGAATACCTGTTCCGGGCGGACTGGCAGGAAAAAGGTTTGTTCCATTCAATGCGTACAAACCCAATGTGCGTTGTGTAGTAAATCCGGTGTTGAGGTTGGATGTGGCCCAGTTTTGAGTCAGCATCATAGAGTAGTAATCACTCCACCCTTCACCCATATGCTCCGCATTGCTCAAACAGGAAGCCGCATTAGGTCCGCCGGTTAAACGATTACTGATTCCATGCGCGTACTCATGTACAATCACACCATTATCCACATCACCATCTCTGAAGGGTGTGCTCAGGTCCCATAAAAACATTTGCATTCTGGGTAAACTGCCATCTACCGGTGTGGCAAAATTGGCATTGTTCATTCCTCCAATATCCTGTGCCTCTGCCCGCACATAATCATTTCCTAAACCACCTCTTCCTAAATTATCTTCCTGAAAATTACCGGCAGCTTCTGTGAAGCCATATTGATACATGATGTTATGGATGAGGTTACTCCAGTAAAACACATTCGTGATGTTGAATTGTTGATTCTGAACCGGAGCGGTTTGTGTGGGGTCCACATTAAAGTCAGGTACATAATCAAAATCGGATAATATAAGATGTTTTGAAGGAGCAGATTTTGATTCTAATGCTGTATTGGTAGAGGTACGGTCGTGATAGGCCCACACATTATTTCCTCTGGTATAATTATAATTTGTTCCACCTACACCCGTATGCCAATTCAATGTGGTGGCATTGCCCGGGAATAGTGTCCAGGGATTGGTTACCAATGCAGGCGCGCCACCCGGTGCTTCCGGATTTTCGGCAGGAAATGGAATAACCCGGTATTGAGCACTTACAATCAATTCCGGACTTTCAACGGTTGAAGTGGTGCCCGGCGTTGGATTGGTGTGGGTGCTGTTTTTATGTGCTGCATCCATCGTGTGGTTGGTGATGTGCCCGGCGCAGGCCTGGTCATGCGTATGATGTGTTCCGTTTTCATACACCGTGAGGTTGTCTAAATGAATCACCTGGTTCGTTAAGGCATCTACATATACCAGCCAGTAATCAGGTGAGTTCGCCGAAACAATATATACCTCCCAAACCAGATTAACTGCCTTCTCTATTTCACTCGGAAGCCATTTTAAAGTGGCGGTAACATCTTCTTCTGCAATATTCAGTTTTCCAAAACGAAAACGCTGACCGTTCTTATCTGTACCCAATACCACCGGGTCAGTGGCCTGAGTGTACTTTCTGTCGGCAATGGCCGTGCGTACAGCCTGTTCCGGACTTACAGCCGGGCGGCCATCGGCAACGGATACACGCTGATCCATATAATTCACCAAAGTACCTGCCTGGGAGAGTAATTTTTCACCCTTAAAAGAAAGTACCAACAAACGGTTATGCACCATCAGGTTTTTATAGGTTTGTTGCATATATACATACCGGATGCCAGTTGCGTCATCTACATACGATGCCGATACATCCATGTTTTTCAGTGCTTCTTTATCAAGCTGTAATGCAACATGATTCAACTGCACCAGTGATAATGCTGCCTGTCTGTCTTTTTCTGCAACCTGAGACATAGCGAATGTGCTCATCGTACTTAGGAGTACGAGTAAAAGGAACCTTCTGGTCATAAACGTTGGTTTTGGTTTAAGCATCCTTTTTGTGCGGGCTTCTTACAGGAATTGCATGTGGCCCGGCTAAAAGTTTGCCGAATGAAAATAAGTATGTAGTAGGAGAGGTAAGGAATACGCTTTCAGCGGGGTTAAAGGTAAATTCAACCATAAACATTCAACATACCACAATCATGTGACGAGTATTGCGATTGAACTGTACATGTAAACATATGCTTTAATATACAAATAAAAAAACGGAATCATCTGATTAGGGTATCATCCGGCGCGATAACGAGTATAAATACACGAAACCATGCGCTCATTGCAGCTATCCGTATGAGTTAAGTTGAAACGGGCAATCAGGTACTTAAATGATAATGATCAGCCAGGGCCTTCATTTCCAGAAGGTTGGTTACGTTGAGTTTTTCGAAAATGCGTGATTTATGCGTTCCTACCGTAGAAACACCCAAATTGAGGTTTTTACTGATTTGGCTGATGGTGTGCCCGCTCAATAATAAATTCGCTATCTCAAATTCACGCGACGACAGTTTGTTGAAAGGATTTTCATCGGGTTTTTTACCGGCATTGGCCGCTAAAATTTCTATTAAAGTATCGCTGATATATTTCTTACCACTCAATACTACTTCAATAGCCCGCTGAATTTCTTCCATGGGTGAGTCTTTGTTTAGAAATCCACGCGCACCGGCTTTTAAATACCGTTGTGCATAGATATTTTCCGGACTCATAGAGAAGACCAACACCTTTAAATCCGGATAGCGGTTTCGGATAGTCTCCATTAAACTTAATGTGTCGGTGTTGGGCATCTGAATATCCAGCATGGCCAAATCATATTGCCGCTCTTTTAACTGATCCAACGCACTTTGTCCGTCCTGGGCCTCAAAAATGGCGCAGGGCTTATAGATCTCCGACAAGAGGGTTTTAATGCCGGAACGTACCACCACATGGTCATCTATAATCAGAAAAGTATTCAATACCTTAGTTTAATATATATAAGAAGGAAGGAATGTAATATAGTACACCTGACGAAATTATGCAAATTTAGTTCTGTATAAATGGTTCGCTTCAATAACTTTGTGTTGATTGCATCGGGTGTGTTTCTTCTGAATTAAACAATACGGTGACTTCTAACCAATCATATCATGTGTTGATTTTATGCAGCGATGAACACCTATGGAAACTACTGAGGGAGGTCTGGATGCAAACACCGTACAAAGAAATTACCCTGCACCATGTACAAACTATTGATGAGGCTGTACAGATTTATCAGCCCGGCGCATTCCAACTTATTTTTTTAGGTTTTTCTGATGCAGAGGCTTATGATACTGCAGTTCGAAAGTACATCCGCCATATCCCCGTTATTGGATTGGGATTCCCGGAAACGAAAATATCTTCCAGTAATCCGGAAGCACCGGCCTATTTGTCGCTGCAGGATCTAAACCCTGTAATGCTCACCACCTGTGTAGGTTTTTCCTTTCAAAAGTTTGAACTCGCAAAAGGGATTGAACGTGCCGACGAACGTTATAAAATGATGGCCGGTTACTCCAGTGAAATTATTTGGGACTGGAACCTAAAGACCAATGTGCTGATGTTGAATGTAGATGGGTGGACAAAACTCATGGGTGAAGGGTTAGAAGAAGAAGTGATGACGTTCGAAGAGTGGATGTCTTTTGTACACCCTGAAGATGATGCTTTCGTGCGGGATTATTTTAATAAAATTATTAAAAATCCATTGGCGCACACGTTTGATGTTGATTACCGCATGCGTAGTAAAAATGGATATATCTATATCAACGAAAAAGGCAGTGCGTTTAGAGCAGAAGATGGTGTAGCATACAGGCTGATAGGCGCATCCAAAGATATAACACAAAAAAAGATTTCAGAAGAAGAACTCCGGAAGTTATCCCTTATTGTGCGTGAAACCAGCAGCGCCGTTGTTATTACCGATACCAACGGAATCGCTATCTGGGTGAATGAAGCCTATACACGTATAACAGGATACCGTTATGATGAGTTGATAGGGAATGTACCGGGAAAAATATTGCAAGGTCCTGAAACCGATTCTCAGGTAGTGGAGTATATGTCGAAGCAAATTAAAAACCGGCAATCTTTTGAATGTGAAGTGTTGAATTACACTAAAGAGGGTAAGAAAATCTGGCTGCGTATTCAGTGTCAGCCTCAGTTTAACGAACGTGGTGAACACGAGGGTTTTTTTGCTATTCAAACAGACATTACTCCACAAAAAGAAATTGAACAACAGGTAACCCATAATGAAAAAAGATTACGAGCACTGTTAGAAAAAAATAATGACGGATTGGCCCTGTTATCTCCTAACGGGAAGTTGATTAGCCTGCTTTCCGGTCACCAGATACTCGAATACACAGAAGAGGAGTTGGGCTCCCTTCATTACAGCTATTATGTACATCCCGATGATCAGGAACTATTGTCTGAAACGTTCAGTACCGTTGTATATAATCCGGGGGAATCAACTCATCTGGAATTGAGGGTACAGAAAAAATCAGGTTCATTTATTTGGGTGGAGATTACCTTTCGTAACCAGATGAACAATTCGTACGTGGGTGCTATTATTGCAAACTTCAGAGACATCAATGAAAGGAAAATTGCAGAGGGGCTTATCAAATCTTCTGAAGAGAAATACCGGAAACTGTTTAATTATAACCCGCTGTCACTTTTTGTTTGGAACCCGGATAATTTTGAAATACTGGAAGTGAACGAATCAGCCATAAGTGAATACGGCTACAACCGCGAAGAGTTTATTGGTATGAGTGTGGTGGATCTTGTGGCGCCGGAATACAAAAACCGGTTCATGCAAACTGCACAAAAAATCAAGAGCAACCATCAGTTTATTACCAGTTATACCAGCACCAACCTTAAGAAAAATGGGGAAGTCATTCATATATTCATCACCTACCAACCCATTGAATATTTTGGTAAACGCGTGAACCTGGCTATGGTAAATAACATCACCGAACAGGTGTTGCTAGAAAACCAGTTAACCGCAGAACAAAACCTGAAACAAAAGGAAATTACCCGCGCGGTTATTACGGCACAAGAACAGGAACGGCAGCATATCAGCAGGGAATTACATGATAATATCAATCAGATTCTGGCCACCACGCGCCTCTACGTTGAATATGCCATGACCAATGAAGCCATGCGCATGCAACTGCTTGGCAATGCAAAAGATTTGATTTTAACGGCAGTGAATGAAATCCGTAACCTCAGCAGGGCCCTGTTGCCCAGCGCGATTGAAACAGCCGGGCTCATTGCCAGTTTGGATGATTTGTTTGATTCTATTAAAAAAATCAACAAATACGAAATTGAAACCATCTGGCATTTTGAAGAGGTAACGTTATCGGATACACTAAAACTCACCTTGTTTCGGATTGTTCAGGAACAATTAAACAACATCATAAAACATGCTGAAGCAACCCGGATATCTACCGTAATTAAGGATACCGGCCAACAGCTGATTTTGTCGGTAAAAGATGATGGGGTGGGTTTGAAAGATGATACCGCCGGCGTGGGGTTAGGACTTAAAAATATCCGCAGCCGCGCGGCATTGCACAACGGCGAAATGGAAATCATATCCCGTAAGGGGCAGGGAACGGAATTGATTGTGCGATTTAAATGGTAGCTAAAATTTGCAGTGTGTGGTGGTTTTTGTACTTTACTACTTTATAAACCCGTATGAATTTCTCCAGTTACAAAAACCGTTATAATCTCTTTTTCGTAGTAGCACTCACAGGGATATTGGTATTTATACTCATTACATTCCGCAACATCCGTAATGCCGAAACGCAAAGTGATAAGGTGCAGGCATCATTGGAGAAAATGTATATGCTGGAATCTATACTCACCGATGTACAAACCGTTGAGTCGGGACAGAGAGGGTTTTCACTAACCGGAGATGAAATGTATTTGCTCACCTATAACAGGGCGTTAGACAGTATTAAATCCAATGTAGAACTGCTCTTATACCATCCGGATAACCAGGTTACTACGGATGTTAAGAGCAAAGAGGAGTTGTTGAGCCTGATTTCCAACAAGGTACTGGAATCTAAAAACCTGGTTGACATCCGCAGAACGTACGGACTGGATTCAGTTTCTTCTTTCATGAAAAACAATGAAAGTGAAATATGGATGAACCGGATTCGTATCAAGGTGAGCTCAATGGAAAGTGCGTTGAAGCAACAAATTCATCAATCAAGCCTGAATAGTAAAGCATCTGCAAAGATTACAGCTATTGAATTTCTGGTACTGACCGTTGCTTTCTTTACATTTTTACTTACACTTTTCAGGTTGATGATGCGCGAACTGAAGGTAAACCTGAAGAATGCAGAACGGCTAAAATTCAGCGACAGCCTCGTAAATAGCATCACCAATCCTATCATCATCATTGACCGTAAACTCAGGGTTAAAAGCTGGAATAAATATGCTGAAAAATTATATGGATGGAATGAAAGCGAAGTAATGGCCAAAGAGCTAATACCCTTGTTGGACATCAATTTTTTACATGCTGATTTTGAATCCATCGCAGCATTTTATCAGAAGAATGAATATTGGAGCGGCGAGATGATTCATAAAACCAGAAACGGAAAGGAAATACATGTGCAGGCTACGCTATCACGCGTTAGAAACCAGAATGGAAAAATCTTAGGAGCAGTGGCTGTTATTACGGATATTACCCTGAGTAAAGCCATGGAGAAGCAACTGCAGGTACTCTCTACTAACCTCGAACGCGAAGTGCGCCGGAAGGTAGCCGAATTAAATAGTGTGTTTGACCGCATTACCGATGCGTTTATCGCCCTCGACCATGAAGGAAATTACACCTATGTGAATGAAAAAGCTGCCGAGTTACATGGTTTAAATATTGAGGAATTGATCGGAAAAAATATCTGGCAAATTCATCCCGATATGAAAGACGGCCCTTTTCATCAGGCATTGAAGGAAGCACGGGAAACTATGCAACCGCTAAAAAAACAATTGTATTATCCGAAAAGCAACCAGTGGTTCGAAGATTTGATATACCCCTCAGCAGACGGTATATCCATATACTACCATGATATTACAGACAAAAAGCAAGGTGAACTAAAATTACAGGAAGCTGAAAACCGGTTCCGCAGATTGGTAGAAGAATCCATGGTGGGGGTGTATATCCTGCAAAACGATAAGTATCTCTACATCAATCCGCGTTGTGCAGAAATTATAGGGTATGAACCGGATGAAATCATCGGAAAGATGAGCATCCTGGATATTATTTCTCCCAAATCTATTCCTGTAGTAAAAGAAAATATTGCATTGCGTTTATCCGGTAAGGTGAGTAGTATGCATTACGAATTGGAAGCAATCCATAAAAGCGGGCAACCCATTCAGGTAGAAGTGTTCGGGAGTTATATATTATACAACGGCGCACCGGCTATCATCGGTACGCTGATTGATATTACCAAACGAAAAAAAGCAGAAGAACAAATTACCCTGTTGAATGAACGCTTTCAACTGGTGGCCAAAGCTACACAGGAAGCCATTTGGGATTGGGATATGGAAAAAGATATCATTTCAGGAAACGACCGCTTCTGTGAAATGTTTGGAATTGAACAAGGCAGCTTTATTACGTTCAAAGAGTTTACGGAAAGATTGCAGGTGGATGATGGTAAAAAAGTAGTGGAAAACCTGCAGTTGGCCCTGCAACAAAGAAGAGATTTTCTTACTGAAGTGTATCAGTTTACCCTGCCCAACGGCTCGAACCGCTATTTCAACGACAGATCATATATACTATATCGTACCGATGGTAAAGCATATCGTATGCTGGGTGCCATGCAAGACATCACCGAACAAACCGTTGCCAACAACAACCTCGTGGTAGAGAAACAATTATCCGATAATATCATCAATAGCCTGCCCGGTATCTTCTATATTTTCGAACCCACGGGTATGCTTATACGATGGAATACAAACCTTGAACTCATCACCGGTTACAACTCCGATGAACTTAGCCGAATGAGTGTGATTGATTTCTTTAAGAACCATGATATACAAAGGATTGAAGCAAAAATTGAATCTGTGCTGATGCACGGTGAAGATAAAATAGAAGCCGATCTGAAACTGAAAGACGGGCAACTTATACCGTATTATCTCACCGGAATGTCTATTGAGTACGAAGGAAAAAAATGTATCATGGGAGTGGGACTGGATATGAGTGAAAAACTTCAGGCACAACAACTGCTACAAAAGAGCGAAGAAAAATTCCGTACACTCATTGAACAGGCATCTGACGGTATTTTCATTACCAACGCCTCCGGATTACTCCAGGTTGTAAACACCAGTGCTACGGTGCTTACCGGCATTCCGGAAAATGAATTGCTTCAAATGAAGTTGCAGGATATTTTATTCAATGATGATCAAACACCGGTGGTATTGAATGAAAACAACGTAAACGGACAAGTACTCATCAGTGAGAAAATACTCATAGATAAAAACAGGAATACCGTACCGGTGGAAAGTAGCTCGAAACAATTATCCGGAAATCGTTTTCAATATATCATCCGTGATATAACGCTCCGAAAGAAAGCAGCCGATGAACTGAAAGCTTCAGAGAATAAATACCGCCTGTTGTTTGAACAAAACCCGATGCCAATGTGGATGCTCTCCATTCCCGACCATCGTTTTATTGCTGTGAACGAATCTGCCGTTCGCTTTTACGGTTATAGCCGCGATGAGTTTCTGCAAATGGGTATTGAGGACATCCGCCCGAACCACACCCGCAACCGCTCCACATTTATGAAAGCTTTTCAATCCGGCATCCAAAACGCCGTGATATGGGAACATAGAAATAAAAAAGGAGAGAACGTTATGGTGAGTATTCTTTCACACGACGTACTGTTTGAAGGAAGACACGCCCTGTTGGAACTGGCCACGGACATGACCGAAAAAATACGGGCTGAGGAAAACCTCAAACAAAGCCATGAACAGTTGAGGATGCTAGCCTCTTATCTTGAAAAAGCCCGTGAATCAGAACGCACACACATCGCACGGGAAATACACGATGAACTCGGACAACAAATTACCGGTTTAAAAATGGATATGGCCTGGTTAAACCGAAAACTGGACAATGCCGACCCCCTCATCAAACAAAAATTGAAAGAAATTATTGATGGTATGAACGGTACCGTGGCAACCGTGCGAAACCTGGCTATGAAACTGCGCCCCAGTTTACTCGACGACCTCGGACTGGTAGCGGCACTCGAATGGCAAAGTGAAGATTTTCAAAAACGCACCGGTATTCAAACCCATTTCGAATCGGATGTAACTACAGTACAATTTCCGGAAGCCATCTCCACCAACTTGTTCCGCATCTTTCAGGAAAGCCTAACCAATATCGTACGACATGCAAAGGCAACCCGTGTAGAAGCCTCGCTGGTGCAGCAAGACGGACTGCTGATCCTGGAAATCACTGATAACGGCATTGGCTTTAACGAAGAAACGGTTAAACTTAAAAACACCCTTGGATTATTAGGGATGAAAGAGCGAACTTTGGAAATGAATGGCACATTCGATATTTCCGGATTGCCGGGCTCAGGTACACGCATTCATATTGCGGTTCCTGTAAAAATTTAATGGTATGCATCATGATTAGTATTCTCGTGGCTGACGATCATTCTGTAGTTCGAAAAGGATTAAAACTGATTCTGGAAGAAGGTTTTCCGGGAGCGAAGGTGATAGAGGTTTCCAACGCAGAAGAAACCATTGAAAAAGTATTACAACAACACTGGGATGTGGTGATTAGTGATTTATCGATGCCCGGACGTAGTGGATTAGATGCCCTGCAACAGATTAAGCAAATCAACCCTAAAATTCCCGTCCTCATTTTGAGCATTCATCCCGAAGAGCAATATGCCATGCGCGCACTGAAATCAGGAGCTTCCGGATATTTAAGTAAGGAGATGGCACCCGATGAACTGGTAAAAGCTGTTGAAAAGGTGATGTCGGGTAAAAAATACATCACACCGTCCATAGCTGAAAAACTCGCTTCTATCTTTGATGAGGATACAGAAAAAGCACCACATGAAAATTTGTCTGACCGCGAATTTGCCGTGCTGAAACTCATCGCCAAAGGCAAACCGGTGTCTGAAATTGCTGAATCGTTGTTTTTAAGCGTAACCACAGTGAGTACTTACCGCTCCCGCATCATGTCTAAAATGAATATGAAAAACAATGCTGAAATCACACTCTACGCCATAGAGAACAAACTGATTTGATGTGTAGTATTTATTCTACCGTCCGTCGTGTATATGTTTACGTTATGAATAATTCCTGAACTACAATCGTTTCCTGCCGCATCATCTATTTTCAATGTAGAAATAGATATGCACCAGAATAGTTACCGGATATTGATTGTAGATAATGCCAAAGCCATAGCCCGCAGGGTGGAGTTGTTGTTTGCCGAACACAGGGAAACCATTACAACTATTACCCTGGCAGATAGCTACGCACAGGCCGTGCAGTTGCTGCAACACCAGGCATACCAACTGGTACTGCTGGATATTCATTTAAAAGATAAAAGCGGGATGAACTTATTACAGCATATTAAACTGCATTATCCCGAAACCATTGTGATCATGTTTACCAATAATGCAACACCCGAATACCGAAACGCCTGCCTGCAATTGGGTGCCAACGCATTCCTCGATAAAACAACCGATTTTGAAATACTGCCGAAAGTAGTGATGCAATCACTGTTGGAAGTGTATGGGTAGGTGGAGCGAGCGTCCATGCAAATTTGAATCCTCCATTGAACAGCAATCTAATTTTATACGTGTTGATTGAAAATACAAACCTGTTGTGTCTGAGAGGTGCGTTTGAAAAGTGTACACTGATTGTTTATTTTCTATTAAACGTATGAATGGCCTTTTTAGCCTCCTCTACACTTTGAACGGTTTCATCATTCGTTGTAGAAACCAGTATATAGTACAGGTTATCACTGAATAATATCACCTGATAAATGTTTTCAGTTTCCTCAGCATTTTTGCTTTTCGCTTTTGCATATATCTCATATCCGTTGATTCCGTCAACAGTAATTTCATTGACATATTCTATGTTTTGTATGTCTACAGGTGTTTTTTTTATTCTGTTAATGCAAAAAAGTTTTTTGTCTTCCGGTGTTACAGTATTAAAAGATTTTGTAACAATTAAATTCGTTTTATCTTTTGAAGCAGTAGGGATTTTGCCGTCAACCGTAAAAATGAGTGAATTCGACATGCTACCTGCAAATTTCAATTTTGTTTCTGAAACGTCAATTGTATAATCTAACGCTGCGAATGGGTCTAATTTCATACCAGCATCATATACAGCCGACAACATGGATTCTTTGATTTTTGCGCCGATCTTCTTCATGCTTTCTGACGACACTCCATTAATCATGATGGTTTCACTTTCATCGCCAAATACAAGTATGTATTTGGTATATGAATTGCCATACGCATGCTGTTTTCCGGTAATCAACATAGCCGAAAGTCCATTGAATGTGAGTTGCTCAATATTACTAACCTCCACACCACTGCCTAATAGATTTTCTGCATTGAGTCCTGCAGATGTCTCTGAATACGGCCCCGGAATATCTAACAACATGATACTTGAACCACTTTCATTTTGTTGTAAGCCAAGAAAGTTTTGTCCGACAGTGAACCCCTTGGGTGGAATCAAATAAATTTTTGTCCCTTTAATATACACATGGTTTTCAGTACGCACGTTGTCGATTTTTTGCTGGCCGAAAACGGATAAAGAAATAAAAATCAATAGTAAAGCGCCAGAGTGCTTGAGCATATAATGTATTTAAGTTGATGATTTTTCTCACTCCACCATCATGCATATATCCTTTCAATGGAATCCCTGTGTTTCTCCATAATCACCTTACGTTTTAGTTTAAGCGTTGGCGTGAGTTCACCGGTTTCTATGGTCCATTCATGCGGTATCAATTCAAACTTTTTAATTTGTTCTACCGGATTAAAAAAGGTGTTGAAACTTTCCACCAACGCACGGTACATCTTCAATACTTCAGGGTGTTTAACCGCCGCCTCATGATCGGTGTAGGGTATCTGGTTGGTTTGCATCCAGTCGCGCAGCGTAGTAAAGGAAGGCACAATCAAGGCCGCCACAAATTTTTTGTCAGCGCCTACCACCATCATCTGTTCCACATAAGGCGATTCTTTCATTTTGTTTTCAATGG
>JAHBTM010000051.1 GCA_019638635.1 Ferruginibacter sp. | reverse complement strand
ATTGAGGTGTATATCAAAGACAAGCAAATTTGTACTACATGGAATGATGGACATGCCATGATTGGTTTGCAAAATTTCGGCAGAAACCTGGGCATTATGGTGCCGAATCGACGCATGTCGGACGCTCCCTGGGGTACTGTAGGCATGAATGAAATCTGGAGGTTTGTTCCAAGAGATGGTCCTTCTATTTTTCGCGGTCCTTCTGAATTGATTGATCTCGGCACCGGTGCCGTTGTCTCAACCAGTGATACAACCCGCATAGATGCCAACAATTTGGGATTATCCTTCCCCAATGTTTGTCCTGCCCCTAACACCACCACTACCTACGTGGTACGTACCAGATGGCAAAGTATAACAGATGCCGCATCCACCTATTTTAGTACAGACACTATCATCGTTACCCGTCAGGATGGATTGCCTTTAGATGCAACGTCTACTCAAACTTTGTGCGGACAAAGCACCGGGACCATTACTGCAACAGCATCGGGTGGTACTCCCCCTTATCAATATTCAATCAATCTGGGTCCATTGCAAAATTCCGGAACATTCACCGGATTGGCTGCTGGCACCTATACCATAGTAGGCGTTGATGCTACCGGTTGTTCGGATACGATTTCAGTAGATGTTACATCACTCAGCGATATACCGGGAACGGCTACCAGCACTGCTACAGGATGCCCGGGTGTGAACAATGGTACCATTACAGTTACACCAGGTGGAGGAACCGCACCATATACGTATTCACTCGATGGAGGTGCTTCACAGGCATCCAATGTATTCACCGGAGTCAGTGCGGGTGCACATACGGTGGTGTTTACGGATGTAAACGGATGTTCAGGTACTGTGAGTGTGAACGTAACTGCAGGAACGGCATTAACATCCACTTCTTCGGTCATTGGCACCAGTTGTGCCGGTGTAAATAACGGACAGGCAACCATCACACCAACCAGTGGTTCGGGTCCTTATACCTATTCTATTGATGGCGGACCATTCCAGTCGTCGAATGTTTTCACAGGATTATCTTCCGGTTCGCATACAGTAACCATCAGAGACAATGAAGGTTGTACCGGTACCCGCAGTATTTTTATCAGTGCAGGTTCAGGCTTGGTTGCTTCGGTAATACCGACTGCCGCTTCGTGCACCGGTGTAAATAATGGCACTATCACTATAAATGTACTCAATGGTACTGCGCCGTATACATACGCTTTAGATGGTGGCACACCTCAGGCTGCTAATACGTTTACCGGAGTGGCAGCAGGCGCCCACACGGTTACGATACAAGATGCAAGTGGATGTGTTACCAACATCAACACCAACGTTACATCGGGTTCAGGAATCACGGGGTCAGGCACTGTAACCCCTACCGCATGTCCGGGTGTGAATAATGGTAGTATCACATTAACTTCCGGTACCGGGGTGGCTCCATTCACCTATTCTATAGATGGAGGAACTACCTTCCAGGCTTCCAATGTATTCAACGGATTGGCACCGGCAAGTTATGCGGCAGTCATCCGCGATAATAATGGTTGTACGTTTACAACCAACCTGACTGTTACAGCCGGAACATCTATTACCTCAACCAGTACAAGTACAGCTACTTCTTGTCCGGGTGTAAATAACGGCACCATAACGGTAACGCCTACCAGCGGAACAGCACCACATACATTTTCAATCGATGGTGGAACCACCTATCAGGCCTCTGCTACTTTCAGTGGTTTGGCCAGTGGAACATATACTATCACCATTCGGGATGATAGTGGTTGCACCGGTACTATTGACGAAACGGTAGATCCGGGTACAGCGATCGGACTGACAGCCACTTCTACACCAACAGCATGTACCAGTGTGAGCACGGGTGTTATAACGGCAACGGCTACAAGCGGCACAGCTCCATATGAATATTCGCTCGATGGTACTACATTCCAGTCATCGAATGTATTCAACAATCAGGCAGAAGGAACATATACTGTTACTATACGTGATGCCAATGGATGTACCGGAACCACCAATGTGAATGTAACGGCAAATGCTCCATTCACATTAACCGCTACCACTACCCCCACGGCATGTAGCGGGGCAAGTACCGGAAGCATCACCGTGACACCCACCGGAGGTGCCAATCCGTTTGAGTTCTCCCTAGATGGCGGAACTACATACCAATCAGCTTCTGTATTCAGCAACATTGCTGACGGCTCGTATACAATAACGGTAAGAGATGCCGACGGATGTACTGCTTCTGTTGATGCTACCGTTGGAGCAGGTTCAACCTATAGCGGTACATTTACTACAACGCCTACTGCCTGTTCAGGAGTGAGTACAGGTACATTAACCATCACACCAACCGGTGGCACGGCTCCGTACGAATATTCCATTGATGGCGGAACCTCCTACCAATCATCCGCTACCTTTACCAGTCTGACAGATGGCAACTACACCATTACCATCCGGGATGCCAACGGCTGTACCGGAACCGTAGATGCCACTGTGGGTGCAGGATCAACCTTCTCCGGAACAACAACGGCTACCGCTACGGCTTGTACCGGTGTAAGTACCGGTAGTATAACGGTAACACCTAATGGAGGAACAGCACCCTACGAATACTCCATTGACGGAGGTACAACTTATCAAACATCAAATACTTTCAATGGTTTAGCTGAAGGTAGTTTCACCATCATTATTCGTGATGACAACGGTTGTACCGGCACTGTCAATGAAGATGTTACCGCCGGTCCGGCACTCACAGGTACAGCAACACATACTACATCAACCTGTACTACCGCACCAGACGGATCCATAACGGTAACGCCTACCAGCGGAACAGGACCTTATACTTATTCACTCGATGCAGTAACCTTTCAGGCTTCGGATGTATTTACTGGATTGTTACCTAACACCTACACCATCACCATTCGGGATGCAATCGGTTGTACCGGAACGGTAGATGAAACCGTTACGGCCGGTGCCGGTCTGTCCGGTACTGCCACCAGCACCCCTACTTCTTGTCCGGCTGTAGCCAATGGCAGCATTACAGTAACTCCGGATGCCGGTGTAGGGCTTGCTCCGTTTAGTTATGCACTGGATGGCGGAACGCCACAGGCTGGTTCAACCTTTACAGGTGTTAGTGCCGGTGCCCACACTGTAGTATTCACAGATGCCAATGGCTGTACCGGAACCGTAAATGTTGTAGTGGATGCAGGTGACGCAATAACCGGAACTGCCGCACCGGTTGAAACATCTTGTGCAGGTGTAAACAATGGTAGCGTGGTTATCACTCCTACCACAGGTACCGCTCCATATACGTACGCATTAGACGGTGGTGCTGCACAGGCTTCCCCTACTTTTACAAACTTATCTGCCGGTGGCCATGTGGTAACCATCACTGATGCCAACGGTTGTACCGCAAATATTTCATTCACCGTAGATGCCGGTCCGGGCTTCACGGCTACCACTTCAGTTACAGATGCTTCCTGCCCGGGTGTTGACAATGGCAGTGTTACAATAACCACGGTAGACGGCACAGCACCATTCCAATACAATATAGATGGTGGTGCTTATCAAAACACCCCAACCTTCAACGGATTGAGCGCAGGCAACCATGTGGTTACTGTTCGGGATGCCAACGGTTGCGTAACGAACGACATTGCTTTTGTGGTTGGCACAGGTGCACCGATTACCGGTACCGGCGACGGCACCAATACCACTTGCCCGGGTGTTAACGATGGTACAGTATTCATAACAGCAGTTACCGGAACAGCACCTTATACATACAGCCTGAACGGAGGCACTCCTCAAGCTTCCAATACATTTACCGGGCTGGCACCGGATACGTACACTATTGCGTTTACAGATGCCAACGGTTGCTCCGGCAGTGTAGTTGTTACGATAGGCACAGGTTCGGGAATTACCTCTACCGTAGACGCTGTAAACACCAGTTGCCCCGGAGTGAATAACGGCACCATAACGGTAACGCCTACCAGCGGAAATGCCCCTTATCAGTATTCAATCAATGGAGGAACACCACAAGCTTCCAACGTGTTTACCAATCTGGCACCGGGCAACTATACCATCAGTATTTCCGATGCACTGGGATGCTCCGGAACCAACACCGCTGTGATTGATGAAGGCGATGTATTGAGTTCTACAATCAATGCCGGAAACCCTCAGTGTGCAGACAACAATGATGGAACCATTGAAGTACTGGCTACTACCGGTACAGCACCATACACCTATTCCATTAACGGAGGTACGCCACAGGCATCTAATATGTTCAGTGGTTTAGCACCCGGCAATTACAACATTGCATTTACAGATGCCATTGGGTGTACAGGAACAAATACTCAAAACCTTGTTACCAACGCCCCTATCATCCTCACTGCAGATATTAATGATCCGCTTTGCTTTGGAAGTGATGACGGACTGGTGACCATTACAGCTACCGGTGGTGTAGCACCTTATACCTATTCCATCAATAATGGTACAACCTATCAGGCGGTGAATGTATTTGACGGACTTACCGATGGTTCTTACACCATCCGTGTGAAAGACAATGTGAACTGTATCAAAGACATTCCTGTGGTGCTCACACAACCGGGTGCACTAACGGCAACGGCTGTGAGTACTGCGCCTTCTACTTGTCAGGGTGGAGATGGCGTGATAGAAGTGACCGGTGCAGGTGGAACGGCTCCGTACACATATTCAGTTGATAATGGCACTACCTATCCATTCCAGTCATCCCCTGAATTCAATGTGGCCACCGGTAACTACACGCTGGTTACCGTGAAAGATGACAATGGTTGTACGGCCACGGCTGCTCCGGTTTTTGTAAATGAAATCGACAATATGTTCCTGGAACTGGGAGCAGATACTACCATTTGTGAGGGTACGCCTGTAACATTCGATCCGCAGACGAACAATGAAACCAGTGTATTTAGTTGGACGCCCAACGTGGCTTTAAATGATAACACTATAAAAAATGCAACGGCTACACCGGTAGATACAACCATGTATATCCTTACCGCGCAGTGGGGTGCTTGTTCGCGTACCGATAGCATCACCATCAATGTTAAATGGAAACCCATTCCGGATGCGGGCCCGTCACAAGTTAGAATTTGTTTGAACGATTCCACGTTAATCAGTGGAAGTGTGAGCCATACCTCTGGTCCGGTTACCCTTACCTGGTCGCCGGCATCCCTGGTACGTGATCCAAACGCCGCAACCACTATGGCCATACCTCAGGGAACCCAGTTGTACACGCTTACAGCCACAGATGATTATGGATGTAATTTCTCCGTAACGGATAGCATCCTGGTTATTATGCAGCCGGCTGTTCCGGCCTATGCAGGTGGAGATACGTTGCTGATTGTGAATCAGGCACAGAATCTGATGGGCAGTGGTGGAGAATTGTATCTCTGGTCAACCCCGTCGTCTGGTGTTCAAATAGTGAATCCCACTGCACAAAGTCCGACCGTTTACCTCGCCAACGACGCACGCTTCTATCTCAAAGTAACTGATATTGCCGGTTGTGTTGGGTATGACACCGTGTATGTGCAGGTTTATCAGGGTCCGGATTATTTTGTACCGAATGCGTTTACGCCTAACGGTGATGGATTAAACGATGTGTTCAGGGTGATACCGGTAGGGATGACAACGCCAGAGTACTTCCGCATTTTCAATCGTTACGGACAAGTAGTATTTGAAACCAATCAGTATATGAAAGGTTGGGACGGAAGATATAAAGGTCAACTTCAACAATCCGGAACGTACGTATGGATATTGAAAGGAAAAGATAAAAACGGACGAACGATTGAACAGAAAGGCACCGTGTTGCTGATCAATTAAGTTCAATGATTTATACCATTTAAGAGGCCAATGAGGCCTCTTTTTTTATTCGTATAGCAGATTGATCAGGAGGACTTGCATGAATAATCGGATACGTTTTAGTCCACCTTTATCGGCAGATACTTTCCAACTATGCACAAATAGTTGCTTCATCTCAGGAATAAGTGATTGTACAATGGCTATCTGATGGGCCATACGTGCCTTTTGTTTATTCAATAAATGATGCATCCATCGTTTAACCAGAGGAAGGAGGAACAAATACCAGGACAACAGGATGAGTGCTGCCCGGAGAATAATCTTTACCACATCCATTGAAGCAAGTATCGCATGTTCGGGTTGAACAATAGATTGTAAAAATATCAACAGGAGTATGCCCCAAACAATCATCAGCAACCACCGCTTTTTCTTTTTCTTTGGAGCAGTAACCTCCCCATGTATATCAGCCTGCTGTTGCATCAGGTAAGGCTTCAAGCGAATAAACGTATCTTGAATGGAATGCGACAAATGAAAAGCATAACTCCCTACAAAAACTCCCGTGATAGCATGAATAAGCACATAAAGTGCCGCAATCTGAAAGCTATATGAATCCACTAACGTTCGTCCGGTTAGTTTAGTTATAAAAACATCTACAGCCTGCCAGAATTCATTACCATATACAATCACCAAAACGAGGATACGTTGTATGGATGATTCCACCAGCGTTAAAGTGGCTAATAATATAGAAGACAACAGCCACACACGACCGGTAGCAAACAATACTTGTCCCAGCAAACCCTGAAAAAACAATGCAATGTAGGCTGTGGGTGGGCTGTGCGGACTCAACATCATCTTAAACACAGCCACTATAACAGTTGCCTGTAAAATGGCCAGCCGGGCACGATGATGTTTTGCAATGAGCACAATACAAATTACCGAGAGGCTGTTGATCACCATTCCGGTGAAGGGCACCTTAAATGCATGCAACAAACCTCCGGCAAATGCTTCGCAAACAGCCCACAAGGCTATAAGTCTGTAATACACTGTGGATTGAATTGCCGGTATTGAGTGCGCCATGATTAATTCAAATATCTTAACTTCAAACGATAAATTAATATTTATCCGCGTGATTCAATTTATATTAAACGATGAAATCATACAAACCGGTTTACCATCCGGCACCACACTGCTTGATTTCATCCGATATGAGAAAAACCTGACAGGCACTAAAATTGGTTGCCGGGAAGGAGATTGTGGAGCTTGCACCATTCTGGTAGGCGACATTCAAAATAACAAACTCGTGTATTCTAATGCTACCAGTTGCCTCATGGCTATCGGCAATGCACACCTGAAACACATTGTAACCATTGAAGGGGTGAATATGGCAAAGCAAAGCCTGGTTCAAAAATCATTCAGTGACTTTAACGCCACCCAATGCGGATTTTGTACACCGGGTTTTGTGGTTTCACTGACCGGAGCATGTGTAAGTGGAAATGTACAAACAGCAGCTGAAGCGATAGATTCTATGAATGGCAACATCTGCAGATGCACAGGGTATAAATCCATTCAAAGAGCTGCAGTTTTCATTGCTGAAAATGTAAAACCCAATTTGAATGACCTATTGCAAGGGGCCGTGGATCAGGAAATTATTCCCCAATATTTTTTAACGATCGAAAGCCGTTTAAAAAAACTGAGGGCATCCATACAACCGCATCCCATCCAACAGAACAGTGCACTGAGATTAGCCGGGGGAACAGACTTGTATGTACAGCAACATGAACGTATGGTACAGGAACAACCAGAGTTGATGGCCACACAGGATGCGTTGAGGTTCATCCGGAAGGATGGCAATACCTGTACCCTGGGGGCAGCTACCACGGTATCTGATATGGCTGCTTCACCAATATTTAAAGACCATTTCAGAAACCTGAATGCATGGATTAAATTAATATCGTCTACGCCTATACGTAATATGGCCACGATTGCGGGAAATTTTGTTAACGCCTCTCCTATCGGTGACCTGAGTGTATTCTTTTTGGCCCTGGATGCACAATTGCTTATATCTGATGGTACATCTGAAAGGATTTTACCGTTACGTTCCTTTTATAATGGGTATAAAAAACTAAACTGGCAACCGGGTGAATATATCCAATCTATTTCCTTTGAATTACCTGACCCCGAATCAAATGTCAACTTTGAAAAAGTATGTAAACGAACACACCTTGATATTGCCAGTGTAAATTCAGCCCTGCACATTCATGTGAAAGACGGGGTTATCCTGCATTGCAGCATCAGTGCCGGAGGTGTAAGTCCTGTTCCGGCTTACCTAAGCCAAAGCAGTAAAATGCTTGAGGGCAAACCCCTTACCCGCCTGCATGTACAGGAAATGCTTCAAACTGTACAGCAAGAAATTGCACCTATCAGCGATGCACGGGGTAGTGCTACGTATAAGCGACTGCTGTTGCAACAATTGATTATGGCACATTTTAACCAGATCTTTCCCGATTTAGATGTATATGAAAAATATTGATTCTGTCAACCACACCAAAGGACTGTCGGTATATGTAGATGACATCCCTGTAACAATAGACACCCTCTTCGGTGCGGTATATGCTTCTCCGATAGCCCATGGCATTATTAAAAAAATAAATTTAGAAAAAGCGGCATCACTACCGGGTGTAGTACGTATACTAACGGCTACGGATATACCAGGTATCAATCAAATTGGAGGCATTGTGAAAGATGAACCCCTGTTGGCTGAAGACATGGTTCATTTTGCCGGAATGCCGGTAGCATTTATTCTAGCCACATCAGATGCTGTTGCACGGCATGCAGCACAACTAATTGAAATGGATATTGAACCCCTTCCGGTAATCACCGACCCCAGATTGGCAAAAGAAAAGAACCAGCTAATTGTACCGCCCCGCACTTTTAAAACCGGGAATACGAAAGAAGCGTTTGAGCAATGCCATTATGTTGTACAGGGAACCGCACATACTAACGGACAGGAACACCTGTACATTGAAACACAAGGCGCATACGCGTTTCCGGTAGAACACTCAGGGATTAAAATATATTCTTCTACACAAGGCCCCACCGCAGTACAACGACATACAGCTGATGTACTTGGAATTCCTATGCACCGGATAGAAGTAGATGTAACCCGGTTAGGCGGCGGATTTGGTGGTAAAGAAGATCAGGCAACCGCATGGGCAGCGTTGTGTGCACTCGGTGCGTTTATTGTAAAAAAACCGGTGAAATATGTATTGCATCGTATGGAAGACATGCGTATGACCGGAAAACGAAATCCGTACACGGCAGATTATACTATAGGCTTAAATAAAGACCTTAAGATTCTGGCTTACGAAGTAACTTTTTATCAAAATGCAGGAGCAGCAGCAGACCTGTCTCCTGCAGTGCTGGAAAGAACTTTGTTTCATTGCACCAACAGTTATTATATCCCTAACGTTCTGGCAACTGCCTATAGTTGTAAAACCAACCTGCCACCAAACACTGCATTCAGAGGATTTGGTGGGCCACAAGGTATGTTTGTGATTGAATCAGCCATTGCCAAAGCAGCCGATGTGGCCGGTGTACCTGCATCCACTATCCAGGAGAAAAACTTAATTGAAACCGGAGATATTTTTCCTTATGGACAAAAAGCAGAAAGTGAAGCAAGGGCGAGCTGGTCAACAGCCAGCGATACTTTTAATTTTAAGCAAACAGAAGAATCGGTCATTGCATTCAATCAGAAAAACAAACTGGTAAAAAAAGGCTTGTCGTGGATGCCCATTTGCTTTGGGATTTCGTTCACTAAAACACCCATGAATAACGCGCGAGCCCTGGTGCATATTTATAGTGATGGCAGTGTGAACATCAGTACAGGCGCTGTAGAAATGGGACAAGGTGTACAAACGAAGATGCTGCAGGTTGCGGCCCAGGTGTTGTCGATACAAACCGACAGGATTAAAGTAAACAGTACCAATACATACAGAATTGCGAACACCTCTCCTTCTGCAGCAAGTGCCACAGCCGATTTAAATGGTGCAGCGGTTCAAATAGCATGTACCACTTTATTAAACAGATTATTGCAAACCGCAGCACGCCTGCTGGGGAATGAAGTAGCACCAGAAAATGTGTCGTTACAGGATGAATGGATTTATCACCATCAAAATAAAACGGAAATACACTGGAAACAATTAGTGTCTGAGGCTTTTATTCAAAGGGTGAACCTGAGCGAACATGCACATTATGCCACACCGGTCATTCATTTCAATCCTTCCATAGAAAAAGGTCACCCCTTTGCCTACCATGTGTACGGCATTGCACTTACAGAGGTAACGGTAGATTGTATACGAGGAACTTATACAATTGATAGCATTCGTATTGTACATGATTTTGGGAAAAGTATGAATACGGATATCGATTACGGACAAATTGAAGGCGGACTTGTACAGGGCATTGGCTGGATGACCATGGAAGAAATTGTGTTTGATGATAAGGGGATTCTAAAAAGCAATGCATTATCTACGTATAAAGTGCCTGACATTTATAGTGTTCCTGCAACCATAGAGATTGTCCCTCTGTTAACTCAAAAGGAAAACATGGCGATCCTCCAATCCAAAGCAGTGGGAGAACCGCCATTGATGTATGGAATTGGGACCTATTTTGCGATTCGAAACGCTATTCTGGCATTTAATCCATCATCTCCTGTAGCGTTTGATGCACCCATGACTCCGGAAAAAGTATTAATGGCCCTTTATCCGCATTTTTCGCATGAAGCAATTAGCTAACTGGCAACTGTTACATAAAAGCCTTCTAAAGAACATTCCGTGTATGTTGCTGTATGTGCTGGAAAGTACCGGTAGTAGTCCGGGCAGACAAGGTTTTTTCATGACTTTAAATGCGGAAGGTGAGATGAGTGGCTCACTGGGGGGCGGAATCATGGAACACAAACTAGTGGAGCGTGCATTTGCGTCTATGCGCAACAGTGAAAACCTGTACACACTCATTCCACAGTACCACAAGAAAACAACCGGTGTACATCAAAGTGGAATGATTTGTTCCGGTGAGCAGTGGATATGGCTTCAAACAATAAACACCAGTGATGCTACATGGATTGAAAATTTAATCAGCGACCTTCAACAACATCAAGCGGGCACCCTTCAGATTCGGCCGGATGGGTGTTCCTACAACCGAAATAAACCTGCGGATGCTTTTTATTTTCAAATGAATAACACGGACGATTTTGAATACCGGGAAAAAACCGGACATCATCAGGTATTGCATATTGTAGGTGGCGGACATTGCGCTTTGGCATTGTCGAAATGTATGCGCGACCTGGATTTTTATATTCATGTATATGAAACACGCTCCGGGTTGAATACTATATTAAAAAACCGGTACGCACACTCCATCATTCATGTAAACACATACCATGAAATGGCGCAATACATACTACCCGGAGATAATGTGTATGTAGTTATCATGACATTTGGGTATCGCACAGATGATGAAGCCTTAAAAGCGATTATACATCAATCGTACAAATACTTTGGTGTGTTGGGCAGTAAAAATAAAATGAAAACACTCTTTGAACAATACAGGGCTCAGAATATTCCAGAGACGCATTTAGAAAAAGTGTACACTCCAATAGGAATACCGATCCACAGCAAAACCCCGGAAGAAATTGCCATTAGTATTGCTGCAGAAATTATACAGGTTAAAAACGGATCGAAAGAATAAACATAAGCGTTTATACTGTACCGTTAGCCTTGGCACACATGAACAAATCGGCCATGGCAATCATGGTTACGGCCTCCAGCACCGGTGGTACCCTGAGCGCAATGATCAGGTCGTGCCTGCCCTTTATTTCAAGGGTTTCCATTGTACCCGTATCATAATTATACGTTTGTTGCGGCTTAGGAGTTGAAGAGGCAGGCTTCACGGCTATCCTGAACACCAGTTCGTTTCCATTGGTTAAACCGCCGGTGATTCCTCCGGAATGGTTGGTTGCAGTAGTTCCTTTTTCATTGATGAACACATCATTATGTTCACTGCCTTTCATTTGTGCTACTCCAAATCCGGAACCAAACTCAATGGCCTTTACCGCAGGGATTGAAAACACAAGATGGCTGATGACCGATTCGCAGGAATTAAAAAATGGCTCCCCCAAGCCTATGGGCAACCCGCTCATTCTACATTCCACCACAGCACCCACTGTATCGTTTGACGCTATGGCCTCTTGCACAGCTTCTTCAACATGGTTGTTCCCACCAATCGATAATACCGTTGCATTGCATGAACAATCAGGTAAATGTGATTTCAGTAATTTTTCTGCTACCACACCCGCGGCAACCAAAGCGGTGGTCAATCGTCCGCTGAAATGCCCTCCGCCTCTATAATCCTGAAAACCTTTGTACTTTACTGACGATACAAAATCTGCATGTCCGGGTCGGGGTTGTTGTTTAAACGCTTCGTAATCGCTGTTGCGGGTATTTGCATTGTTGAATTGAATACACAACGGTGCACCGGTGGTACATCCATTAAACACTCCACTCACAAACACGGGGATATCCGTTTCTGTACGGGGCGTTGTTCCGGCTCCTCCTCCCTTACGTCGTTGCAAAGGCTTTTCAAAATCTGAAATATTCAATGGAATACCCGGAGGGCATCCATCCAATACACAACCCACCGCCATACCGTGCGACTCACCCCATATTTGTACCGTAAAAATTTTACCTATTGCATTCATTCCGTTAAGTTATTAAAACTTGTGCTCCCAGCTTGGAGATATCTTTAAAAAAATGAGGATACGATTTTTCAACTGCCTGCGCATCGTCTATCGTAACCTGTGTATTTGAACCGGCCGATGCAATGGCTGCCGCCATCACTATCCGATGATCATGAAAGGAGTGCATGTGTACTTCATTCACAGAAACGGGTCCGCGAATGTGCATAACATCTTCTCGGATTTCCGCTGTTCCACCCAATGCTTTCACCAATGCCTGAACAGCGTTTGCGCGATTACTTTCTTTGTTCCATAACCGGGAAACACCTGATATGTAGGAAGTACCTTGGGCATATAATGCCAGTACTGCCAATACAGGGAACACATCCGGTGTATGCTCCGCATGGTAATTAAAAGCCTGTAATGTACCGGCGTGTGAAACGGTGATCTTGTTCTGCAAAATTTCAACCTGAGCACCGGCATCTTGTAAAACACTTAAAACTGCGGCATCTCCTTGTACAGAAGGATAAGTTAATCCGGCCAGACTAACCCTTCCACCTATAGCCCCTGCCACCAGTAAGGCAGCAGCAGCACTCCAATCGCCTTCTATATCCACTTCTACTTGTTTATTTTCGGTACAATGTTGAAGCGGCTGAATAATTATTTCATTCTCCCCATTCCAATCCAACACATATCCAAAATGCTTCATCAGACGGATAGTGAGTTGCAGGTAAGACAAACTAACGATGTTGAATAAACGCAATTGCACCGGTTCATGTGTAGTATACGCCAGTGCCATAATTAAACCGGAAATATACTGTGAACTTTGAGAGGCATCTACTGTTAAACTTTTCGGAAGCAATGGCCCCTTAACACTCATGGGCAACAATCCGTTCAGACTGTTCACCTGAACATTCAACTCAGGCAATACATCCATCAGCCATTGCATGGAGCGCTTTAATAAGGTTCCCTCACCGGTTATTGTTACTTCTTGATTACTGAGTGCAGCCAAAGGAATAAACATGCGGGCTGCTAATCCACTTTCACGGGCGTTCAACATCCCACTCCATTGTGTACACCCGTCGGATGCTATCCGTAAGGAATGATTCTCTTGATCATAATCGATTCGTGCTCCCATGGATTGGATGATATCGAGGGCCGCGAGATCATCTTGACTCACACCCGGATTACGAACCAATGTGGAACCCCTGTTCAATAACGCCAACGCACAAACGCGTTGCATAAAACTTTTCGAAGGAGGTGCCTGAACCGTACCTTGCAGTTTCGGAATGAGGACCTTTACCCTCATTATATAAGGATTTTTAAATGTTCCTGAATGTATTTCATTGGAACCGGTTTTGCGAAGGCAGAACCAATTGTATTCATCAAAACAAACTGCATGTGCTCTCCCATTCGCTTTTTATCCATACAAATTCCTTCGAACAATTTGTCGTGATCGGTTTCAATATCCACGGGCAGGTGGTATTGGGTCAGTAATCGCACCAAACGGGCGGCTTCTTCAAAATGCAGGTCAGCCAATCGTTCAGATAATACACAGGCAGCTACCATACCGATACTAATGGCAGCCCCGTGAGGCAGTTCGTGCAGGTTTTCGAGCGCGTGACCGATGGTATGTCCGAAATTAAGCAACTGCCGGTCGTGCTGATCAAACTCATCTCTGGTAACTATGTTCATTTTTAAATCTACATTCCGCTCAATAAGGGTGGCGGCCAGGAGCATGTTATGTTGAAAATTTTCCAGGGTATGTTGTTCAAGAAATTCAAACAACTCTTTATCCTTTATACATCCGTGTTTGATAATTTCTGCAAAACCATTCACCCATTCTGCATGAGGTAACGTTTTTAAAAAAGTAAAATCGTAGATAATCTTTTCAGGCTGATACATGGTACCAATCATATTCTTAAATACACCGGCATCAATCCCATTTTTTCCGCCAAGCGCCGCGTCCACCATACCTAACACGGAAGTAGGCAACAATACCAATCTTGTACCGCGTTTAAATATGGAAGACACAAATCCTGCAATATCTGAAACCACACCCCCACCCACGCCCAACACAATAACGTCTTTCCCTAACTGCGCCATCAACATGGCTTCCAGGATTGCATCTATGGTTGATTGCTTTTTAGACCTTTCACCAGGCGTGATAATATACGCAGGATGAAAACGCGTCAACTCCGGATACAATGCATGAATATGTTCATCTGTGATGATGTATACAGAGGCATCTCCAAACCAATGATGTATTGAAAAATTTTCGGCACCGAAATACACTTCAACGTTTCTTGTTGGAAATGTATACACCTTTTTGTGAGCATATAAAGGTTGATTACTCATTCATCACTTTATTTTGATGTTCGATACTTTCCATGTGAAGGACTTCAAAATAGTTCCGGATAAAATTTTCACTCAATCCGAATTTCTTTGCCAATTCTAATCCCCGATTCAGGATTTCGTTGAAACGTTCCACCTGAACGATGGTGATATTATTCAGTTTTTTGTATGCTCCGATGGCATCGGCCAACTGCATTCGCTTGCTCATGATTTGAAGCAATTGCAAATCCAGTACATCCATTTCATCGCGCAGCGATTGTAGAGGTTGAAACTGACTGAGATTATCAATACCGGCTGTTCGCCAGATGATTTTATCGAGTAATGCATTCAATTCAGCGGGTGTGATTTGCTGGCGGGCATCGCTCCAAGCCTGATCGGGATGAATATGTGATTCGATCATCAGGCCATCCATTCCCAAATCTACAGCGGTTTGCGCTATACCTAGCAATTCAGATCGGTTGCCGCAAATATGGGAGGGGTCGCAAATCAATGGTACTTCGGGGAAACGCCTTTTCATTTCGATGGGCAGGTTCCACATGGGTGGATTTCGGTACAAGCCATTGCCATACAATGCAAATCCGCGGTGAATGATTCCGGCAGGTAAACCAGCACCCAAAAAACGTTCCACGGCCCCTGACCACAAATCTGCATCGGGGTTGATGGGATTCTTAACAAATACCGGAACACCGGTTCCTTTCAATGCTTCTGCCAGTTCCTGTACATAAAACGGGTTCACAGTGGTTCGGGCTCCTATCCATACCACCGGAATCTGATATTTCAAAACCAATTCTACATGACGGGTGCTGGCCACTTCTACCATAAACGGAAGGCCGGTTTCTGTTGTAGCATCTTGTAACCATTGAAGCCCGGGCTCTCCGATGCCTTCAAAATGGCCGGGTTTGGTTCGGGGTTTCCAAATTCCTGCCCTGAGCATGTCAATTTTACCTGTTTCTTTTATTGCACGGGCAGTCTGCATCAATTGATCGCGCGTTTCAGCGCCACAAGGACCACTGATGAGCAATGGCCTTTTTTCGATGATGGAGCGGATTGGAGTAGACATTCCCGAAATTTGTGCAAAATTAACTGATTATCAGCTAAGGAGATGTAAATAAAAAACCGCCCTGCGTTGAGGCAGGACGGCTTAAATTGCTTTGGATAACGAGTATCCGAAAATCAATTATTTTGTAGCTGGAGCAGCAGGAGCAGTTGTATCTGCAACTGGAGCTGGAGCAGTTGTGTCAGCAGCTGGAGCCGGAGTTTCAGTTGCCGGAGTTTCAGTTGCTGGAGTTTCAGTTGCTGGAGCTTCTTCTGTTTTAGCTTCTTCGTTGCAAGAAACCAGGGTAGCTGCGATGAAAGCGATTGCTAAGAACTTTTTCATTTTCTTTGTTTTAATTAAAATTATAATTTGCTATTAATACAGGATTCTAAAAAAGGTAACCCTGTTTTCAAAAAAAAATTTTTTAACGGATTGGATGGGTTACCAAATACCCATTCACGTATTAACCATAGATAAGTGACCCAAATTGAAAGTGAAAAAGCCTTATTACAGGGTTTAGCCACCCGCGATAAGGCAGCCGTTGAGCAGGTGTACAGGGAACATTACCATATGATTCAATCTATGGTGATACACAACAACGGAACAGGAGATGATGCGGCGGATATTTTTCAGGAGACAATGATTGTGCTCTATGAAAAGTCAACGTCTGACGGATTTGAACTGAATTGTCAGCTTAAAACCTACATCTACTCGATTGCCCGTCGTTTATGGCTCAAAAGATTATCCCTCGCCATGCGGTATGCACCGGCGCCGGAATCTGCCGAAGACGTGG
>JAHBTM010000050.1 GCA_019638635.1 Ferruginibacter sp. | reverse complement strand
CCGGAAAATGGCAGTTCCGGTGTGCGGTAATGCAGGAAAAAGAAGATGCGGTAGGCCGTCATACACAACAGCAGCCATACTGAAATCTTCAAAATCCATTGAATGCGTGATAAGAATGTCCCGTTCAGGCTCATGAAAGATTATTACAACCGTCAAATTTAGTTTAATTAATTTTGCCGCAGACCAACCTGAACATTTAATGGATGACCTTTTAAGGTTTGATCAGCAATTCTTCTATCTCATCAATGGCAAATGGCACAACGCCTTTCTGGATTCTGTGTTGCCGGTGGTTCGAACTTCTCAATTGTGGGTGCCTTTATACCTGTTTCTGTTGGTTTTTGTTCTGGTAAACTTCAAAGCACGTGCTATATGGTGGATTGTGTTTGTGGCGCTGACGGCTGTATTGTCTGATTTTGTAAGCAGCGACATCATCAAAGCGAATGTGTTTCGGTTGAGACCCTGTAACGATCCGGATTTAATCCCTCAGGCCCGAACATTACTGGGATATCGCCCGAAGAGTTCAAGTTTTACATCTTCTCATGCTACCAATCATTTCACCCTCGCCACCTTTTTCTTTTTTACCCTGAAGCAATATATCGGCGCCTGGGGCCTCCTGTTTTTTGTATGGGCGCTGCTTATCATATACGCTCAGGTGTATGTAGGGGTACATTATCCATTAGATGTACTGGCCGGAGGTGCTGTAGGCATGGCCCTGGGATATCTTTCTGCACGTTCTTATAATAAACAATATAAATTAGCGTAAGCAATCATTATGTGGGACTTATTTATCTTATTCCTGCTCATATTTTTAAATGCACTGTTCGTGATGGCAGAAATGGCGCTCGTGAGTGTCAGGAAAGGACGGCTGGAATCTATGAGCAACAAGGGCGATAAAAATGCACGGCTGGCACTTGAATTATCGGAGAATCCGGAAAAATTCCTGTCTACCATTCAATTAGGTATCACCCTGATTTCCATTTTAACGGGTTTGTATTCGGGTGAAAAATTCGGTAAAGACCTTGCCCCCACATTTGAATCTATTCCGTTGCTCTCTGCCTATGCCGATACCATCTCTACCACATTGGTTGTGGTGCTAGTAACGTTTGCGTCTATTGTTTTGGGTGAACTGATTCCCAAGAAAATAGCTTTGAACCGTGCCGAGAAAATTTCAAGATTGGTGGCCGCACCAATGAATTTTTTAACCAAGCTTACCTTTCCTTTTGTTTGGTTGCTTTCTTTTCTTACCAATACTTTTTTTAAAGTGTTTAAGATTAAAACGGTAAGCGATTCCGCTGTTACGGAAGAAGAGATTAAAGCGCTGATTACCGAAGGCAGCGAACATGGCGAAATTGAAGAAGATGAGAAAGAAATTATTGAACGGGTATTCCACCTGGGCGACCGGAGCATCACATCACTCATGACCCACCGAACCGACATTATTTGGATTGATATGAATGAAACCGTAGGTGAAGTGATCAACCGCTTTACTGAATTCATATACTCAACGTACCCGGTTTGCGATGGATCGATCGACAACATCAAAGGCATGGTGCATGTGAAAGATTTACTGAAAGCCAATCATACTTCTTTGGTAAACGATATTGTACGACCGGCACTCTTTGTACCTGAAAACAACAAGGCCTATCAACTATTAGAAAAATTCAAGGCTACTAAAATTCACCTATGCTTTGTAGTGAATGAATATGGTACCATGGAAGGGATGATTACGCTGAACGATATCCTTGAAGCCATTGTGGGCGATGTATCGCAGATTGGCCAGGAAGAGTATGAAATTGTGGAACGGGAAGACGGTAGTTTTCTGGTAGATGCACAAATACATTTTTATGATTTCCTCAGTTACTTTGAACGGGGCGACTGGTTCAAGGAAGGAGAGCAGGAATTTGATACCGTTGCCGGATTTGCACTGCATGAACTGGAACACATCCCTACCGTAGGTGAGAAATTTGAGTGGCGCGATTTTAAATTTGAAGTCATTGATATGGACGGACAGCGGATTGATAAATTTCTGGTGAACATCTCCGAAGAACTCAAACGCGAAGTAGCGGAAGAAGATTAATTTTTTCCGAAAGTTACGGTGCGTTCCATATCCGGATAATTTAATTTAAAACTTTTTCGATTACCATGTACCGTTATGTGGAACAGATTCATCTGCTCCTTTTTATATTCGTACAACATATTACACCACACCTGAATCCGCTGTATATCCGGTACGGAAACAGATTCAAAATAACTTATTATTCCTTCTTCTTCCTGTTCATACCCCACGAATTGAAGCGGAACTATTCGGTCGTTGACCATAATTTTCAAATGTGTGTTGATATAAGATACAATAAGGGGCTTCATTTGTTCCTGCATTTCATTCTTCAGTAAATCAATCTTAGCACCCGGGTTTGCCATACGCAAGGTGTGTTCAAAATCGTCGGTAAATATTTTGCAAACCACCTCCAGGTTGCCGGTGGCGGGTTGATGCACCACTTCGGTAACACTCACATAGAACGGGTGCAACGGTTTTTCAGAAAGGTATCCGGGCATGAACAGCACCATCAACCACTTATATAATATTAATGCCATTTGAACGATTAAGCTAAAAACTTTTATAAGTTTACAGACATTTGAAAATTAAAAGTAAACAATTACCCTTTGTTCTTGTTCGCCCATGAGTGATTTTAAGCTTTATTTTGAAGAAGGATGGAAACACATTGTGAGTACAGATGCCACAGACCACATCCTGTTTATTGTTGCGCTGGGCGCCGTATACCAAATCCGGTATTGGAAGCAGGTATTCATATTGGTAACGGCATTTACGGTAGGCCACTCCCTCACCCTAGCCCTGAGCGCTTATGATGTTATCCGGTTTAATTCACAATGGGTTGAATTTCTGATTCCGTGCACCATTGCGCTCACTGCTTTATATAATATCCTGCATACAAAACATGAACGCTTTGGGTTTAATTATTTTCTCGCGTTATTCTTTGGATTGATACACGGGATGGGATTTGCCAACACCATCCGGTTCATGCTCGCGAGCGATCAGCAAATAGCCTTGCCCTTGTTCAGTTTCAACCTTGGCCTGGAAGCCGGCCAGATTCTATTGGTGATCCTTTTGCTACTGTTGCACTATGTACTTGTGGGTAAAGTTGTTTCACGCCACAAAATATGGGTGTACACTTTATCTGTGGTAACACTGGTATGGGGGGCCTGGTTGGCCATCAATCGTATTCCTTAATAAAAATCAACTCTCTGATATGCGTTTATTCATTCTTGTTATGCTTAGTTTCCTGATGCATTCCTCTCTAACGGCTCAGGATATACGAAACAACCCCGGCAGCAATCATGGCAACCGGTTTGAACAACTGGGTACCATTCTACCTACGCCCAATGAATACAGAACGGCCAGTGGAGCACCCGGTCCGAAATACTGGCAGCAGCGTGCCGATTATGATATTACCTGCGAATTGAATGAAGCCGAACGCAAACTCACAGGCGTAGAAACGATTACTTACACGAATAACAGTCCGGATGTACTCACCTACCTCTGGCTGCAGCTGGATGAAAACCAACACAGCACAGTGAACAATGCCGGATATCAAACCAGTAATACATCGCCTTCTTCTGTTACTCCTGCAGAACTGGAACGCATGACCGCAAAGCGGGAAAAAGAACATGGCCACCAAATTACCCGGGTTGAAACTGCACAGGGTACACCCCTGAATTATACCATTCAAAAAACGATGATGCGGGTTGAAATGCCTAAACCGCTGAAACCCGGTCAGAAATTCAAATTTACTATTGCCTGGCATTACTATCTGGTAGACCGGATGCGTTTGGGCGGGCGGGGAGGCTATGAACATTTTCCGGAAGATGGGAATGATTTGTTTACCCTCACACAGTGGTTCCCGCGCCTGTGTGTATATAGCGATGACAGAGGATGGCAAAACCACCAGTTTACCGGACGCGGAGAGTTTGCATTGGTGTTCGGAAACTATCGCGTGAAAATGACTGTTCCGGCTGATCATATAGTGATGTCTACCGGGGTTGGACAAAACTATTCTGAAGTATTGACGCCGGTGCAACTGCAGCGCTGGAAGCAGGCACAACACTCTAAAGACATTATCGAAATCGTAACCCTGGAAGAAGCCAAAGCCAAAGAAAAAACACGGTCCACCGAAAAAAAGACCTGGATTTTTAAAGCAGATATGGTTCGTGATTTTGCCTGGGGCAGTAGCCGGAAGTTTATCTGGGATGCCATGCCGGTGCACATTGAAGGTAAAAAAGTAATGTGCATGAGTGCCTATGGTAAAGAGGCCTATCACCTGTATCGTAAGTACAGTACAAAGGTTACGGCGCACACGCTGAAGGTGTATTCTCATTTCACCATCCCCTATCCGTATCCGGTAGCCCAAAGCCTTGAAGCATCTAACGGAATGGAATACCCGATGATATGTTTCAACTTCGGAAGAACAGAAAAAGACGGCACGTACAGTGAAGCCACCAAGAACGGGATGATCGGTGTGATTATTCACGAAGTAGGCCATAACTTTTTCCCGATGATTATTAACAGTGATGAACGTCAGTGGAGTTGGATGGATGAAGGCCTGAACACCTTCTGCGAATACCTGACCGAAGAATTGTGGGACAATAAATTTCCGGTATCACGCGGACCTGCCTACAAGATTGTGAATTACATGAAACTACCGAAGGATCAGTTAGAGCCGATTATGACCAACAGTGAAAACATCATACATTTTGGTCCGAATGCGTATTCAAAACCCGCCACCGGTTTGAATATACTGCGCGAAACCATTTTAGGCAGACCATTATTTGATTATGCATTTAAGGAATATGCCCGGCGCTGGGCATTTAAACATCCAACTCCGGCCGATTTTTTCAGAACCATGGAAGATGCCACAGCAGAAGACCTGGATTGGTTTTGGCGTGGATGGTTTTACAATACCGACCCATGCGATATTTCTTTAGATAGTGTAAAAGTGAGTACACTGGCCGTGGGAGAAGAGGTGATGGCCGACCGCGCTCGTGAACAAGTTTCAAGAGTGGCGCGTCCTATTCTGAATGATTATGAAGATATTTCAAAAATCAGGAACCGTCAGGACCCGAATATTGTATTTGCAACGGATGCGGATACCAGCTTACGTGATTTTTACTGGCATTATGCACGCGGTTTGGCAAAGGTGGATACTACTTCTGTAACCCTCACCTCGCCTGCACGGGAAACATTCAGTGATGCAGAGGCCCATAGTATTGCCGGCGACGTACATTTTTATGAATTATACCTGAGCAATAAAGGTGGATTGGTGATGCCGGTGATCATTGAATGGAATTTTGAAGACGGCACGAAGGATACTACGCGCATCAGTGTGCATGTATGGAGAAAGAATGAGGAACGCATCGTGAAATCTTTCATGTTTAAGAAGAAGGTAAAAAGTATTCTGATTGATCCGATGCGTGAAACCGCAGATATTGATGAACAGAATAACCGTTGGCCCTCGGTGGTCATCCCTTCGAAATTTCAGTTGTATAAGGATCGCCAACAGCAGCGTGCCGGTCGTGGTGTATCGGTGGGCGGGAACCCAATGCAAAAGAAAATTGATTGATTATCAGTTCATTTGATCATATTTATCATGAACATCCGAAAAAACACAAAATGTTTATAGGATGTTCATAAATTTTTTTATACTTTTATCCTCTTATTATAAAGTAGTACCACTCAATGAGTTGTGCTCTTTATACGCTTTACCTACTCCCACTATCCTTTAAAAAATACAGCACTGCCTTTATTGTGTTTTTTCATGTGTGCCGGTTCGTTACCTGTTGAAACTACCTTTTATTCACCAACCTTACACATGTATGAAAAAAATTTCACTCCTACTGACCACGCTTGTGTTGTCGGCTACGCTGGCTATGGCACAATGTCCTCAAATCACCAGTGCACAGTTCATCCGCACGGGGATTACCAGTTATTCATTAACCGTTAATTACACCGGTGGTAACGGAAACATCAATGTGATGATATTCTGTGCTACCAACCCAACCAGTGGTATTCCGGATGTGCGTTGTTTTGCAGCCAATGGAACCGGTAGCAACACCATTAACTTCAACTGCTTTATTGAGCCTTTGGTGATTTTGGTACCCACCGTGAATGCTCCATGTGGGCAAGGCGCACCATGTTCTACACCGTATTTTGTGAGCAATCCGGGTGCAGGACCAGTGCCTATTAAATTAGGTGCTTTCTATGCCAACCGGGATGGCAACCAGATTAAGCTGTTATGGGAATCTCAAACAGAAATCAATGCCGAACGCTATCAGATAGAGCGTAAGATAGACCGCGATTTTGAAGTGGTTGCTGAAATAGACGCTACCAATAACATTGCGGGAAGCAATTACAGTTATACGGATGTGAATCCTACCGTTGCCACTTCACAGTATCGTTTGAAGATGATTGACCTGGATGGCACCTATTCATTCAGTGAGATTCGTGCTGTAAAAGGTGTGGGCACCGGTACTGATTTCAGTATTTTCCCTAACCCGAGTTCGGGCACCAGTCGTTTAACCATAACCGATATCACCCCTTCTACTGAGGTACAGGTGGTAGACCATGCTGGCCGGATTGTCAGGACCATTCGCATGAATAATACCAACTCTATTGAACTGAGCAACCTGCAAAAAGGTATGTACATGATTAGGGTTATCAATAAAGAAACAGGAGCTGTCGTTACCCGCAAATTGTCGGTAGTTAACTAAGCGTTGTATTAAGACGAGTCCTGTAGAGTCGTTCTTAACGGGCTGTCCTTCGGGACAGCCTTTTTCATATCAGCAAGTTGGGATTCGATATTATTTCTTTGTTCAACGCTTGCGCGGAACAGTTCATGATACCGGCGCCATTCTGCATACTTTTATTCTGTCTTTCAGGGGAATTTTATACTTAAAAAGGCTTATGTACTTCTGGCTTATGGCATACGCTGGATACTTACGTTAGTTTTTATATCCCGCATATACGCGGATTTTTTTTACGCCGATGTACCGCAGAATTGTTGTGTAATGTACTCAAACCGTTCAATCGCAGCGTTAACGCAATGGGAATCATGCATTGGCCTACCAAACATGCGGAATTTATATTTTCGTGTACGCGTGAGGGATAGTAGCGGAAACCTTGTTGAAGCGTATAGCCCGACCCTGCCCCGACTTTGGCGGGGCGGGGGCACGCCCAAAACAGCGTACCCATTCATGACGCACGCCTTTATATTTAGTGTATGCCTTGCTGTTAGGCGTTTATATGAATAGAGGCTCGGGGTTGTATGATGGTAGTACGTACTCTTATTATTGCTTTGATGGGTGCGTTACATCCCTGTTCTGCCATCACGCAGGGCCCCTTTCTTGCCGCGGTTTTTCTTTTCCCATTCCAGCATCTCGGCTGTTTTCTCTACTTCTTTGGGTTTTTCTTTTACAGGGGCGGTAGCCGTTTCCTTGGGGATCACGAGGTTATTTCGGTCGTATTCTTCACTGCGCATGAGCCTGCCTTCATCATAATATTTCCAAACGCCATGCCGCACACTGTAAGGCTCCGCTTTCACTATTTTAAAATCTACAATTTCATTGCTTCCTGCACCATACACGGCAATGGTATCATAGGGCGCATCCGGATTATACCCTCGCCAGTTTTCTTCCCGCTCCAGGTTTCCGAAAAAAGTGAAATACTGCTGCAAACCATCTTTTCCACCAAACTTATAGTGTTCTACTCCCATCAGATCGCCTTGGAGACTATACCGACGCCAGTATCCGTTTTTGTAATCGTCTTTAAACATGCCCTCTTCTTCATAGCCCGGCTCTCCACGTACTTCTTCTACCCGTAAAACCCAGGGGCCTTGCTTTTTTCCGTTGGCGTCAATGATATTGATGGTATCTCCATCCACCGTAATGTCATACGATTTATATCCCTGTGCCATAACAGCCGTTGAAATCAGCAAACTGAAAACGGCCGTCCAACCCATTTTAATGATACGTACTTTCATAACGTGCACTACATTTGTAGTATCCAAATGTACAATTTTATGACTATGGTCTCTGTTAACACGTTGGAAAAATGAAAAACTTCAAAGCCTATTATATTATTCCCGCGCCACCGGAAGAGGTGTATCAGGCGCTTACGCAGGAGGCCACCATTCAGTTGTGGAGTGGTGAGCCGGCAGAGATGCAACCTGAACCCGACACTGAATTTCAACTGTTCGATGGTAGTATTGCGGGCAGGAATATATCCTTTGATACAGGCAGGGAGATAGTACAGGAATGGTATTTTGGAGAGGAAGGCGAGGCTTCCATCGTTACTATTCGTCTGCATCCTCATGCAAAGGGAACTTCGGCTGAAGTGCGTCACACCCATATTCCGGATGAGGCCTACGACAATATTACCGATGGCTGGAACACCCATTACTTTGGTGCTTTACAGGAATTTTACAGTTGATTATTTTACTTCAACGGTGAGCATGTTCTTTTCTTCGAAGAATACATCCAATATATCACCCACCACACATTCACCCACGCCTGCCGGGGTTCCGGTAAAGATGAGATCACCGATGTTGAGGGAGAAATAATTGGAAATGTTGGCGATAATGGCATCAAATGAAAATATCATTTGTCCGGAATTGCCTTTTTGCATTACTTCTTTATTCTTTTGGAGGGAGAAGTTGATATTGTTCTTTTTAATTTCAGGGGTAAAATCAATGAATTTTCCCACCACAGCAGAATTATCAAATGCTTTGGCTTTTTCCCATGGCAGGCCTTTCTCTTTGCATTCCTGCTGGATATCGCGTGCGGTGAAATCAATTCCTACGGTGATGCCATTATAATAATTGGTGGCGTGTCTTTCCTGGATGTATTTACCGTTTTTACAAATACGCAGTACGAGTTCGGCCTCAAAATGCAGTTCATTGGTGAATTCGGGGTAATAAAACGGAGTGTGCGCCTGAAGCAGGGCACTCTTAGGTTTCATAAATATAACCGGTTCGTCCGGCACCTCATTTCCCAATTCCGCAGCGTGGTCAGGGTAATTACGGCCAATACAAATGATCTTCATGTACAGTTAGGTTTTTAACGTTTTCATGGATCCGGACAGCGAAAATAAACAAAAACACATTATATTTCCAAGTTACATCTAATTATTGTTCGTTCTTGAAATTATAAGTGTTTACGCTGCTCATGGTGCGTTCGAGGCCGATGGATACAAAACTTTCAATTACTTCAACGCATTTGGCAATTTTATGTTGTACTGTGGTGATTTCTTCGGGGTGCCATTTGGCCAGTACAAATTCGGCCTGCATGCCTTTGGGGAAGTTGTTTCCGATGCCGAAGCGGAGCTTGGGATAGGCATCGGTGCCAAGTATATTTTGTATGTCTTTTAATCCGTTATGTCCGGCATGGCTACCCGAACCCCTCAGCCTGATTTTCTCCAGGGGGAGGGCCAGATCATCTACGATGGTGAGGGTATGTTCTATGGGTACATTTTCTTTCACCTGCCAGTATTTGAAGGCGCGCCCACTGAGGTTCATGTAGGTTGTTGGACAGATGCATACCAGGGTTTTACCTTTGAATTTGATTACGGCACGATACGCTAGGCGGTCGTTTTCCCATGTACCGCCGTGTTTATGAACGAGGGCATTGGCCACATCGAAGCCGATGTTGTGTCGGGTGCCGGCGTATTCGTTGCCGGGGTTTCCGAGTCCCACGATTAAAAATTTCGACATGCGTACAGTTAATCTTCTTTTAAACGAGGTTGTTCAGGTGTTGCTGTAAGTCTGCATCGGTTTTAATCAGTACATCCCGTGCTTTGCTTCCGAGGCTTGGGCCCACAATACCGGCTGATTCGAGTTGATCCATGAGCCTTCCGGCGCGGTTGTATCCCAGTTTCATTTTTCTTTGCAGGAGAGAGGTGCTTCCAATCTGGCTTCCCACAATCAGGCGGGCGGCGTCTTCAAAAAGCGGATCTTTTTCACCGGCATCAAAATCGCCACGGGATTCCAATTCTTTTTCATCTACATATTCAGGCAGCAGGAATGGTGCGGTATAACCGCGTTGCGCTGCGATGAAATCCACTACTTTATCTACCTCGGGGGTATCAACAAATGCACATTGTAATCGCACCAGTTCTCCATTGTAGCTGATTAGCATATCACCTTTACCGATAAGTTGTTCCGCTCCTCCGATATCGAGGATGGTACGGCTATCTATTTTGCTGCTCACTTTAAAGGCAATGCGTGCCGGGAAGTTGGCTTTAATAGTTCCGGTGATGATATTCACCGAAGGCCTTTGCGTAGCGATAATAAGGTGGATACCTACAGCGCGTGCCAACTGCGCCAAGCGGGCGATGGGCATTTCCACTTCCTTGCCGGCTGTCATGATTAAATCGGCAAATTCATCCACTACCAATACGATAAACGGCAGGAAGGCATGTCCTTTTTCCGGGTTTAATTTGCGGGCATTGAATTTTTCATTGTACTCACGAATGTTGCGGCAACCGGCTTCTTTGAGCAGGTCATAGCGGTTATCCATTTCAATACATAAGGCATTGAGTGTGTGGATGACCTTTTTTGTATCGGTGATGATGGATTCTTCTTCGTTGGGTAAACGCGCGAGAAAATGGTTTTCGATGGTACGGTAAATACTCAGTTCAACCTTTTTGGGATCTACCAAAACAAACTTCAGTTGGGAAGGATGTTTTTTATAGAGCAGGGACACGAGGATGGCATTTAGCCCCACGGATTTACCCTGACCGGTAGCACCGGCCATGAGCAGATGGGGCATGCTGGCCAGATCCACAATAAAATTTTCATTATCGATACGTTTACCAATGGCAATGGGGAGCGAGAATTTGCTGTGGATGAATTTATCAGACGACAGCAATGTTTTCATACTTACAATGGTTTTGCGCGTATTGGGCACCTCAATACCAATAGTGCCTTTACCGGGAATAGGCGCAATGATGCGAATGCCGAGGGCAGAGAGGCTCAGGGCGATATCATCTTCGAGGTTTTTAATCCGCGATATCCTAACGCCTGGGGCAGGTACAATTTCGTAGAGGGTTACAGTAGGGCCAACGGTAGCGGATATACGCTGAATGGTGATATCATAGTTTTTGAGTGTGCTGATGATCTGGTTTTTATTTTTTTCCAGTTCATCCGCATCTTTCTCAATTTTTTCACTGCCGTGGTTTTCGAGCAGGTCTATCACCGGATATTTATAATCGCGCAGGTCAAGTACAGGATCGTATGGTTTAGATGCGAGTACCTTTTCGGCGGGTGTTATCGCTTCCTCTGTTTCAGCCACTTTTATTTCAAGGGCTACGTCTTCCATTGCTTCTTTGTCTTTTCGCGCAGCCGGTTTGGTTACGGGCACTTCCATTTCTACCGGTAGTTCCAACGGTTCTTCATCGGGTTCCGCAACGGGTGTAGATGGCGCTTCAGGTTCGGGCGATTTTTCAACCACTTCCAGTGTTTGCTCGGGTTCCACGAGAACGGGTGGCGTTCGCTTAAAAGATTTCCCGGCTTCAGTTTCTACCGGAGCTGTATCTGGAAGAGAGGGTGATTCCGTTTCTTCAACCGGGGAAACTATAGATGATGAGTTGGTTTTCTTTTCCGGCAATTTAAAAGCGGGGTTAAAGCGCCAGATGATGTATGATAAACCCGCAACGGCCAGCACGGCGATGGTGCCTAGTTTACCTATCATTACGAAGAGATAATCTCTGCAGAGGTTACCTACTGCACCACCCCATGGGAAGGGATGCCCCTGCATAATAACGGAAGCGGTTACACTAATTAATGGAAGGCCAATGATCACGTATTTCAGGTTGCGCCAAACAGAAAAAACCTTTTTGCCGAAAAACAGGTTGATACCGGAAACAAAAAATAAGGTACACAACAAAAAGGAGGCTATGCCAAATCCTTTATAAATAAAAAAGTGTGAGAGATAGGCACCGAACGTTCCCATAAGATTGGACACTTCAGATTCTGTACCGATGAGCATTTTAGAACCGTCTCTGAAAACTTTGTCCTGGTCTTCATCCCAGGTGAATAAGTAGGATGAAAAGGCAATGAAAAATAAAAGGCCTAAAAGAATGAGTACGCTACCGGTGATTTTATGGGTGCGTTCATCTTTCAGGAGGGTTTTCACTTCAATTTCTTCTTCCTGATCTTGTACAAGTGCTTCGGGGTTAGGAGCTTTGGTTTTGGTTTTTCTGGCCATTGAGGACAAATATAGAAAATAAGCTGTTGAATTGTAAAGGGATTAACGGCTGTTTGCGTTTGCTGCAGATTTTCTGCAGGCGAGCAGGATGCACAACCAACCGGAAAGGAATGAAAATCCGCCTATAGGTGTGATGGCACCTATCCAATTTCCACCCGGTTGTACTGCGGCTTTAAATGCTGCGAGCGTGTATAATGAAAATGAAAACAATATGATACCCATGATAAAAAATCTTCCGGCCCATTGCATGGTTTTAAGCGGAAACTTTTCGAAGAGCATGCCGGTGAAACAAAGGGCGAGTGCATGATAAAACTGATACGTTACACCGGTTTGAAAAATATCGAGGGCGTAGGTACTGATTTTTCCTTTTAAACTGTGTGCGCCAAAGGCACCCAGTGCTACGGCCAGTAATGCAAACAGGGCTCCGGCCCGAATAAATCCTTTATGCATGTGATAAGCAGTTTTCAAAATCTTCCACGGTTATTTCAGGGGCATTGAAAATCAATTTTGCCTGACGGTAAACCGGCAATCGTTCATTGAGTTTTTTATGAATGTGGAAGAGCAGTTCATTAGGTTGTACATTTTTGATCAACGGGCGGTGGATCGCTTTGTCTTGCAGTAGGTTTTGTAACAATTGTTCAGGTGTGGCGGAGAGAAATACGGTTAATCCGTGTTCGTTCATCCATTGCATATTATCCTTATAAACGGGTGTTCCTCCACCGCAGGAAATAATCCGGTCTCCAGCCATAGTGCCCAATTGCCTCAGTAATCGGGTTTCCTTTTCCCTGAAATACTGTTCGCCGCGGTTTTCGAATATCTCCATGCAAGTGGCACCTTCTTCTGTTTCGATGATTTCATCCATGTCGTGTACAGGCATACGATAGGCTTGCCCCCACCGGCGGGCCCAGAACGATTTTCCGCATCCCATGAATCCTATGACGAAAACGACCATACACAAATGTACGGTTTTCATCATCGAAACGTTTCAGTAAAATGTTAGTTTTTGCGTTTAAAATCGCCACGTTTCCAGGCCTTCACAAATTCGGCCCAGGCGAAAGGATTGAATATATTTTGAGGCGGCAACTGGCCGGTATATTGCATTTTGCGAGATTGTTGCCGGAAGAACTGTTGAGATGCTTCGCGGCCATCCTGTGGCAAACTGGCCATGAGGGCTCGGCGTGTGGCTTCGTTGTTGTTTTGCCGTGCGATGGTGATATCATCGTCTGGAATGCGGGTATTTACAAAATCACGTTCAAACTGTTGTCGGGTTACACGCGGTTTTAAAATGGTAGCCGGTAAATACACAGTATCGTTTACCATCAGTTGTATCACTGAATATTGATTGCCTTCGAGGTTTTTGGGTATATCAACCGTTTTGTTTTTATATCCTACATAGCTGAACTCCACCTGATCGCCTTTCATTACTACAATACTGAAAACGCCTTTATCACTGGTGAGGGTTCCCCGATTCTGGCCTTTTACCATGATGCTTACACCGGGTAAACCGATGAGGCTGTCTGCCGTCATCACCACCCCATATAATTGAACCACCGAATCCTGAAATTGTTCAAACTGTGCTTTCGATGAAAGCGGTGAAAGGGACAGGATACATATGATGCAAATAATAATTCTCATGAAATGGAACGTGAAGTTAAGTAAAGTTGCGGAGGCTTGAAGTGAATTATCACATTCAAATTCATCTACATATCTACTATGCGAACAAAGTAAGGTGATGATTGATTAATTTTGCACGAACACTTTTCATTTTAACAAATCATTGAAGCATGACGCAAGAGGAAGTATTGAAAGCATTAAGCAATGTACAGGAACCGGATTTAGGGAAAGACCTGGTTACACTGAATATGATACAGGATTTAACCATTGAGGGAAATAAGGTAACATTCACGATTGTACTCACCACACCGGCATGTCCGATGAAGGAGTTCATGAAAAACGCTTGTGTAAACGCCATTCATTTAATGGTTCAAAAAGATGCGGAGGTAACGGTGAAGTTTACCAGCAAAACCACCAGTAAGCGATCCGACCAACAGGCGGTGCTTCCCGGAGTAAAAAACATCATTGCAGTAGTGAGTGGTAAAGGAGGTGTGGGAAAGAGTACGGTATCCGCTAATCTGGCACTGGCATTAACAACCGGAGGTGCTAAAGTTGGATTGATGGATGCCGACATATACGGCCCCAGCCAGCACATTATGTTTGGCATACGTGGAGAGCGTCCGATGATGCGCGACAATAATGGTAAAGGAATGATTGTTCCCATTGAGCGTTACGGGATAAAGGTGATGAGTATCGGATTACTGATTGATGAGAAGCAAGCAGTGGTTTGGCGTGGTCCGATGGTGAGCAGCGCGATTCGTCAGTTTGTAACGGAAGTAGATTGGGGTGAGTTAGATTATTTAGTGATTGATATGCCACCCGGCACCGGCGATATACATTTAACATTGGTGCAAACCGTTCCGGTTACCGGTGTGATTGTTGTAACCACTCCACAAACCATTGCACTCGCGGATGCGAAGAAAGGGGTTGCCATGTTCTCGCAGGCACAAATGAAAGTACCGGTGATTGGGTTGGTAGAAAACATGAGTTATTTTACTCCGACAGAATTACCAGAGAACAAATATTACATTTTCGGAAAAGACGGCGGGAAACACCTTGCCGAAGAATTTGATATGCCATTGCTCGGGCAAATTCCGTTGGTCCAATCCATTCGTGAAGGCGGAGATATGGGTATTCCGATCATGGCCGGGGATGATGCCATCACGCGCAAAGCATTTATGGAACTCGGAGGAAACGTAGCCCGTGGAATTGCAATGAGAAATGCCAACATCCCGGCAACAGCCATTCAGGAAATATTAGAATAGGGATTACTTTGGATTGTTTTTAAATTCGTTTATTCGTAACCGTTATAGTTCAACCTGATTATGTAAGGAAGTGTATGCCGTAACCGATACACTCCCCCATTCCCTTCAAAACGGCAACCATCCCTTTGCTGTACCCATGAATCCTACCTGTCAAGTGCCGGAAGATGCCCGGTAGGTCATGGAGTTGAGCGGGGGTATGTTATGATTCGCACATGGCTGACTCTGTGGCATAATGACTGTGTATACACCTGTTCTGGCTCAGGTAAATCAGCATGAAAAAGCATTTCAACCAACCTTTGGACCGGATGAATAACCTCTACATTTCAATTTAAGGGGGATAAAAATGAAAATCCGGGAAAAAAGTCTTAAATTTGGGGACAAAAGTCTAAATTTGAATGAAATGACTACAGCCACCTCCTACATCAAATCAAAACTGGATAAGGAAATTGCCACGTTCTACAAAGAGTCTATGGTAAAAGAATACCCTTTTGAATACGGCAAGAAAGTAACCTATCAGGAATTTTTAACCAATAAGATGATGATTATCGCTGCCATCCGCACGGGTATCCCTTATTCACTCTTTGATGTTATTCAGGATTACACTCCTTTTACGGAAGGAGACTGGGCTAATTTTTTAGATATCTCCACCAAATCATTACAACGGTATAAAGCGGCGGCCTCACACCATTTCAAACCCATCCATTCTGAAAAAATCATTGAAATGGCGGAAGTTACCAAAACGGGGATGGATGTGTTCGGGGATATGGACAAATTGCGTTTATGGCTGAACACCCCCAATTATGCGCTGGGTAAAATGAAACCCATTGAACTCCTCAAAGATTCTTACGGAAAAGAACTGGTGATGAGTGAACTGGTTCGTATCAATCACGGCATATTAGTATAAAATGGAAGTGTACAGACTTTCCAGAGCGCCCTTCGCTACCCCGTTATCAGGAAAAGGGGCAGCAATAAAAGGGGGCCGGTGGAATTCTATTGGTGTGGAAATGATATACACAGCCGCCAACCGTTCACTGGCCATGGCTGAAGTTGCCGTGCATTTTACGCTTGCCACCTTACCAGCAGATTATGTAATGATGACGATTCAGATTCCGGACAATATCTCTGCTCAAAAAATATCAGAAAAAGAATTACCCGATGGCTGGAAGCAATTTCCACATCCACCGTTCACCCAAAAAATCGGAGATGCGTTTATTCTGGCACGAAAGCATTGCATACTATGGATTCCTTCGGTAGTAACTCAGGGAGATTACAACGTGCTTATTAATCCCGCACACAAGGAATTTTCAAAAATTAAAGTAATAAAAACGGAGCCCTTCCCTTTTGATCAGAGAATATTGAAATAACATTCAGGATTGAACGCAGCAGATACTTTGTGTTTTGTTACTTTGGAATAGATGTGGGCAATATCACCTTATAAAAAATTATTCAGCTGTAATTTGAGAAATGTGCGAAGTATTCGAAATAGCTACTTGCGATTCAATGCAGGTTTCTTGAATGTTTTGTAAATTGTTGTATTCGCTTTACTGATTGTATTACTACACGGTTTGGATGTATATCTATTGTCAATACAAAGTATCTATACGATTATGTGTCTAAAGCTTCAAAAAACACACGAAGATTTTTTTACTCCACTATACTTCCGTTGATTTTCCCAGCCAACGAAGTGCATTGCTGCTGAACAGTTTTTCTGTCACTTTCGCTGATAACCCCATCTGCTGAATGAGTTGCCCGGGCACATGTTCACCTAACGGGAAGGGGTAATCGCTACCAAGACAAATGAAATCTTCTCCCATTACCTCCAGGATGAATTGCATGGCCCGCGGATCATGCA
>JAHBTM010000005.1 GCA_019638635.1 Ferruginibacter sp. | reverse complement strand
TGAGAAAAGGTTTTTTACTGGCTTTTGTGTTTGCAGGAATGATGTTGGGACATACGGTGTATGGGCAACAAAAGCCACATTATACCCAGTATTTAACCAATCAGTATATTTTAAACCCGGCATTAACGGGTATAGAGAACTATGTAGACATAAGATTGAGTCACCGGCATCAGTGGGTAGGCATTGCCGACGCGCCGGTGACTACTTATTTCACCATCCACAAGGCCATCGGAAAAGCGGATGCCCGCAGTACAGCTACTTCCTTTGATGTGCCCGATGAAAGTCCAAGAAGCCGCCAATACTGGCGAGAATACACCTCAGCAGAACCACACCATGGCATCGGGTTGCAAATTATCAACGATCGTACCGGTCCGCTCAACCGCTTCACCGCCATGGCAACGTATGCCTATCATGTGGGTATTAGTTCTCAAACTTCTCTCTCGGCAGGTATCGCAGCCGGAATCACCAATATTGCACTCACAACTGATAAACTCGAATGGGAAATCCCGGTTGACCCTGCAGTGTTTGGTTCCGGTATCCTCAACCGTTACAGGCCAGATATCAATGTAGGGTTGTACCTCTATTCTGCCAACTACTTTGCAGGCATTTCAGCACAACAGGTATATCCTCAAAAAATCAGTTTCACCGATGGGTCTATTACGGCAGAAGGCAAGAGTGTGCCACACATTTTTGCACATGCAGGCTATCGGTTTAATTTAACAGACGAGTGGAATTTCATTCCTTCAGTTATGGGCAAATTTGTAAGCCCAGTACCGGTTCAGTTCGATTTGAATGCGCGATGGATGTACAAAGATTTTCTGTGGTTTGGAGGCGGTTACCGTACCGATGACGGTTTCTCCGGACATGTAGGGATGCAGGTAGCCCAATCCATCACCTTTGGTTACTCGTATGATTACAACTTCTCCCGTTTGTACAACTACTCCCGCGGTACCCATGAAATACAAATAGGGTTCCTGATTGGAAACAAATATTATCAGGGTTGTCCGCGCAATGTGTGGTAATCACCCGAATTACGCCTTAAAAAATTTTGTAGTACTGCCTGCGCTTATTAATTTGAGTACGCCATGGCATTTACTTTCGATTCAACACAAACTGAACCTTTAGGCATTTATCAGTGTCCCTCATGCGATTTTATTGTGCTGAACGAAACCTTCCTGATAGACGACGGCGATCCCTTTGAAGTTTTTTCGGATGGAAAAAGAGTCAGTGAAAACAGTGAAGATTATCCCATCATTACCCGTTGTGAAAAATGCGGAGAAATATTCTGGATGCGGGATGACACCGTGATTGTTGAAATACCCTGGAGTAAGGATATTGACGAAAAATATTATCATGTAAAAGCGGCAAAACCCCTGAATTTGCAGGAACTGATTCAGTGTGTACAAAGAAAGTACTTTGATACGGAAGACGAAGAAATGTATTTGCGTACCCGTTTGTTGTGGCGCTTTAACGACAGGCTGAGGGTGCAGTTGCCTTTATATTATACTAAGCTGGAAAGAGATATGTGGTACAATAACCTCTATCGGTTTAAAGAAATCCTGAAATTTGAGGATTACAACGACCGCATCCTGTTAGCAGAAGCAGAGCGTAACCTCAGCAATTATAAAAACGCCATTGATTTGCTGGATTCATTGCCTTATGTAGATATGATTTGGCTGCGCGATAAATACATCTTGCAATGCCGGTTGAGAAACCCGGAAGTGTTTCGGATTATGTAAGTGGATGAGCGAGTGTTTTTAATAGCCTTCCATTTTTAATACATTGGCCCGCATGGCAGTGTTTTTTCGAACATCGCTGAAGCCATGATAACGTTGTACTTCCAGAACAAATTTTTCTATTTGTGTATCCTTCCCTTGCGGATCGTAGGTTTGCTTTAAATTGGAATTGTAAAAGAATGCCACGGTTTGATACATACGTGCATTCAGCCCGCCCTTGTATTCCTTAATAATTTCATAGCAATTGTCGCCGGTTTCACGGTGAATTAGTTTCATCAGCACCTTTCCCTGATACACCGACAAATCTTTTATGGGATCAGAAAATTCGCGTTTTAAATCTTTTTCCCTGGAACGGATATATTTCTTTCTTTCTTTCTTACCCTGAATACCTTCGAGGTTTGCGTGAATATCGTTCATGATAATGCCGGCACGCCGTGCATAAGGATAGGTAACAAACACGGCATTACGTAAACGGTTATACGCAGCAGCATCGCGTTTTTTGCCGGGCTTATATTTGCTGTCCATTTCAACAGGGGATAATACTGCATAGGAGAGGGTATCTCCGTTATATACAATGGCATCAATTCGCAAGGTGTCTTGAAACGACTGTGCATGGGAACGTACAGCCCCCATAGTGGAAACAGCCACCAGTGTAATCCATACAATCTTATGCAACGGGGAAAACATACTCTAAAATTAACGGATTATTTTTGTTGAAACAATCCACCGGTTGTTATTGTATCGTAAAAAACAGTTCTGTAATGAAAGAATTTCGTGGCCGGGGCATCCGCGGTATAAGAAACGGAATGGATTTACGTTTACGTCACCTATATCCCATCCCTTGAAACACCATCACCCAAACCCTCGCAGTTGTTTTTAGAACCGGTGGTTCATTAATTATTCGCGAACAGGAACATGAATACCAGAAAGAGCGCTCCGGCCAGTAAGGCAACAAAGCCTTTGGTTTTACTAAAACCGGCACGGTTTACCATAGAGGTGAAAATACCCATTATCATGATTACTAATCCTGCCCAAACCGCATTGATGTATGGGAATACAATTGTTTTTACCGTAACAAAATCTATCAGTTTGTCTGATTCACGAATACCTAACCTTATTTTCTGGTCGGCAGTTACTCCATTGAAACGAAGGAATAAATTCTGTGCATACAGGGTATCATCCACATGATGCAGGTGATCCTGATCTACCTCAATGGCCGGTTGTGCTGCATATTGAATGGTATCTTTGCTTACCACACGGATGTCGGCTACAAGGGCCATATCGTCTGGCTGATATTTGAACCGTCCCGTATTCGGGTTTTTGAGTACACCTTCCAGAATCATATAACCGTTGCTGTAAAAGGCCGTGTCTTTTATATTCATCACTACTTCGTTAAAGGCAGTGGTATCTTCTGCAGTATTGTCTTTTAATGCATAGGATACAAAAGTGAATATATCGCGGGTGGGATAGGTGCGTATGTCGGGGTTGCTACTCATGTTGTTATCCTTCATCAGATACACATCCGGATACAGCATAAACTGTTCATTGATTTTACCGGTTGCTTTATCTTTTTGTGTGAACTGAAGCTGATAAAATTTTCGTCCCTTTTCATGTCCGGCAGAATCTTTCAGATAGGTAACTTCATAACGTTCCATACGGGTGGGCACCTGTCGGATGAGTGTCAGGTTTTCCTGAGGGTCTTCCGCTTTGCCGGTGCGCGGGTCTTTGCTGGCTTCAAAAGTAATACCGTTCACCAGGCTACTGCTAATGACTTGTTTGTTACTACTGGATACGAGCATACCCGCAATCATTATAGCGAAGCCGATATGGGCGATTGAGCCGCCAGCCGCTTTCAGTTTACCTTTTTGGACGTTGGCCAGATAAAACCCATTGGCTATCATGGCATAGAACATAGCGAAGAAGCCCAGGTAGATGGCAATTTTAAAACCGGGCCCTTGTTTATCGTACGTTAACGGATACACTAAAACTACGGCAAGGGTAACCAGTGCCGAAACCAATGTTGGTAACGCAATCTTTTTGAGTACTACATTCCCGGGCGTGTCTTTATATCGGAAATACTGAGCTATAGCTGTAAACAGGCCAAGAATAATTGCCACCATTGCCATCACTTTGTTATACAAAAACTCCGGATCTTCCGGCATGGCCAGCGGGCCGCCATGCAAGCGGATGATGAGGTTCTTAATGCCGGGCAACTGATTATACACCGGAATGGAGGTAATGGCTATGATGAAAATGGCCGATAAAAAAATAACAATCGAACCGATAAACATCCAGAATTCGCGGGAGTTGGTTTTTTCTTCTGTATGTATGGCCGGAATTTTTTTGTAGTGCCGGAAGAATAAAAACAACCCAAGCAATGTAAAAAACAACATGAATGTTCTGATCATTACATTGATGGCACTGCCTGCTTCAGTAAAAGAGTGAACGGAAGTATCTCCCAAAATTCCGGTACGCGTTAAAAAGGTGGAATACAACACAAAGGAGAATCCCAGAAATGCAAACAACACGGAGGCGCGTAACGCACGTCCGGTGTGCATAAAAATCAACATAGTGTGTAACCCGGCAATGAGTATCAGCCAGGGTACCAGCGATGCATTCTCAACCGGATCCCACGCCCAGTATCCGCCAAAACTCAATGATTCATATGCCCATTTCCCGCCCATCATGATGCCTGCCCCCAGTACGGCCGTACAAAAGAGCAACCAGGGCATTACTGGTTTTACCCACTCTTTGTAACGGCGGGTAACCAGTCCTGCATACGCAAAACCAAACGGGATGATGGAAGCTGCAAAACCCAGGAATAAAAAAGGCGGATGGATAACCATCCAGTAGTTGCGCAACAACACATTCAGTCCGATACCATCCCGGATAAAATTCAGGTAATTGGGTTGGTTGAAAATAGGAGCTTCCAATTCATTTCGTGTAAGTACAAACAATCCGTTTCCGATGCGCACATCAAAAATGTAAATACCCAGAATCATCATAAACAGGAATGCCTGAGCCAGTGAAAGGATGGTCATCACCGGTGCTTCCCATGTATTTTTTCTAAGAAGGAAGATGCTTCCTATGATGGAATGACATAAAGCCCATAGTAAAAAACTTCCTTCTTGCCCTTCCCAGATACAAGCCAGCAAATACTTAGGCTCTAGTTCAACGGAGGCATGTTTGTACACATAAAGATATTCGAAGTAATGATTGGCGCAGATGTAATACACGATGCCAAAAACAATCAGCGCACTCAATACCTGCGTAATAAATGCAGCCCGCGCCAGCTTTAACCAGCTTTGAGCACGGTCGGGGATAGACGCCGTTCGGTTGGCATTGAACCACGCAACGGTGGCTACTAATGATGCAATAAAAGCGAGTATTACGAAAAAATGCCCGAGTTGTCCGGGAAGCAGGTGTTCTCCCTCAAAATTCATTACAGCAGTATTGGGTTATTAATATGTTGCCTGTTCAGCACCCGGCATATTTTTTTGCAACTGTTCGTTGTCTTTGTATTTACTCGGACATTTCAACAGGATATCCTTGCATTCAAAATGGTCTTTGGTCATGGTGCCTTTCATCACTAGCCTTTCGCTTTTTTCAAGATCAGTCGGTTTATTGTTTCGATACACCACCTTAGTGGTTCCGCCGAGGCTGTCAATGGCATAAAAGGAAAGGTAATTCGGGTTCTTTATCGGGTCGTATTCCACCGGTTTCGATACATCGAGTTTGGCAATCAGGTGCACAAATTTGCCTTCCTTCTTTTTGGCTGAAGCAACGGTATCGTACGTTGAAAAATCAACCGAATACGTAAGCAAACCAATAATCATTGCCGCGATGGCTACCAAGATTATGATGCTGGTTTTCTTCATTTTATGATGTATTTGAATGCGAGGCAAAGGTATATGAAATACGCATAGCAGGACTTCTGTTAATGGGATTTTAACAATCACCGGTTCATTATCTTTGCTGTTCATTGAATAAACTTTTTTCGTAATGGCTGATTTATCCGGTTTTGATCCCAACTCTGTAGGAAACCCTAATAACAACATTTTCGGACTCCCGTTTTCCGAATCAGAGGCACGTTTGGTTGTATTGCCCGTGCCCTGGGAAGTAACGGTAAGCTATAATGCCGGTACGGCACGTGCTCCCGACCACATTTTCAAGGCCAGTTTACAGGTTGATTTATATGATCCTGATGCAGTAGATACCTGGAAACAGGGCTATTTCATGCGTACACCCGACCAGAAAATCCTCACCCGGAGCGATTATTTGCGCAAGGAAGCCGAATTATACATTCATTATATCAGTCAGGGAGATGCGGTGTGCGACAACAAGTTCATGATGAAAACCCTGAAGGATATCAATACCGGCAGTGAAATTTTGAATGAATGGGTGTACCAGCAAACGATGGGGTTGCTCAAGCAAAATAAACTTGTGGCATTGCTTGGCGGAGACCACAGTACGCCATTGGGTTACCTGAAGGCTTGCGCGGAACATTATGGCGCTTTTAGTATCCTGCAGATTGATGCCCATTGCGATTTACGTAAAGCATACGAAGGGTTTAAGTATTCACACGCATCGGTGATGTATAATGCATTGGAAGAAATCAGCCAGATAGAAAGACTGGTTCAGGTAGGCATACGTGATTATTGTGATGAGGAACTGGAATACATCCGAGATAGTAACGGTAGAGTATACACGCTTTTTGATCAGGACATCAAGGTGCAGTCGTATGAAGGGGTTACCTGGAAACAGATGACCGATCAGGTGATAGAGCAATTACCGAAGCAGGTATATGTAAGTTTTGATATCGACGGCCTTGACCCTAAGTTGTGTCCGCAAACCGGTACACCGGTAGCAGGAGGTTTGGAAGTGGAACAGACCCTGTACCTCATACGCCGGGTTATTCAAAGCGGTCGGCGAATCATTGGTTTCGATTTAAACGAAGTGGGGGTGAGCCAGAATGAATGGGATGAAAACGTGGGTGCCCGTTTGTTATACCGCTTGTGCAATTTGCTGTTGAAATCGAATCCATAAGGTGTCGTACATTCTACATAAAATTCAAGAGCGCAAACGCTTTTCTGTACTCGACGTTGCCATGGCGGTGTGCGGGGTTATTCTGTTATTCACCACGGCACGGCTTCCGGGGGCGTTGTTATTGCTGACGGCCACTTTCGGGGTGCTTACCAAAAGGCCCGATTCATTTGTAATCCATGCGGAGGGCATAACCTGGCGGGCGTTTCGGAAGAAATTTTATCCCTGGAATACAGTGCATCAGGTTATTTTGAAAGATGGCCTATTGACTATTGATTTAATGAATAACACCCTCATTCAGGCAGAGGTACAAACCACTGACCCGTTCCCGGGTGAAGAGGAATTTAACCGCTATTGCCGACAATTACAAGAGAAAGGAAAGGTAGCGTGATGTAGCGCTTTGTGACGCAGGTTACATCCCGCCGGATAAGTTTGTTGTACCTTTAAGCATATTCTTCACCTAAATTCTTTACATATGAATACGATTGGATTAGATGCAAAAAAATCGAAAGTTATTGCAGGTTCACTCAATGAACTGTTGGCGAATTACATGGTATTCTATCAAAACACCAGAGGGTTTCATTGGAACATCAAAGGGAATATGTTTTTTGAATTGCATGTAAAGTTTGAGGAACTCTATAACAACCTGTTATTAAAGATTGATGAAATTGCAGAACGAATATTAACACTGGGTGCAGTACCCTTACATACTTTCGATGATTATACCGGTATTTCAAAAATTAAAGCTGCCAAAAATATATCCGATGGAGAAAAGGCGGTCAAACATATCCTGGGAGCATTCAATGTGCTGATTGAACAACAACGTGCGCTTGCCAAGTTAACGGCAGAGGCGGATGATGAAGGCACCAATGCACTGGTAACGGATTATTTGAGGGAACAAGAAAAGCTGGTGTGGATGTACTCTGCTTTCATCAGTAAGTAATTTCAACCGGTTTCATGCAGCGTAAAGATTTTATTATTGTGGGGCAAGGAATAGCCGGTACGCTGCTGGCAGAGGCATTATTGCGCCGTGGATGCTCGGTAATACTCTTTGATGGAAGGCCCGAAATACCCGCAGCATCTGAATATGCCGGAGGAATATTGCATGCAGGCGTTGGGAAGGATTTATCCATAGACCCATTTTTGAAACAATGTTTGGGTGTGTCTATTTCTACCTACCGGTCATTAGAAGGTCGCTACCAAACGGAATGTTTTACCGAGCAGTCCATGCTGTTGTTTAAAGAGGGGCACGGGTTGGCAGTTGTGGATGAAGGGTTGCAACAGCGTTTACAACATCTGTTCCACACAATTCATCCTCCTACATTGTTTCAGCCGGTATTTCAGTTGGACGTTGTTCGTTTTTTGTTAGCTGCTCGACAGTGTTTGATTCATGAACATGTGCTACAGGAAGAAGTGTTGGATCCTGAAAAGTTGGATGTGGGGAATGACGGTGTAGCATATTCGAAGTTTGAGGCCGAAAGAATCATTTTTTGTGAAGGTGTTTCGGCTATGCGTTCACGTTATTTTGGCCGGTTGCCTTTTATTAAGAACCGTGGGGATGTATTGCAGTTACACATCCCCGACCTGCCCTCAGGGTATGTGTATGAAAAGGAGGTGCGATTGGTTGCTCGTGCCAACGCAACATGGTGGTGCGGTTCTAATCATCAATGGGTGTATAACCACCTGAACCCCGATACCACTTGGAGAGAACACGTGTTACACCAGTTGAAAGGGTGGCTAAAGGTACCTTTTGAAATAACCGACCATACCGTGGCGGAGCGGCCCACTACTGCCGGACAATTCCCGTTGATCGGGATGCATCCTGCATACCATCGGGTTGGGATTTTAAATGGACTGGGCACACGTGGCCTCACGCTGGCACCGTGGTATGCAGAACACTTTGCTGCTTTGTTATGTGGTGAAATCCATGAAATTCCGGGTTACAACCATGCCCGCTTCCTCAAAGCGCTGCAGGATAGTTGAACCCAATGTATTTAATCTACACGCGTGATCTTAATGATATTGGTAGGCAGGTGTAATTTTACCGGTGTGCTGCCCGTGCTTACAACCACATCGTCTGTATGTAGGAATCCCCTTATTTTCAAAATGTCTATCTGGTCGAAGATAATGTCATCTAAACTCACCTCTTCAGCATAATAAAATGCGCGCACTCCCCAGCTTAAACTCAACTGATTGATCAGGCTTTTTTCTTTACTGAAAACATACAGCGGGCATTTCGGGCGAAAGCTACTCAGCATAAATCCGGTATATCCGCTCTGTGTCATGCCGATCAATGCGTTGGCATGTGCATCCTTAGCCAGTTTACAGGCACTGTAACAGATGGCGTCGCTCAAAAAAGACGGAGAGTGGGGTTGCGGGGTGAGTGTATCTTCCCGGTTGTATTCGTACATGGTTCTTTCCGCTTCCAGAATAATTTTGCACATGGTTTCTACTACCAGTTGCGGATAGGCGCCGGTGGCGGTCTCCCCACTCAGCATCACTGCATCCGCACCTTCCAGCACAGCGTTTGCTACGTCACTTACTTCACTGCGGTTGGGCTTGGTTCGCTCTATCATGCTCTCCATCATTTGTGTAGCCACAATTACGGGCTTGGCGCGGTGCATACACTTGCGGATAATATCTTTCTGCAACACCGGTACCTGTTCTATCGGTAATTCAACCCCCATGTCGCCACGGGCCACCATCACTCCATCACTTTCAATAACAATATCCCGCAGGTTGCGTAAAGCTTCCGGCATTTCAATTTTGGCAATCACTTTTATTTTTGATTCCTGTACTTTGAGTAACTGTTTGAGGTGTTTGATGTCTTCAACTTTTCTTACAAAAGAAAGTGCCAGCCAGTCAATTTTTTGATCTACACAAAACTGTATGTCTGCAATATCTTTTTCTGTAAGGGAGGGCATGGTGAGTTCGCTGTCGGGTAAGTTCACTCCTTTCTTCGGTAGTAAGGTGCCGCCCAGCATCACTTCTACAAGAATGTCTTTTTCGTTCAAAACTTTCAACACCTTAACTTCCATCTTTCCGTCATCCAGAAACACACGTTCACCGGGTTTTAAATCGCTGGTTAGGTTGGGGTAGGATACATAAATCCGCTCTTTGGTGCCAACACATTTTTCAGAGGTGAGCACAAATTGCATTCCCGATTCCAGCGGTATCATTCCGTTTTCCAGTTCGCCTACACGAAGTTTGGGTCCTTGCAGGTCGCCAAGGATTCCAATGTTGTACGGTTCGTGTTTAGTAATGGTTCGGATGTCTTTGATGATTCTCGCCTTTTCTTCATGGGTGCCGTGCGAAAAGTTCAATCGAAATACATTCACGCCGGCACGTACAAGGTTAAGGAGCATTTCGTAACTGTCGCATGCGGGACCTACCGTGGCTACTATCTTTGTGCGTTTCTGTGCATGGGTTAACCCGGCACGGTGATCCATTTGTGGATGCAGGTATTTTTCAAGATGTTCGTTCATGGTTATGTTTCTTTATAACGGTTTGGAATATACGAAAATCAGGTAGATAGAATTTTACCGATTTTCAGCCATTCGCTGCCGATATGTTGTTTGTATTTCACCGCTTTGCTGAGCGGTATGTAATTCATTTCGTTGTTTTTAATCCCTACAAAAACATTGTATTTTCCGTTGATGAGGCATTCTACGGCATGGTAACCCATGCGGCTGGCAATGAAACGGTCGAGGCAGGTAGGGCTTCCTCCACGCTGGATGTGCCCAAGGATGCACACACGCACTTCAGAGCCGGGCATGTTTTCGAGAATATACTTTTCTACATCCAGTGCACCGCCAAAATCATCCCCCTCTGCAACCACAATCATATTCACCATCTTCTTTCTTTTCTCTTTTTCCTGAAGCGATTGAACCACTTCTTCAATATCCGTTTTAGCTTCCGGAATTAGGATGTTCTCCGCACCGGTGGCAATGCCGCTGTGTAATGCGATGTAACCGGCATCCCGGCCCATTACTTCAATGATGAACAAGCGGTCGTGCGATTCTGCCGTGTCACGAATTTTGTCAATCGCTGACACCGCTGTATTTACAGCCGTATCAAACCCGATGGTAAAATCGGTTCCGGCAATATCTTTATCAATGGTTCCCGGCAAGCCGATACAAGCAATATCAAATTCCCGGCTGAAAATTTCTGCGCCTTTAAAACTGCCGTCGCCACCGAGAATTACCAATCCTTCAATGCCCCGGCTTTTGAGTTGCTCATACGCTTTTGCACGGCCTTCAGGCGTGAGGAACTCTTTGCTACGGGCTGTTTTTAAGATGGTTCCACCGCGTTGTATAATATTGGCTACACTGCGGCTATCCATCGGGAATATATCACCTTCAATCAATCCGCTGTAACCACGCATGATGCCGTACACTTCCAGTTTATGATAAATGGCAGTACGCACCACCGCTCGTACACCGGCATTCATTCCGGGGCTGTCCCCTCCGCTGCACATCACAGCTATTTTAGAAATTTTATTGGGCATGGTTATTTTTTTTGAAAGTTACATTCTTTCCGGCACCCTGATGCCTAACAATTCCATAGAAGTAGCTAAAATGCGGGCACTTAGGTGTGAAAGGGCTAGGCGTAACCATTTCTTAACCTCACTTTCGGCCTGCAACACGGAGTGCTCGGTGTAAAAGGTATTGTACAGTTTGGCTAAGTTGAATGCATAAGTGGCAATGACCGACGGGTTAAGTTCCTTGCCGGCTTGTGCAATTACTGCCGGAAACTGCTCGGCATGTACGAGGATATCTTTTTCAGCTGCAAAAAGCGTTTGTTCGTTTACGTTAGTTTTGCTATGTTCATCCCAGGATGCTTTACGCAAAATAGACTGAATACGTGCATAGGAATATTGAATAAACGGACCGGTGAAGCCGTGGAAATCAATTGATTCCTGCGGGTTGAAAATCATTTTCTTTTTCGGGTCTACACGTAACAGATAGAATTTCATCGCGCCCAATCCCAGGGTTTCATACAAAGTGCTTAATTCATCAGCGGAGAAGTCTGACACTTTCCCCAATGATTCCGTATGCATCTTTGCTGTTTGAATCATTTCATCTATGATGTCGTCGGCATCTACCACGGTGCCTTCCCTGCTTTTCATTCTTCCGGTAGGCAGTTCCACCATTCCGTAACTGAGGTGGTGGATATGCTTCGCATTGGGGATGTCTAGCTTTTCACAAATCAGTTTCAGCACTTTCATGTGATAGTTCTGTTCATCTCCAATTACGTAAATATTTTCATCCACTTTGTATTGTTCATATTTCTGCAATGCGAGGCCAATGTCCTGTGTGATGTACACGGAAGTGCCGTCTTTACGCAAAACCAGTTTTTCATCCAATCCATCGGGCGTTAAATCTATCCAAACACTGCTGTCCTCCTTTCTGTAAAAAACGCCTTTTTCCAACCCCATCTGAACAATCTCTTTACCCAGTAAATACGTTTCACTTTCGTGATACTGACGGTCGAAATCGCTGCCAATTTTTTTATAGGTTACATCAAATCCTTCATACACCCAACCGTTCATCCGCTTCCATAATTCCATCACTTCGGGCTTACCGGCTTCCCAATCAATCAGCATTTGCTGTGCTTCTTTCATCAATGGAGCTTGTTGTTCGGCTTCTTTCTCTGTGAGTCCGGCCTGCATGAGTTCTTTCACTTGTGCTTTGTACACATCATTGAATTTAACATAATACATCCCCACAAAATGATCACCTTTGGTTTGGGTAGAATGTGGTGTGGCTCCCTGTGCAAAATGTTTCCAGGCAATCATGCTCTTGCAAATATGGATGCCTCGATCGTTGATGATACAGCTTTTAAAAACTTCATACCCGTTGGCACGAAGAATGGCGGCAATACTCCATCCTAAAAAATTATTTCTCAGGTGTCCCAGATGCAACGGTTTGTTGGTATTGGGAGAGGAGTATTCAACCATGGCCCGGCGACCATTGGAGGGGTGTTGGCCAAATGTTGCTGCAGGGGTACGGTTTAAGAAATCAATCCAGAAAGCGTCGTTGATTTCAATATTTAAGAATCCCTTAATCAGTTCAAAACTTTTGAACAGGGAATCTCCTTGTTGTTGCAAGGCGGCAATGAGTTTGTCGCCCAATGCCTGTGGCGAGAGTCCGGTGCGTTTCAATAACGGAAACAGCACCACGCTGTAATCCCCCTTAAACTCTTGTTTAATTTGATTGATTTGAAAATCGGCTGCCGTGAACGATTGCCCGAAGGTTTCATTTAATGCCTTTACCACAGCATCCTGAATATGTTGAACGATGTACATTCCGCAAAAATAATAATAAGTGCACTTATGCCATCCCATTAATAAAACTTAGCGTACCTTTGCGCCCATTTTCAGAGCTATGATCAGTGTAAATAACGTTACGCTTGCGTATGGTAAGCGGGTTTTGTTTGATGAGGTAAACATTCAGTTTACCAAAGGAAATTGTTATGGTATCATTGGAGCCAACGGGGCAGGTAAAAGTACCTTCCTTAAAATCATCAGTGGCGAAATTGAACCCAACAAGGGTAGTGTTGATATTACGCCCGGCGAACGCATGGCGGTGCTGGCGCAGAACCAGTTTGCATTTGATGAATATACTGTGCTGAACACTGTAATGATGGGCCACAAAAAGATGTGGGAAGTGATGCATGAAAAAGATGCATTGTATATGAAAGAAGATTTCAGCGAAGCCGACGGTATCCGTGCCGGAGAGTTGGAACATGAGTTTGGGGAGATGGGTGGATATACAGCAGAGAGTGATGCCGCCACTTTGCTCAGCGAACTGGGCGTTAAAGATTCGTATCATACACTGTTGATGAAAGACCTGAGTGCCAACCTGAAAGTGCGGGTTTTGCTCGCTCAGGCGTTGTTTGGCAATCCCGACATCCTCTTATTGGATGAACCGACCAACAACCTCGACGTGGAAACCATTTCGTGGCTCGAGAACTTCCTGGCCGATTATCAGAATATTGTACTGGTCGTGAGTCACGATCGTCACTTCCTTGATGCGGTATGTACGCATGTGGCAGATGTGGATCGCAGTAAAATCAAAATATACACCGGCAACTATTCTTTCTGGTATGAAAGCTCTCAGTTGGCAGCAAGACAAATGACGGATAAGAATAAGAAGATGGAAGAGAAGCGCAAAGATTTGCTCGACTTCATAGCCCGTTTCAGCGCCAATGCTTCCAAATCTCGTCAGGCTACCAGTCGTAAGAAAGCGCTTGAAAAATTGGTCATCGAAGATATTCAGCCAAGCAACAGGCGCTATCCGGGAATTATATTCAAACAAGAGCGTGAAGTGGGTAACGAAATTTTAAAGGTGGAACAGATGGGCAAATCTGTGGATGGTCGCACCTTGTTCCAGAATGCACATTTCGATGTACACCGCAACGATAAAATTGCGGTCATCAGCCGCGATCCGCTGGCCACCACCATGTTCTACGAAATCATTAATGGAAAAGCCACTCCCGACACGGGAAAATTTGAATGGGGTACCACCATCACCAAGGCGTATTTGCCGAATGATAATGCGGAGTTTTTTAAGGGCAATAACGATAACTTAATGGACTGGCTTCGTCAGTTTGTGCCGCCCACAGTAAAAGATGTAGACGAAGATTTCCTGCGTGGATTTCTGGGGAAGATGTTATTCAGTGGCGATGAGATTATGAAAAAAACCGGTGTACTCAGCGGAGGTGAAAAAGTACGGTGCATGGTCAGTAAAATGATGTTGCAAAATCCGAATGTGATCATCCTGGATGAACCAACCAACCACCTCGATCTGGAAAGCATCATTGCATTCAACGATGGGGTAATCAGCTTTGGGGGTGTAGTGTTGTTTACCACACATGACCACCAGTTCATGCAAACGGTAGCCAATCGCATCATTGAGTTAACGCCTAAAGCCATGATTGACCGGTTGATGACCTTCGATGAATACCTCGCTGATGAACGCGTAAAACAGTTACGTGAAGAGATGTATGCGGAATAAAATTGATATTTTTTTTAAAAAATAGGTGCATTTTTGAAAATTGGAATACTAATTGCCTAATAAAAACTGAATCAACTGACAACTATATGAAAAAGACAATGATTGTACTGGCCATTTGTATGGCCGCCGCCTTCAACGTTCAGGCACAAAGTAATGTGGGATCTACTGATTATCGTACATCCCTTGGGGTTAAGTTCTATCCGGGAGCTGTAACGCTCAAACATTTTATTACAGATAAGAGCGCACTGGAAGGGTTAGCCTATTTCCATTGGGGTGGTACTCGTATAACGGGTTTATACGAATTACATTACAATATTGAAGGTGCTCCGGGGTTACAATGGTATATCGGTCCCGGTGCGCACGTGGGTTTCTACGGAAACAAATATGACAGTGGAACACAGGTGGGAATTGATGGTGTGCTGGGATTGGATTATAAAATTCGTCAGGCACCGTTGAATCTTTCGCTCGACTGGCAGCCATCCTTTGAATTCGGCAGTGGCCGCGGCTTTTATGGCGGATGGGGTGGTTTGAGTGTTCGTTATGTATTTTAATCGAGGTAAATATGAAGGAATAGCCCGGTGGAAACACCGGGTTATTTTTTATCTTTCCGGCTCAAACGATATGAAAGAAAAGGTTACGGGATTCATCGATTTTTTTTATCCGCCATTTCAGCGGCTGATGCCATTGCAAACTTTTCGTTATGCAGCTTGTGGCAGCACAAATACTTTACTCGGAATGTTGCTCTATGTAGTGAGCCTGAATTATGTGTTTAACCGTGAAATTTTTCACTTTGGTATCACGGCGTTTAAACCCCACATGGCTGCTCTTTTTTTATCCTCTACTTTCACTTTTCTCTTCGGATTCGTCCTGAATAAATTCATCGTATTCACTACCAGTAACCTGCGGGGGCGCATCCAGCTATTTCGTTATTTTCTTTCTTTTGCCACCAATCTTGTCATCAATTACTTTCTGCTCAAACTGCTGGTGGAGTATTTTTTATGGGATCCTGTAATCAGTCAGGGCATAACCATCATACTTATAATTATCATCAGCTACCTGACGCAAAAACACTTTAGTTTCAGATAACCACCGCTTATACGACGCTTTTACATATTAAAGATTGATTTAAAGGCATTGTATGACATTTTTGCATGATTTCCGGGTTGGCATAATGATTGACCAACAACAGTAAATTCATTTAAAATATGGCAAAGATTATAGGAATCGACTTAGGAACCACAAACAGTTGCGTTTCCGTAATGGAAGGAAATGAACCTGTGGTGATTGCAAATGATGAAGGTCGCAGAACCACACCTTCAGTAGTTGCTTTTTTAAAGAACGGAGAACGTAAGGTAGGTGATCCTGCAAAACGTCAGGCCATTACCAACCCACACAATACCATTATGAGCGTGAAGCGCTTCATGGGACGTCGTTTTGATGAGGTTACCGAAGAAAGTTCTCACTGGAGTTATAAAGTTGTGAAGGGAGAAAATAACACCGTACGTATTGATATCGATGGCCGTTTATATACACCTCAGGAAATCAGTGCCATGACCCTTCAGAAAATGAAGAAAACAGCAGAAGATTATTTGGGGCACGAAGTAACAGAAGCCGTTATTACAGTTCCTGCTTATTTTAACGATGCGCAACGCCAGGCTACAAAGGAAGCCGGGGAAATTGCCGGTTTAAATGTGCGCCGTATTGTGAACGAACCTACAGCCGCCGCACTGGCTTACGGATTAGATAAAAAAGGTACCGACCAACGCATTGCCGTATTCGATTTAGGTGGAGGTACTTTCGATATTTCTGTATTAGAATTGGGAGATGGCGTGTTTGAAGTAAAATCAACCAACGGTGATACACACCTCGGTGGCGATGATTTTGATAAAGTGATTATGGACTGGCTGGCAGATGAATTCAAAAGTGATGAAGGCATTGATCTGCGAAAAGACCCGATGGCATTACAACGCCTGAAAGAAGCTTCCGAAAAAGCCAAGGTAGAATTATCTTCCGGTTTGGAAACTGAAATCAACCTTCCGTATGTTACTGCAGTAGATGGTGTTCCTAAACACCTGGTAAAAAAACTGAGCCGTGCTAAATTTGAACAACTGGCAGATAAACTGTTTGAACGCTGCCTGAAACCCTGCGAACAAGCGTTGAAAGATGCGGGATTATCTACTACGCAAATTGATGAAGTGATTCTGGTAGGAGGTAGTACACGTATCCCTAAAGTGCAGGAGATTGTAGAGAAGTTTTTCGGTAAAAAACCCAATCGTGGTGTGAATCCGGATGAAGTGGTAGCTATCGGCGCCGCCATTCAGGGTGCAGTATTGAGCGGGGATATCAAAGATGTATTGCTGCTCGACGTAACGCCGCTGAGCCTAGGTATTGAAACCATGGGCGGTGTAATGACAAGACTTATCGAAAGCAACACAACTATCCCTACCAAAAAATCTGAATCATTCAGTACAGCCAGCGATAACCAACCCGGAGTACAAATTCATGTACTGCAGGGCGAAAGACCTATGGCCAATCAAAATAAAAGCCTGGGAATGTTCAACCTCGATGGTATTCCACCAGCCCCACGCGGCGTACCTCAAATTGAAGTAACCTTTGATATTGATGCCAACGGTATCCTGCATGTAAGTGCAAAAGATAAAGGCACCGGTAAAGAACAAAAAATCAGAATTGAAGCAGGTAGTGGCTTAACCAAAGAAGAAATTGAAAAGATGAAGAATGAGGCCAAAGCCAATGAAGCCGCTGATAAAATGGAAAGAGAAAAGGTTGATAAAATCAATCAGGCCGATAGCTTGATTTTCCAAACCGAAAAGCAAATGAAAGAGTTTGGAGATAAAATTTCAGCCGATAAAAAAGCGCCTATTGAAGCCGGACTGGAAAAGTTGAAAGCCGCGCATAAATCTCAGGATTTGACAGCCATTGATACAGCTATCACTGAACTCAATACTGCGTGGACAGCAGCCAGTGAAGAAATGTACAAGGCAACACAACAACAAGGTCAGCCCGGAGCAGAAGATGCAGGACAGCAATCCGCCGGAGAGAACAACAACGGCGAAAATGTAACCGATGCTGAATTTGAAGAAGTGAAATAATCTATACCTTTTTTAATAGAAATGCCGCATGAGAATTGCGGCATTTTTTTTATCAATATGCATGAGATGTACAGGCATCTCTCTTATTCAAACAAATCAGATTTGTCGAGATCATCAATCGAGTGTTTTCGAAGTCGCAAATACACTATGAAATGTATCAGTAAAAACACACCCCAAATGCCTGCTGAAACCAACAGCTGGTTTATACTTTCTTTTGCAGAGGCGTTACCAGACAAGAGCCAGAGAGCTGATACCACATTATGTACTACAAATGTGGCCAGGTGAAACCGAAAGCCAATATCGTATATGGGTAAGTAAGTCCCATCTTTCTTCCCGAAGTAAAATCCACTGAAGAACATACTTAAACCATACCCGGCCGCTACCAGTAAAACGGCTAAAGAATCATCCACTTTCAGAAAATAACTTAAAAAAAACCGGAATAACACCGTGAGGAATGTAGCAGCAATGATGTACCGCAGCAAAAATGGGGTGATTAGTTTCATGATGAAGGAATGTTTATAAGGTTTTTAATATGTGGGTTGTAAAACAATTGAATGTTTCTTTTTACAAACTGCTGAAACAATTCTTTCCCAAGAGGAGTGAGGAAATAATACTTTCTTTCAGGTCCTTTGTTCCCTTTGCGGTTTTCAAAAGACAATACGCCTACGTGTTCAAACTTTCTCAGCACGCGGTATAAACTTTGTTCTTCACATGTCATGGTTTGCGCCGACTGTTCCTCTACAAATTGCTTAATCTCATCCACATACCTGCTCTCCTGTTGCAACGAAAGAAATATCCAAAAGGTGAGTTGCCCCTTTTTATATGTTTCTTCCCATGCATGGAGTAATTCCTGTAGTTTATCTTTTTGTTTCATTGTTACTCAAACAGTATTAAACAACTTGTATAATACAAAGGTAATATAATTTTTTAAACAAAAAAATAATAATAGGTACAGGCAAAAAAAATCCCCGCCGATATAGCAGGGAGATGAAATTTTATATGCAGTAAAAGCCGAGGAAAAAATGTACTTCGCAGCGATGAATTACATCAGATCGAGTGCCTTGGCAAAAAACGTCACGTTGAAAGGCAGCACCAGAGAGCAATAACCGCCACCGATGGCGTATACCCCAAAAAATGCCGCTACGGAAAGAATGAAAAGAATCCAGTACAAACCTGTATTTGTTTTTTTAGCTGTTGTTTCCATGCCTGAATGTATTTATGCGCAAATATAGGTAACGGTGAACAAATCGCAACCATATCCGGTAAAAGAATTGGTGTTTTCGGGGTAAATTGCCCCTTATATGAAAATTCATTTTTACATACGGTATCAAAGTGCATTCGGTGAACAACTCTCTTTGCGTTTATGGAATAAAAAGGGCACAGAAAGTTTTGATGTGTCACTGGAATATCTCAACAAACAATTCTGGCATTTGGTGATGGAAGACGATGATTTACCGTACCTGCCTACACTAAAATATGATTGTATCCGCTATACAGATTTTGGGGATGTGGTGAAATTATTCACGGGCCGCGTTGTGGATCTGAGAAAACATAAAGGGGATACACTGGATATTATTGATGAGATTCCTGTACCAGATCAGTCCGAGATATTTTATACCAAACCTTTCCGCACGTTACTGGAGCGGGGCAGTACTACGGTGAAGAAACCGGCCGATAAAAACTTCAATGTGGTGCTTCGTGCAGGTATACCGCCGCTTCCACCCGGTAAGGCAGTATGTGTTACAGGGGCAGGAGAGAAACTGCACGACTGGGATGCGGAACGTCCGCTCATGATGTATAAAAAAGACGGATTCTGGACAGCAAAACTCAATCTGGGTAAAGAGCGTTCCATTGAATACAAATATGCTATTTACGATCTGGAAAATAAACGCATCGAAACTTTTGAAGAAGGCGAGAACAGAATGTTACATACGGCGGGTAAAAAAGGACAAACTATCGTGCACCAGTACCCGAAAATTAATCCGCTCCGCTGGAAAGGTGCCGGCTTAAACATACATCTGTTGTCCCTGCGCTCTGCCTCCGGCTGGGGAACCGGAACGTACACTGATTTAATGGAATTATCTGACTGGGCCGCATCCGCCGGTTTCAAAATGATACAACTGTTACCCGTAAACGATACCATTACTATCGGTCAGCCTGAAGATTCTTATCCGTATGCTGCTATATCTGCATTTGCATTACACCCTTACCATCTAGACGTACGCAAACTTATCATCCAAACCGGAGTGGTTGTGCCTGACGAAATGGAAGCGGAAGCCTCCCGGCTCAATGCACTGGATAAAATTGATTTCCAGGGTGTATATCATCACCGCATGAAGGTACTTCGTATGATTTATGAAGCAGATGGTTTATCATTCAAAGATGATTTTGCCTGGTTCGATTTTTTTGATTTAAACCGTGAGTGGCTTGTCCCGTATGCAGTATTCTGTTACCTGAGGGATACATATCAAACCGCGGATCACACGCAGTGGGGTGAGTACGCTGTGTACGAAGAAGAAAGTATACATGCCATGGCCGAACCGGGCAGCCCGCACTATTCCGGTATCGCGTTTTATTACTATGTACAATTCCATTTGCACCTGCAGTTTAAAGAAGCCGTATACCATATTCATACACACGACATGGTGTTAAAGGGCGATTTGCCAATTGGTGTAGGACGACACAGTGTGGAAACGTGGATGTACAAACACCTCTTTCACTTGAATCAACAAAGTGGCGCGCCACCGGATGCTTTTAGTACGGGCGGACAAAACTGGAATTTCCCCACATACCACTGGGAAGCCATGCAACAGGAGGAGTATCGTTGGTGGAGGATGCGCCTCGAATCCTTGTCTGTGTATTTTGATGCCGTGCGCATAGACCATGTAATCGGATTATTCAGGATTTGGAGCATCCCGCTCGGACAGAAAACCGGCGAACTCGGAATGTTTCATCCGGCGAAAGGATTTACTGCCCACGAACTTTCTATGGCCGGGGTGCAGATGAATGAAGAACGATTATGTGATCCCTTCATCAATGCAGCCGTGCTTTATTTTTATTTCAGGGAAGATAAAGGACGGATAACAGAAATGTATTTTGAAGAGAACCGTTTTAAATCCGTTTTCAATTCCATGGCTTCGCTGGATGCCTGGCTCAATGAACATCCTGATCCATCTGCAGATGCATTACGTGAATTGATGGCCAATGTAATTTTTATCAAAGTAGATGAGCAGTATCATTTCAGGATGAACATGCAACAAACACCATCGTTTCAATCTCTCCCGGAAGATCAAAAGCATATTTTAAATGAATTGTATCATCAGTATTTTGGAGAGCGGCAGTATGATGTATGGTTGAAATCAGGCACCGAAAAATTGAGTATGATGAAGCAGGCAACTACCATGATGCTGTGCGCAGAAGATTTAGGCATGGTGCCTCCCATGGTGCCGGGCGTGCTGGAAAAAATGGACGTATTGTCGTTGTATGTAGAACGCATGCCGCATCGAATGGAAGAACGCTTCGCCCATCCTGGCAACGCTCCGTACATGTCTGTTGTAACACCATCAACCCATGATATGGAACCCGTTGCATTGTGGTGGAAACAACATCCTGATGATGCACAATATTATTATCAGCATGTATTACAGGAAGAAGGCCAAACGCCTCAAACCTGCACACCCGAGCTGGTGAAGTTGATCCTGCAAAGACAATTGCAATCACCCGCTATGTGGGTGGTGTTTCTGTTACAGGATGTGTTAATTGCAGATAAGGACCTGCACATTGAAGACCCAACGCATTACAGAATCAATGATCCCGGCAATGACGACCATGTATGGGATTATCGTGTACACCTTACCGTTGAAGATTTATCTGACCAACAGGCACTGGCCGCAAAATTACATAAATGGATTCGTAAAAGCGGGAGGGCTTAAATGAAAATGAAAGTACGTGCGAAGATGGTACATCTTCCGTTTAAATACCCGTTCACCATTTCCAAGGGAACCAAAACCCACCAGGAAGCACTCATTGTTGAATTGGAATATTTTGGAATAAAGGGATATGGCGAAGCCCCCGCAATTGCATACTATGGAGTAACCGCGGCCAATATGCTGGAGGCACTCGAATTCAAACGCCGGGCAGTGGAACAGTTTGCCCTCACGGATCCGGAACGTTTCTGGCATTATTTGCATCATCTCTTCCCGAATCATCCCTTCTTAGTATGTGCGTTGGATATGGCCGGATGGGATATTTGGGGAAAACTCAAACAAATGCCACTGCATCGTTTATGGGGATTCGATACAAACACACTACCGGTGACGGATTACACCATTGGCATAGACAAACCCGAAGTGATGCTTGAAAAAATGCAAGCCCTGCCTTGGCCCGTGTATAAAGTGAAAATGGGTTTTGATGGCGATATCGAATTGATTGAAAGTTTACGTAAACACTCTACTCAACCTTTCCGCGTAGACGCAAATGAAGGATGGCAATCTACCGAGGCATTAGATAAATTGAAACGGCTGGCATCCCTCAACGTGGAATGTGTAGAACAACCCATTTCAAAAAATGACTGCGAAACACAAGTACTGCTAAAAAGGGAATCGCCGTTACCTTTAGTGGCCGATGAATCCTGCGTGACGGAGAAAGACGTGGAAACGTGTGCTGATGTATTTCATGGAGTGAACATTAAGCTGACCAAATGTAGCGGCATCACACCCGCAAGGAGAATGATCCGTGACGCAAAATCCAGAAACCTGAAAGTGATGCTGGGTTGTATGAACGAAAGTACCATTGGTACGGCGGCTTTGCTGCATCTGGCGCCTATGGCAGATTGGCTGGATGCGGATGGTCCCTTATTGCTGAACGAACATTCCGGTAGTCCGTTATTGCCGATAAATGGTTATTACGAAATGCCCATGAAGCCCGGTTTAGGGGTGGATGTTGCATTTGATCAATTATAATTTTGAACAATGACTCCTGAAAGAGATAAAAGGCTCACCGATGTGCTGAATAAGCGTCAGCCCGACATAACCGTAGTGCTGGAAAATGTGTTTGATCCCCACAATATATCTGCAGTTATGCGTACCTGTGATGCCGTAGGTATTCAGGAAGTGTATATCCTCAATACAATGATTCCACCACATAAAAAATGGGGTGCCCGCAGTTCCTCCAGTGCAGCCAAATGGTTAACCATTCATCAGTTTACAGATGCCGCGGCCTGCTTTCAGCAACTGAGAGCTCGCTACGATAAAATTTACAGCACACACCTTAGCCATGAAGCGGTAGCATTATATCAACTGAAGCTGACCGGGCGTGTGGCACTGGTATTTGGTAATGAACACAGCGGAGTGAGTGAGGAACTGTTGAGCCAATGCGATGGAAATTTTGTTATTCCTCAGGTGGGGATTATTAAATCATTAAATATATCGGTTGCCTGTGCCGTTACACTTTATGAAGCCTTCCGTCAAAAACAACTGGCCGGTCATTATGCATCGCCCCGGCTGGCACCCGCACATTTGGCTCAGTTGCGTAGTGAATGGGGGTTTATAGATGAAGCATCAGGGGCTGATAATCTTTAAGTAGATTTGTACAGGAGTACATGCAGTACCCGTTTGTTAAACTGTACAATCGTGAACCAACCATCATACAATAAGGTTTTTGCCAAAACGGAAAAAGCAGTCACCCAGTTTTTTGAACAGCATGGCAAAAAAAATTTAACCTACCACAACCTGCAACATACTACGTATGTGGTGCATAAAACCCTCGAAATTGCCGCACATTACCCGGTTACGGATGAGCAATTGATGGTGTTGTATGTAGCCGCCTGGTTTCATGATACCGGATACCTGCTCACCGATCCCAAAAAACACGAACTGAAAAGTGCTGAGGTGTTGAAAAATATGGCTGTTGAACTCGGTTTAACGCATGCACACGTAGAGGAAATTACACGCTGTATTTTGGCTACACGTTATCCACGAAAGCCTGTCGGTTTACTTGAAGAAATTATTTGTGATGCCGATACCTTTAATCTGGGTACAAAAGATTTTTGGGATACCAATAAAAGAATATTCAGGGAAGTGTTTGCAGATCGAAAAGAAAAACTTAGTAAGTTAATGTTCGATCAGGAAACCATCCGATTCATGGAAGTTCATCAGTATTACACAGCGTATTGCAGGCAGTTTTTAAAGCAGGGGAAAGCACAAAATAAAAAACAATTGCAAACAACATTGTTACTAAAACCGGTGAAGTAATGCTACCGTTAACACAATAATAAAGGATATGTTTTTTAACCGCGACTTAAGCTGGCTGGCCTTTAATCAACTGGTGCTCAAACAAGCAGAAAGAACGGATTTGCCCTTGTTTGAAAGAATGAAGTTCATGGCCATCTTTTCATCTAATCTGGATGAGTTTTTTCACGTTCGCTATCCGGAAGTGGTAGCGATATCAAAGCTCGACAGCAAAACCATCCAGAAAATGATTATCCCGCAACAACCGGGTGTAGTCAATCGTATTCAGGAAACAGTGAATGAACATTTACAAACCTTCGGCAGCATTCTGAATTCCATGATAATTCCTGAGTTGAAAACCCATGGAATCACCATGTATTACAACGATAAAATCAGGAAAGAACACGAAGAAGAGGTGCGGGAAATTTTTCATACAGAAGTGTTGTCCTTTATTCAGCCGATTCGTTTAGGCTCGGCAACTGCGTATCATTTTATTCCGGAAAACAACAAACCGTACCTCGTAGTTTCTTCTAGGGAGAAAGACAGTGAGCTTCTTCGGCATGATGTAGTGAACATACCAACGGCTAAGCTTAAACGCTTTTATGAACTGAGTTCTATAGAAGGCCAGCAGTATGTGATTTTTATTGACGATATCATCCGTTTCAACATACCGCGTTTATTCCCGGGTGTTAAAGTAGATAGTGTGTACAGCATTAAACTGAACCGCGATGCCGATATCAACCTGAATGATGAATACAGTCCGGATATACTCGACCGCGTAGAAAAAAAGCTGGCCAAGCGAAATATAGCACCCCCTTCCAGATTTCTGTTTGAAACGGGTATGCCGTTACGGCTGCGGATGTTTCTGGCTGCCTTGTTCAACGTGGAACAGGAAGATATGTTTGAAGGTGGGAAGTACCACAACCTGAGCGACCTGATGTCGTTTCCCTCTTTGGGAAAACCCTTCTATTTTACACCATTTAAACCCATTGTATTTCCCAAAGAAGCGGTGCGGGGCGATGTGTTTAATCTCATGCTTAAAAAAGATGTATTGTTACATCTGCCGTATCAGTCGTATGCTCCGGTGTTGAGTTTTTTCAATCAGGCCGCCGTGGATATGCATGTAACGGAAATGTATATCACGCTCTATAGGGTAGCGGCTGAATCCCATATTGTAAATGCCCTCATTTCTGCCGCACGTAATGGAAAAAAAGTAACCTGCTTCATTGAGTTGAAAGCACGGTTTGATGAAGCAAACAATATCCGCTGGAGCCGCATCATGAAAGAAGCCGGAATTAAACTTATCTATAGCAGTCCTGCCATTAAAGTACACTCCAAAGTGGGTTTGGTAAAGCGTAAAGAAGGTAAAGGGTATCAGTTGTATGGCGTAATCAGTACCGGTAATTTCAATGAATCTACCGCAAAGTTTTATACCGACCATGTGTTGTTCACTACTGCAGCCTCTGTGGTGGATGAGTTACAAACCCTGTTTAATTTCTTAAAGAAACACACCGCCATCGCACAAAAACCGGTTTTGCATTTTAATGAATTACTGGTTGCAAGATTCAATATGAAGGATGAACTGGAACGGCACATCCGGGTGGAAATGGAAAAAGCCCAAACGGGCAGCCGTGGACTCATCCGAATAAAAGTAAACAACCTTGAAGATCCGTGGATTATACATTTATTGTACAAGGCTTCGCGTGCCGGTGTGGAAGTGCAATTGTTGGTGAGAAGTGTTTGCTGCCTGATACCGGGCATCCCGGGCAAAAGTGATAACATAAAGGTAAAACGAATTGTAGACCGCTTTCTGGAACATTCCCGTATTTTCATTTTTGGAACCGGCAAAGAGGCAACCGTGTATATCGGTTCAGCAGATCTGATGATACGCAACCTGAGAAACCGCATTGAAGTGGCAGTACGTTTAAACAATCCTACTTTCAGAAAAGATATGGAACATTATTTTAACCTGCAGTGGAAAGACAATACCCAAGGCATGTATATCAACCGAAATCTGATGAATGTGCCGGTGGAGGGTCAGGGAAATAAAACACTGAATGCTCAGGAAGAAATTTATAAATATTTGTCGGCTAAAAAATGAAAACACGCCTCTCATTGTTTAAAGGCATTTCCGGAGTAACGTATTACCGCCTGAAAACCATGTTTACCATTGCAGTTGTATGGACTGTCATTGATGCGGTGAGTGTATACATATTCAACCGGGCAGACATGGAAGATCCTCAGAAGAGTATGTTCTTTCGTGCCGTATTTGTGTTTAGTATCTCCCTGTTTATCAGTTATTTTTTTCCGGCTACTTTGCGGCGGTTTGTTCAAAAATATCCGCTATGGCTGAATCTGCTCGTGAAATTTCTGGCGGTGTTGATTGCTGCTTTACTCATGAACTTCTTGGTGTACCTAATTGAACACATGTTTATTGACCGTTTTACATTCAGGGAAACCGTAGATCGTTTTTTTGAAGCTTCCCGATACGTAGACTGGTTTTTACAAAGAACATTTTATTGGGTGCTCTTGCTGGTGCTCACGCAGTTGTATATAGAAATCAATGAAAAGTATGCTCCCGGTGTTTTTAAAGATATCCTGGTGGGTAAATATTATATTCCAAAGGAAGAGAAACGCATTGTTATGTTTATCGACCTGAAAGATTCTACACCCATCGCTGAAAGACTGGCACATCAGCGTTATTTTATGTTCATCCGCGAATTCATCAATTTGGTTTCTATCGCCCTCATTGATAATTACGGAAGGATTTATCAGTATGTAGGAGATGAAGTGGTGGTTTCCTGGCCGGCAACGCCAAAAAACGCCCGCAGGGCTATTCAATCGCTTATTGATGCGAGAAAGATGATTCAAAAAAACAACAACCGGTTTAGAAGAAAATTTAATGAAGTGCCATCGTTTAGAGCGGGCATACATGTGGGGGAAGTAACGATTGGTGAAATTGGGGTAATCAAAAAAGACCTGGCCATCAGCGGCGATACGATGAATACTACAGCCCGCATCCGGAGTGCATGCACCGAATTCAATGCCAATTATATTGTATCGGAAGAATTCAGGGCTTTTGCCGGGTTGGAAGCATGGCAATGCGATAATCTCGGGAGGGTAGACCTCAAAGGAAAAGCTGAAGCTATTTCCTTGTGTGCTCTTAAATTGTAAGTATTTTTAAGGAATGAGTCGCCTGAAGAGCCATCATCATTTACGCTTTTCCTCCTGGGAAAAATCTTTTTTAATCTTGCTGCTACTGGCTGCTACCTTCGTTTTCGTCTATCAGGTATTGTTGGTGTTTCACTACGAATCCTTGGTGTGGGATGAAAAAGTGTTCATTTATGTCCGAAGCCACCAATCAGCGTTCGTTTCCGGGTTGATGAAGGTGTTTACTTTTATTGGCTCTGCGTGGGTATTGGTGCCGGCTTATTTGCTCCTGATGGCATGGGCATTCTATTCTCTCAGAAATAAATGGCTTACGCTGCATATTTTCATTATAGCTGTTTCCAGTTTGTTGATGATGTTGATGCTGAAAAATATCTTTAAACGCCAGCGGCCGGATCATTCACTCATTGGCGAAGTATCGGGCATGAGTTTTCCCAGCGGGCATTCATACATGAGCTTCACATTCTTTGGATTACTGATATATCTTATTCAGCGTTCATCCCTTACCGTTGTTTGGAAACGGATTTTTCAATTCACTTGCTTCATCACAGCATCTGTAATAGCGCTCAGCCGTGTATATCTGGGAGTGCATTATTTTTCAGATGTGCTGGCCGGAATGTGTTTGGGATGGATTGGGTTGATACTTACAGGATTTATATTCTATCTGTGGCACAGAGAACAGTTGTAACGTATGGAAAATTCCTGTGTTTACTTTAATATTGTTCACCTGAAATAAAATTGTATGGAAAAAGTATTAGGCATTGGTACCCGGTTACAGCACACACAGCATGGCCCGGGCGTTATCGTAGGGGTGCGTTATGCTACCTACCTTATTTCGTTTATTCATCATGGCGTGAAGGAAATTAATAAAACCGATACGCAGCTCGATGAAATTATTCCTGAAAATGTTACCGCTGAAATTGAAACACATTCAGAAGTGGAGAAAAGCCTGTTGCATATCCTGCGCCAATGGGCTGAAATAACCGAAGTAGTGCCCTTAGGCGATCGTTGGATGGGAGGCACTCTGTTACTGCAGCCTGCCGATAAATCACAAAAGCCCAAGGAAATACCGGTAGACGTTTTCTTTCATAAAATTGTGATGTTGCGCGACAGGCTCCGGGTGATGGAACAACAAATTAACGCGCATAAAAAATTAACCGATGAAGACAAAGTAAACTTACAACAATATATCACCAGAATCTATGGAACGTTAACCACATTCAATGTGTTGTTCAAAAACAAGGAGCACTGGTTTGTAGGAGAAAAGGGCAGTGAAAGTTGAGCACACATCGCGGGCAAACTGATTACTCAGATAAAGGGGAAATGCTGAAAAAGAATGTAAAGTTTCTGATGGATGGTTAAAACATACTGCCTTTGTGAACTAAAAAAGAAAACCAGACGTCTTCGAAGCGCCTGGTTTTTTTATATTATTAATTCGGTAAAAAATTAAATCGGTCTGTTCGGATCAAAGTTCTCCAGTTCTTTGGAAACAGCGTTCAGGAATGTAGAACCGAGCGAACCATCAATGATACGGTGATCATAACTTAATGAGATGTACATCATGTGGCGTATACCAATGGTATCTCCCTGATCGGTTTCAATCACCATCGGACGTTTTTTAATAGCACCTACGGCCATAATTGCAACCTGAGGCTGATTGATAATAGGAGTTCCCATAATGCTGCCGAATGTACCCACATTGGTTAAGGTGAATGTTCCGCCCGCAGTATCATCCGGTTTCAATTTACCGTTGCGCGCCGCATTCGCTAAACCATTCACCTGCTTGGTTAAACCTACCAGATTCAACTGATCGGCATTTTTAATCACGGGCACAATCAGGTTGCCGGACGGTAAGGCCGTTGCCATACCAATGTTCAGATCTTTTTTGATGATGATTTTATCACCATCCACAGAACTGCTCATCATTGGATACTTTTTGATGCTCTTCACGATGGCCTCTATGAACAGGGGGGTAAACGTTATTTTTTCGTTTTCTCTTTTTTCAAATTCTTTTTTAATCCGGTTTCTCCACAATACAAGATTGGTAACATCACACTCTGCAAAACTGGTTACATGGGGTGATGTGGCTTTACTGTCTACCATGTGCTTGGCAATCATCTTACGCATCCGGTCCATTTCTATAATCTCCACATTACCTGAATATACCGGCGCTGGCGCTGCGGGTTGAACTACGGCCGGAGTTTGAGCTATCGGTGCTGCAACAGGTTGTGCCGGGGCAGCCGGTTGAGTAGATTGGCTTTTGTTGGCCACATAAGCAAGAATATCTTTTTTACTCACGCGCCCATCCTGTCCGGTTCCGGGAATTTGCTCCAACTCAGCCATGCTGATGCCTTCACTTTGTGCAATATTTAATACCAGTGGTGAATAAAAACGAACCTTAGAACCATTGCCGGCCGGTGCAGCTGCCTGAGGCTGGTAAGGCACTTCCTCCACCACTTTGGCTTCTTCATACACAGGAGCAGCAGGTGCGGGTGCGGCCGACTGACCATTAGAGGCACCTACGCGAATTTTTGCAATCACAGTACCAATCGGTACCACATCATTTTCATTAAATAAAATCTCTTCAATAACACCGGCGGCTGTAGAAGGTACTTCACTATCTACCTTGTCGGTAGCAATATCTAAAACAGTTTCATCCTGCTGAATGGTATCTCCGGGCTTTTTATGCCATTTCAAAATGGTGGCCTCCATGATACTTTCTCCAAGCTTGGGCATTACCAGGTCAACTAAACTCATATAAATTGTATTGTATATTTAATGATCTTTCGGCACAAATGTACACAAAATCGTCGTTTTGAGGCCTTACTTTTAAGGCGTACTGCCAATCGTTTCCAACAATAAATGAAATCCCTGTACAGCGGCGGCTTCAATGTTGTTTTGTCTACTATATCGAAGTTTGATGCATTTGGTACGTTGAACCTCTCGGGATCCTGCGGCTATCCATAAAGTGCCTACGGGTTTTTCAGGTGTTCCTCCACCCGGTCCCATAATGCCACTCAGGGCTATGCCATAATCGGTTTGCATAACTTGTAAAACACCCTGGAGCATTTGCCGGACTACCGGCTCACTCACCGCTCCATGTTCCATTAAAACAGATTCCTCCACCCCAAGCAACCGTTGCTTAATATCGTTTTCGTATGAAACCAGGCTGCCTTTGAAATATTGAGATGAACCGGCAAACGAAGTAATTCGGTGTGATAAAAAACCACCCGTGCAACTCTCTGCTGTAGATAAAGTGGCCTGATGTGCAATCAGTTTGCGCGCCACCACTTCTACAATGGAGATATCTTCATTAACTACCAGGTAAGGTTCAACAGCAACTTGCAAGGTGTTGAACTGTGCATCTAACAATTCAGTAGAAATATTATCTGCGGATAGCCTTAACCGTATGAGTCCGAAATTGGGTAAATACGAAATGGTGATGCCATCCGGAAGCTGTGCTTCATACGGTACCAATAAATCGGCCAGGTTTGATTCCGGTATGCCCGATACCATTAATGTGCGGTGTTGTATGGGAGGCAACGGGAATGATTTTTTCAGCATCGGCATCACTTGCTCTTCCATCATGGTTTTCATTTCAAATGGTACACCCGGCATACTGAAAATGAGTTTATGCTCTTTTTTGAAAAGCATTCCCGGGGCGGTGCCCTGCGCATTGGGGATCACCGTGCATACGTCTGGCACCATGGCTTGTTGAAGATTCCGGGGTGAAACCGGACGCTTAAGGTGGTGTTCAAACAAGTGTTGAATGTGTGCCTGTACACTTTCATTCATCACCATCTTGCCTCCAAAATACGCACACAACAACGGTTTGGTAATGTCGTCTGAGGTTGGGCCCAATCCACCGGTTACAAATACCAGATCGGTACAGGCGAGGCACTCATCAAGTGCCTGACGGATTTGGTGTGCATCGTCGCCCACCGATACCCTACGTTGTATGGCAATGCCCATCGGATTCAGGGAGCGGGCAATCCAGGCACTGTTCGTATCTATTACCTGACCAATGAGTAATTCATCGCCAATGGTTATGATGCTTGCATTTAACATGCTTTGTAATAATTTTAGTGCAATTTAGCGAAGATGAGAAGCATTTTACCTGCCCTTTTTATTTGTTGGTCTGTTTCATTGTATGCACAATCAGATAAAAAACTGGAATCAGCCATTCAGCAACTGTATCAGGATGATCAGTTTAAACATGCTGTGATTGGATTATCTGTATGGGATGTACAACAAAACCGCTATTTGTTCAATCATGGTGGCTTGTACGGACTCACACCAGCCAGTGCATTAAAAGTGTTGACCAGTATTTCGGGATATGAATTACTCGGACAAGATTTTACGTACAGCACCAGTATTGAAATGGCTAAGGATGTTAAAGGGCGGCACATCCTGCGCATCAATGGCAGCGGCGATCCTGCTTTTGGAAGTCACCGTTGGTCGGCTACACAGGCCCCTCTTATGCTGGAGCGTATCGGCAGAATGTTGAACGAGAAAAAAATTCAATCACTTCACGCAGTGTACATCAATGATATGGAGTTTGGATATCAACCCGTACCAAAAGGATGGGTTTGGGAAGACATCGGTAATTATTACGGAGCGGGTGCCTGGGGATTCAACTGGAGAGAGAATCATTTTAAACTCACGTTAAAGCCTGCCCTAAAACAAGGCGATTCTGCTGCTATCATTGCCACTGATCCTTTATGGCTGAAAGAACACATTACGAATTTTGTAACCACCGGTGAGAAAGGAACAGGTGATCAAACATCCATTTACTCCTCTCCTTATCAAACCCGTTTGTTCATTCAGGGTACAATTGGCATGGGGGTGGAACAAGCTGTAATATCAGGGGCAATGCCTGATCCCGCCGAAGCTTTCGGATTTGAATTACAGCACTATTTTTCTACAAATAACATTCATGTAGATACGTTTTACAGATACAGTGCCCTGCGCAGAAGTGGGGCAGCGGTACCATCGTATTCATTCACCCTCACCGATACCATTCAATCACCGGTGTACGCCGCTATGGATTACTGGTTTCTTCAAAAAAGCATCAATGCTTTCGGAGAAAGTTTTGTGAAAACCATTGGATGGGTGAAAGGTGCCGGGGCGTGTACGCCTTGTGGAATAGAGGTGATTCGCGAGTTCTGGATGAACCGCGGGATATCTTCGGGCGCCATTCAAATCATTGATGGCAGCGGTTTGTCGCCCAACAACAAAATTTCTACCCAAACCCTGGTAGAAGCAATAAACTTTGCACGTACCCGTCCTTGGTTTAATCGTTTTTATTCAAACCTGCCGGTGATGAACGGCATCCGCATGAAGAGCGGGTATATCAGTGGCGTGCGGTCTTATGCCGGTATTGTAAAATCACTCTCCGGAAAAGAATATGTGTTTGCGTTCATCGTAAACAACTTCGACGGAAACCCTTCCTCGGTTAGAGAAAAAATGTGGAAGGTGCTTGATATATTGAAAGTGCAGTAAACGCGGCCAATCATCTCTACATCCTTCAACGGATTACACTTCAAAATACGGCTTCAATTTTTCCATCAGGGGTGCCGGCATGGTAACCCGTTTCATGGTTTGGGCATCCATCAGGTATAAGGTGGCTGTTCCGGTATTGATGAGTTTCTCTCCAATATAAATTTCACCATGAAAAACCATTTTATGGTGCAGCGGCAGCTCCAGTATGGTAATCCGTACGTTGATGATATCATCGTACCGTGCGGGTTGTATGAACTTCATATGTAAATCCACTACGGGCATGATGATGCCCATGGCCTCTACATCTTTATACGTATAACCAAGATTCCGGATGGCTTCGGTTCTGCCAATTTCATAAAATTGTGCATAGTGCCCGTGATATACCACACCCATTTGGTCGGTGAGTGCATAATGGATCCGTATCGGCGTATCAAATGTATACATGGTCTTATTTTCCGGTCATGGCATCAATGCTGAATCGTCCCGGGCCTACAATTAATATCGTTAAAAAGGCACCGAGGTACAAGGTGGCCATCTCACCATCACCAAAGAAACTCCCCTGATGTGCCTTGAATAAAGCCACACACATCACCACAATCAACGGAATGGCTGCCAGTCTGGTAAACAAGCCAAGTATGATAAACAATGCACAGAAGAATTCGGCAAAGATGGTGAGGGACAGGGATAAGGTGCTGCCCAATCCCAAAAAATTCATGAATGTATCTTTTCGGGCCGAAAAAGAAATCAGTTTTTCGTACCCGTGGTTCATCATAAGTCCGCCGGTAACAATCCGAAGGAGCAACAATGCCACAGAAAATGCAGCAGCACTGTATTTGGTAGAGGTTAATTTTTTCATTGGTATCAGTTAACGCATAAAAATAACGGCTTTCAGCGAATTGCTGACCATTTTGGTTTACCAATCTTTTAACAGCGAGATTCGATTAGATTGATTTTGTTTACATTTTGCGTACAAGTTTTATGGAATTTATCCATCAATGATAGGTATGTAGTTATAAATTTGCCCACGGTAAAAGAAATAATCCGATGATGTTAAAACCTTTCCTATTTGCGCTGACCTTTGTCATGCTTCAATCTGTTTCAATGGCCCAGGGAACACACAGCGTTACAGATCCTGAGTTGAAATTGAAAACAGCTCAGCAATTTTTTATCAATGAACATTATGCGCTGGCATATCCGTTGTTGTACGAGCTTACAGAAATGTATCCGCCGAATACCATCAGTGATTTCACGTACAGGGTGGAGGATGTTCAATACTACTACCTGGCATGCCGGTTAAAACTGATGCATGAAGCCGCCGCGGACGCTGCAGAAACCTACATCCACAGTACTGGTAATGTGCCACGTAAACAATTGATGGGATACCATCTTGCACATTATTATTATCTCACCGGAAAATATGAAAAGTCTATTGAGTATTTTGATATTGCAGGATGGGATAACCTGTCTAACGAGGAAGTAGCCAATGCAAAATTTGAAAAAGCATACGGTTATTTTAATTTGAAACAATATGCCCAGGCCAAACCCCTGTTCGATGAAATTCATCAGTTGCCGGATCATCCTTACTACATTCCCGCCAATTACTATTATGGTTTCATTGCCTACCGGGATAAGGATTATGATAAGGCATTGTCTGCATTCCGCTTGGTTGAAACTACGGATCCTTTTCAGGGAGTGGTGCCGTATTATATTGCGGAGATTTATTATTTCAAGGGGATGAAAGATGAGGCCATGCGGTATGGGTCTTCCGTGCTGGAAAAAGGCGGGGCACTGTATTATGAAAAACAATTGAAGTTGTTGATCGGACAACTCTATTTTGAAAAGCAGGACTACCGTACTGCATTACCCTTACTGGAGGATTATGTAGCACAATCTGATAAAGTAAGTAAGGAAGTGTTGTACGAACTGAGTTTTTGTTATTACATGACAGGAGATTATCCTAAAGCCATCGACGGTTTTAAACAACTGAGCAGCGAACGTGATTCCATGGCGCAAAACAGTATGTATTTGCTGGGCGACCTCTACCTGAATGCCGGAGATAAGCCCAATGCACGTAGCGCGTTTCAGTTCAGTGCGCTCAATAGCAGCCATGCCGAACAACAACGCATTTCAAGATTCAACTACGCCAAATTATCCTATGAATTGGGATATCAGGATATCGCCCTTCAGGAAATCAGAAGCTATATCAACGATTATCCCGCTTCTTCACTCGATACGGAAGCCAAGGAAATTCTGATTGCTATTTTAGCCAATACCAACAACTATCGCGAAGCCCTCGAAATTTACCGTGGATTTAATAATCCTTCCATGGCTATGCAAAAATCCTATCCCCGCATTTTACATGGGCGAGCCATAGAACTTATTAATGACCAGCAACTGGCTGCGGCGGATATGTTATTGTCAGATGTATTGTCTAACCCGAATGCCGGATCACTGACGGCCTATGCACACTTCTGGAAAAGTGAAATTGCGTTTAGGCAACAACGTTATGATGATGCGATTCGTCATGGTACACAGTTCGTTCAGGCCAACGTGCCTGCCCAGGGTGAAAGCAATATGGATGCTGCGAGATACAATTTGGGGTACAGTTACCTGTACAAGGAAAATTACCGTGCTGCACAAACACAATTTGAGGCAGTGAGTCATTCAGCTGCCACTGCCACCACACCGGTGAAACAAGATGCGTATGTACGTTTAGGGGATGCACACTACATGCTGCGTGAATTCAATAAAGCCAGTGGAATATATAATGCAATAACTCGCCAGGGATGGCCATCCGCTGATTATGCGATGTATCAAACCGCTATGATTGCAGGTGTGAGCAGTAGTGCAGAGAAAATTAAAATCATGCAGCAACTGGAGAAATCGTACCCCGGCAGTACCTTGTTGCAGGACGCAAACTTTGAGATGGCGCAAACCCACATTGCCGATGAAAAATTCAACGCCGCGGTACCATATCTGAATAAAATATTGGCGGCTCCCGACGGCGCGCTTAAACCGAAGGCGTATCTGAAACTCGGATTGGTTCATTACAACACGGGCAATAACCGCGAAGCATTGAACCAGTACACTACACTGATTGAACGCTATCCGCGCACTCCGGAGGCAGAAGAAGCCATGACGATTGTGAAAGATATTTATGTAGAGGAAAACAGATTGAATGATTACCTGGCGCTGATGCGTAAAGTGGGCAGAGATGTGGATGTTTCGGAAGCAGATTCCCTCAGCTACGCGGCAGTTTCAATGCGTTATGCCAGCAAGGGGTGTGATGCCGCTATACCCGGACTGGAAACCTATATGTCGGAGTACGCCAATGGCCGGTACATCCTTGATGCCCGTTACACCCGCAGCATTTGCTATTTGGAGAAAAAACAATTTACAGAAGCGTTGCGCGGATTCGATCAGGTAATTCGCAGCGGATTGAGTACGTATTATGAACGTGCTGCATTGGAAGCCGGGCAAATTACGTATTTCGAAACCAAAGATTATGCAGCCGCCAAAAGATACTTTTTAATGGTGAGGGAAAATGCTGCAACGGAGGAAAACCTGATGATTGCATTGCGGGGATTGGTGAGGAGTTTGTATCAACTCAAAGACTACGACGAGGCCAATGAAATTTCCAAAGAGTTGCTTTCAAAAAAAGGATTGAGTACTGATGATAAATCCATTGCCAATCTGGTACTGGGTAAATCGCTCCAACTCAAAAACGACCATACCGGTGCTATTCAGGCATTTAAAGCGGTGTCGGTTATTAATAAATCGGGCTGGGGTGCAGAAGCCCGTTATGAAACAGCTGTGAGTTATTTTATATTGAACGATTTAAAGGCATCGGAAAAAGCAGCGAACGCAGTGATTAAAGAAACCGGTTCATATGATTTCTGGCTCACACGTTCGTATATTTTATTGGGTGATATCTTCCTGAAACAGAAAGATTATTTCAATGCAAAAGCAACCTATGAAAGTGTGGCGGAAAATGCTGCCATACCAGAACTGAAACAGGAGGCACGTGAAAAATTGAATCAGGCTATCACCGAAGAAAAGAAACAATCCAAATTAGCTGACTAACCCTACATCTGACATTGATATGAAATACATTTTTTTCACTGCGTCTGTATTGCTTGCCGGAAATACGGTTATCGCACAGCGCGATACCACTCGTCAACCCTCAGTAGAAATTATATCTACCTATAAACCGGTGTTACGCAATGCTTCTAAAATTCAATTCTCCGGAACGCATCTCTCACAGGATACCAACCGGCGTGTGGCTCCGTATTCAGTTCCTGTACAAAAATTGTTTTATGCATACCAGCCTGTACCGCTCAATGCGCTGGCGCTTGATACCGATACCACTCCTGATATCGGAAAGCGATATTATGTAAAAGCCGGCTTCGGAAATATATCAACTCCCTACCTGAAGGCTGCCGGTGTTTTTGGAAACGGTGAAACGCATGTGGTGAATCTATATGCAGATCATATATCCTCCAAGGGCCCCATTGAACACCAGGATTTCAGTAAAACAGCCCTGCAAGCCAAAGGCACTTATTTTGGTGAACAGTTTGAATTGAATGCCACTGCCGGGGTAGCATTAGACCGTTATCATTTGTACGGTTACGATCATTCATTGTATCAGCCGGAGAAAGGTGATGTGGAGCAGTACTTTCAGCAGTTCCATTTAGGGGCTGGTATCAAGAACACTCGCCCAGGCCCGTATGGAATTAATTATGATCCCTCCATCCGCATCCAACATTTTTCACTCGCCGATCAGTTTACAGAAACATCATTCATTATCAATGCGCCGGTTGAAAAAAAGTTCAGTGATGAATTATTGGTGAAGTTTACCGCGAACGCAGATATCACACGCTACAACCCCGATGGCAATGTAGGTGAAACCGCATTTACCAACAGCGTTATTCGTTTATCCCCTGCCGTTAAGTACTTTGCTTCTGGTGCGTTTATCCATGCAGGATTATCGCCGGTTTGGTACAATAAAACGTTCTCCATATTGCCTGATGTGTATTTTGAGGTGAATCTGAACGATCGGTTTGTACTGCAGGGTGGGTGGATAGGCCGTATTCATAAGAATACGGGCGGGAACCTCACACAAATGAATCCGTTTATTCGCGGGCCATTGAACGGAATCAATACCAAGGAAACGGAATTTTATGGAGGTATCCGTACTTCATTGGGCAGCCATTTTAATATTGGGGGAAAGGTGTCATGGGTTCAACTGTCGGATGCGTTGTTGTTCCTGAACGATACTACGGCCTTTACCAATCATTTCATTACCGGAACGGAGGAACGTCTCAACAACCTGCGTATCCACGGAAATGTGAGTTATATTTTACAAGATAAATTCACCATCAATGGTAGTGTAACACTAAACGGGTTTACCGGTATGAAACAGTTCAGCCGTGCATGGAATATGTTGCCACTCGAAATCTCAGGATCTGTACGGTACCAGGCATTTAAAAAACTACAACTGAAAAGTGATATTTATATGTTTGGCGGTGCCCGGTCATTCGACAAAAACAACGGCACCTTTACAATGAAAGGTGGAACCGACCTGAGTTTCGGGGCTGCTTATGCCATCAATAAGCAGTTCAGTGTATGGATGGATGTGAACAATGTGCTGAACGATACCTATCGCCGCTGGAATCTCTATCCGGTATATGGAATTCAATTGCTCGGCGGAATCATTGTACATTTGTAATTACGAACGAACAACATGCAGCACCTGATTGCCGAATATCTCTTTTTCAAACAAAAATGTTCACTGCCGGGCATAGGGGAGCTACGTGTGCTGAACCGGCATGCGGCCTATGCACAGGGCGACCAGTTGATGCATGCACCCGTGGCTGAAATCCACCTGATGGACAGCAATGTGTTTGACAACGGGTTGATTGAATTTATTGCCCGGGCAACCGGTATAACGGAAACGGATGCACGAAAACACCTGAATCGATTTTGCGATGGGTTACGTGTGGCAGGTAAGGAAACACTATTGCCTTTTCTGGGTACGTTTGTAGCCGATGCCGACGGGAAGATGTCGTTTCAGGGCGTGGAAACCCACTCCGGATTATGGGCGCCGGTACCTGCAGAACGCGTGGTACGAAGAGATAATCACCAGATTCTCGTAGGAGATACTGAAAGTGATTCTGAAAAAATGACGGCGTATTACGCCACACCCAATAACACAGCGCGGTCGTGGTGGTGGGTGTGGGCCCTGGTGTTGTTTTTAATGGCTGCAGTAGCTATCACCTATTATATGATTGACGGACGTTACCGGCCGGGAATGGGCAACACACAGTCTATACCGGAAGTGCATGCACCTAAAACGTATGAAGTGTCTCCCTGATAAAAAGGTGTTTACAACCATTCAACATGATTCAACAGCTTAATTGCCCGGTATGCCTTTCTGCGAACCTTCAGCAATGTTTAACGGCTAAGGATTACACCGCTACCGGTGAAGTGTTTCCTATTATCCATTGCCACGACTGCACAGTCCGTTTTACAGGAGTTATTCCGGAGCCAGATCAGATGGGCAGGTATTATCATGCCGATGCGTACATATCGCATACGGATACACGAAAAGGACTGGTACACCAGTTGTATCATTTGGTGCGAACGGTAACGTTGAAGTCTAAACGCAAACTGGTAAACCAACTGGCAGGAACCCGCCGGGGCACATTGCTCGATGTGGGGTGCGGCACAGGGGCATTTGCAGGCGCAATGCAGGCATCAGGCTGGAAGGTAGTGGCGTTGGAACCTGAAGCACAGGCTCGTGCCGTGGCACTTGAATTGCATGGCATTGAAGCCCTCCCTGCCGAAGTATTGTCTACCCTCCACCTTTCAGCCGACGCAATCACCCTCTGGCATGTACTGGAACATGTGCATGATGTGCACGAGTATATGAATCACCTGCACAGGTTGCTCGCCGGCAAAGGCGTATTGCTGATTGCTGTACCCAACTATACCAGTTTAGATGCGCAACACTACCAAGCCCATTGGGCCGCGTGGGATGTACCCAGGCACTTATATCATTTCTCTCCAAAGAGTATGCAACAATTGGCAGAAATGCACGGGTTCGCAGTAGAACAAACTGTACCTATGTGGTTCGACAGCTTCTACGTGAGTATGTTAAGTGAAAAATATAAAGGCGGAAGTTTGGGTTTCCTCAAAGGAGTGTTCACCGGATTGCGTTCAAACATCCATACACTACGCCACCGCTCACACTGCAGCTCGTTGATCTATGTGCTTAGGAAGGTGAGAGGCTAAGCATGCTGTATGTTTCTTACAGTTTATCTAAAGGTTTACATCAGAGGCTTGTAGAAATCAAGAATGATTTGCCATCAAATTGTTGAATAGTTTCCGGGGATTTTTATACCCGGGCTTACTGATTCATCCTGATTTCAAACAATTTGGGCCAGCGTTTTCCGGTAACCAAGAGTACATTGGAAGCGGAATCCCAGGCAATGCCATTGAATACATCCGTGCGGTTCGTTTTTTCACTGTTCGATAATAACTGATCGAATTGCATACGGCCCTTTACATGTCCACTCTCGGGGTCAATCTGTACGATGTCGTATGTGAGGTACACATTCGCATATACGTACCCGTTAATATATTCCAGTTCATTGAGTTCCTTCACCGTGCCGCGATGGTCAGCCACTCTAACGGTGTTCATTACACGAAAAGTGGTGGGGTCAACAAAGTACAAGTTGGCAGAACCATCACTGATAATAAGTTCCTTGCCATTATGGGTAATGCCCCAGCCTTCATACGGCCACTCAATGGTTTTGATGGGCTTCGATAAATCATGGATGCTGTACACGAATACTTTACGATTTTTCCAGGTAAGCTGATACAGGGTATCACGCAGGATGGTGATGCCTTCCCCAAATATTTCTTCCGAACCCATCATATGCTTTTCCAAAACCCTGCCGGTGGTTCTGTCGCTGATGCGTAGGGAAGAGGCTTCAAAGTCACCGGTGCCTTCATATAGCTTTCCGTTATACCATTGCAGGCCCTGGGTGTAGGCACTCGTATCATGCGGATACTGAGCCACCACTGTGTAACTTACATTAGCTGCCGGAGGAATTCCATAGGTGGAGGTGCGCAGGGTAGGGTCTTCTGCCGGGCGGTCATTTGAACCGCAGGCACTCAGTAAAAAAAGGGCCATAGAACCGGAAAACCATATAAAATTCATGCATTTCATCCGGCGAAAATACCAACTCTGACGTAGTTCGGCCGGGGTGTAAAAAAAAAATTGTGCAAAAGTTTTAAATTTGATTAAATACGTTGTACTTTGTACCATCCTCTGAGCCGGAAGGTTGTCTTTTGGCCCATTTTCTTTTTCCAACATATCCTTTTGATGTAATCGCTTACCGCTCATCCTATTTAAAAGGCCTTATTATTCCTTTTACCTCTTGAAAAATGTTGATACCATCAAAACAACTTTTCAATGCGGGCCTTATTTTTTGCGATTGCACTTTTTTTAGTAACAGATATTACTGCACAGCGTACCTGTAACACGGATGTATCTTATTTTCAAAGAACTCCATCATCCGGCAGTTCTACTGCTTCTGCCACACAACAGGATACAGTAGCGGATGCCATAATCTATATACCGGTGGTAGTGCATGTGCTGTATCATTTGCCCGAACATAATATTTCCAATGCACAGGTGCTTTCACAAATTGAGGCACTGAACCGCGATTTCGGATTTGTAAACGAAAACCGCCACGCTATTCCTGCAGCTTTTCAACACCTCGCGGCAGATACACGCATTCGTTTTTGTCTGGCCCGTGTTGATCCTTCCGGACGCCCCACAACAGGCATTGTTCGCAAATACACCCAGGTCAATCCGTTTATGGGCGATGATGCCATGAAATTTTCCAGTGCCGGTGGTTCTGATGTTTGGAACCCGGAGCATTACCTGAATATTTGGGTGTGCAATTTGTTTGGACGAAGCCTGGGGTACGCCTCTGTACCCGGCTTCCAGCGCGAACTCGATGGTATTGTTGTAAACTGGGATGTTTTCGGCACCGTAGGTAATTTACGTGCGCCATACAATGAAGGCAGAACAGCTACTCACGAAGTAGGGCACTGGATGGGTTTAAAGCATATTTGGGGTGATGCCATTTGCGCGTCGGATGATGTAGATGATACCCCACGCCAGAAGAGCTATAACAACGGTTGCCCTACATACCCTAAAGTGAGTGATTGTTCATTAGACGGCCACGGCGATATGTTTATGAACTATATGGACCTTACCGACGATGGTTGTATGAGCATGTTTACACACGGACAAAAAATCAAGATGCGGAGTGTGTTTGCGTTAGGCGGATTGAGAAATGAAATGTTGAATGCGTTTCAATGTGATAGTACCCGAGCCAGCGGAGCGCCATTGCCTCCCGAACCGGGTCCATTGCCCACGGTGAGTGTGCAGGTGTATCCCAATCCGTTTGTGCATAGCCTCATCATTGAAACATCACTCGATGTGCTGACAGAACCTGCTGTAGTGCAGGTGTTCAATATGCAGGGCCAGCGTTTGATGCAGCAATCGTTCACCACACCCAAAGCAGAAATCGTGATGCGTCAGTTACCCAAGGGAGTGTACCTTGTTAAGGTAACGGGAAACGGTATCCGAAAAACATTTAAAACAGTTAAACTATAATTCTTCCAGCTTTAATTTATATTTCACTTTTCTCGCCGCCAGATATTCCATGATGTAGGTATAATACATCGTGTGTCCGCCGAGGTTTTCAGGGAAAATAATTCCCGGTTGCAGTGATTGATGTAAGGAAAGTTGCGCGGCAGCCGTACAGGTGTAGCCGGTAGTGCGACTCATCGATGAAAAACCGGATTTATGGTCTCTTTCATCATACAACTCAAAGGTGGCTTTTGCCGGCTTGCCATTCATTTTTCCGGTAGCATGAATAATCATATATGTAAATTCCGGTTCGTTGCGTTTCAATGCCCATTGATGGAACAATAGTGTAGAAGTGAAATCCATAGGGGTTACCTGAATACCATTCAATGTAACCGGGGTATGACTGAAAAATCCGCTGCGGATGAAGGACTCTATCAGTTGCGCATGGCCGGGATAACGGAGTGTTTTTTCCTTCATGTTTGGAATATGCGCCATGGTGTGCAGAATACTTCGTAAACCATCGGTATTGAAGGCTTCCAGCGTGCCAACCCCATCCACCTCTACCCATTCCACTTCACTGAGCGCAGGGCGTGTAACGATGTGTCCGTTTTCCATTAAACGTGCCGGTCGCGTATATTCTTCAATAACATCTTTAGGTGAAAAGGGTGCTTTGTATTGAAAGGGAAGGGTTCTTTCTTTTGGAAGTCCGCCTACATAACACGCGAAAGAATCCAGTTGCATGTGGTGGTTAAAATACCCGAGTTGAATGTTGCTTAATCCCGGAGCTACTCCACAATCAACAATCACCGGTGTACCGTAATGAACTGCCAGCTCATGCAGTGCCCGTGCATCTTCATTGAAAAATGAGATATCTGTAATAGGTTTTCCAAGAGGAATCAATTGACGGAGCACGCTGAAACCCATGAAACCCGGAACAGCCACAATGAATCCATCGTAGGCCTGTAAGTTTTCCCGATGTTCAATAAACTCAGGGATGTTGCATACAATAGTATGCACTTTTGCGTTTATGCGCGATAGTAAGTGGAGGTTCTGCTCATTGATATCCATACACGTAACGTGATAGTGGGCAGCAAGATCAACTGCGATGGTGCGACCGATCATTCCGGCGCCAAGTACAGCAATTTTTTTCATATGAAGTATCTTTCAGTGAATGTTCGTTAAATATACATCAGTGTTTAATCAAATAGATACTTCATGCGTAATTACAGCCATGATCCATAGCCCCGACAGCAGCAACTTAGCCCGGTGAAGCTTATGTAGACAAGGTTTTGTGCCGGACTAAGGCGTATGGCGGGTGGAAATATGGTGCGTTACGGTAACATGAGCTTCAAAAAAAATATTTGTCATAGAGTTTATTAACCCTTTTTTTAGATAATGAAAGTTACATTTGAGAAAATATATCATATGAAATTAATCCTACTCCTAGTATCTCTTACATTTTCATTCCAAGGATTTTCGCAAATCAATCTGAACAAAGTAAAAAAGGCAGCCGGAAAAGACAGTTCGAAAGTGCAGGGTGTACTCGGTGGACTGACCGGCAAAAGTAATTCCGGCAGTTTAACGAATGATGAAATCATAGCCGGTTTGAAAGAGGCGCTCAGTACCGGTGCCGTGAACAGTACAGCGTTGCTGCATCGGGCGGATGGTTTCCTGAAAAACGAGGCAATTAAAATTGTGATGCCCGAAGAAGCGAAAAAAGTGGAGACTACCTTGCGCAGATTGGGTATGTCGAGTTTGGTAGATAAGGCTATTGTTTCGATGAACCGTGCGGCGGAAGATGCTGCAGGCGGTGCAACCGATATTTTTATCAGCGCCATTAAAGGCATGACGGTTACTGATGGACTAAATATTTTGCGTGGAGGAGATTTTGCGGCTACGGAATTCCTGAAGCAGGCCACTACGGTGCGTTTAACTGAACAGTTTCGTCCGGTAATAGAACAATCACTCGATAAAGTAAATGCTACGGCATACTGGGAAGATGTGTTTAAACAATACAATAAAGTGTCTCCCAATAAAGTGGAAACGGATTTAGCGATGTATGTTACTGAACGCGCGTTGAATGGTTTGTTTCATACCATAGCACTCGAAGAGCAAAAGATCCGTAAAAACCCGGCTGCTCGTGTGAGTGATATACTTAAGAAAGTTTTTGGGAGTTGATGATTTTCCCTGCGTAGATCCAGAAAAAATTTGTTCCCTCTGAATATCACAGATTTTTAAAATACATTCATCGAAAAAATCTGCGCACCACTGAAGATAATGTGATACATCACTGTTAGGAATAAACGAAAAGAGCATCCATTTGTGTGGGATGCTCTTTTTTATTTTTATATACCAGGTTTTTTGTTAAATATCGATGGCCTCTCCGTATGCTGCGGCTGTAGCTTCTTTCAGTCCTTCACTCATGGTAGGGTGTGGATGAACCGCATTCAGGATTTCATGGGCGGTGGTTTCCAGTTTGCGGGCTACCACAGCTTCAGCAATCATTTCAGTTACATTGGCTCCAATCATGTGGCAACCGAGGAATTCGCCGTATTTGGCATCGAAAATTACTTTTACAAAACCTTCCGTAGCCCCGGCAGCACTTGCTTTTCCGCTGGCCATGAACGGGAATTTACCCACTTTAATTTCATACCCAGCATCCTTCGCTGCTTTTTCGGTATACCCAACGGATGCAATTTCAGGTGTGGTATATGTACAACCGGGTATATTGTTGTAATCCATCGGTTCCACTTTGTGGCCGCTCAAATGTTCAGCTGCATTGATACCTTCTTTGGCAGCAACGTGTGCCAGTGCCTGGCCGGGTGTACAATCCCCAATGGCATACATACCGGGTACCGATGTTTGCTGATGTACATCCACCACAATTTTCCCTTTATCGGTTTTAATGCCGAGTGCTTCCAGTCCGAGGTTTTCAATATTCGCTACCACGCCTACAGCGCTGAGGAGGATATCCGCTTCAAGCACTTGTTCTCCGGAAGCAGTTTTAACGGTAGCTTTCACACCATTGCCTGAGGTATCCACCTTTAGTACCTCGCTGCCGGTCATGATTTGTATACCTTGTTTTTTGTATTGTTTTTCGAGTTCTTTGCTGATGTCTTCGTCTTCCACAGGAACAATGCGAGGCATATATTCCACGATGGTCACTTGTGTGCCCATGCTGTTGTAGAAGTAGGCAAACTCTGCACCAATAGCCCCACTGCCGCAGATGATCATGCTTTTGGGTTGGCTGCTGAGCGACATGGCTTCTCTGTATCCGATAATCTTTTTCCCATCAATGGGCATGGAAGGCAATTCACGCGCTCTTCCGCCGGTAGCGATGATGATATTCTTGGCTTCGATGGTTTGTTTAGAACCATCAGCGGCGGTCACTTCAACTTTACCGGGTTGTAGTAATTTGGCTGTGCCCATCACCACATCAATTTTATTCTTCTTCATCAGGAATTGTATTCCCTTGCTCATTTTATCGGCTACGCCGCGGCTACGGGTAATGACTTTTCCAAAATCGTGAGAAGCCTGGCCTACCTGGATGCCATAGCTGTCGGCATGCTTGGCATATTCATACACCTGGGCACTTTTCAAGAGGGCTTTGGTAGGAATGCAACCCCAATTTAAACAAATGCCACCTAAACTCTCGCGCTCAATGATGACCACCTTTTTGCCCAATTGGCTGGAACGAATAGCGGCTGGATATCCACCGGGACCGCTGCCGATAACAATTACATCATATGCCATAAACCAAGTTTTAATTTAATGTGAATGATAGCTGAACAACTGTTGAAAGTCCAACCGCTGAGCCACGCAAAACTACTTGATGCGCCGTAACTAACCAAGCAATTTTTTTAAGCACATTTTAAGGTAATTCGGCTGTATTCACTGTAATTTCGGGCAATGAGAATAGGGTTGATACTGTTGTGCTGCATTTGTATGCTTCAGGCGGGAGCGCAAAGCATTCCCCGCTGGAAAATTCAGGATTTAGGCGCGTATATCCGTAAACCGGGGAACAAGGTGCTGATTGTAAACATGTGGGCTACCTTTTGTAAGCCCTGTATTGAAGAAATTCCCGGTTTTATTCGTGTGCATCAATCGATGCCTGAACAAACGGAATTGCTGTTGGTGAGTGTTGACCTGAAACAGATGTATCCGAGCAAACTGGAAAAATTTGTATCAAAACGCGGATATACGGTACCGGTAGTTTGGCTGGATGAAACGAATGCTGATTATTTTTGTCCTTTTGTAGACCCTTCCTGGTCGGGCAGCATCCCGGCCACCCTCATTGTTAATCCTTCTACGGGATATAGGAAATTCTTTGAATCAGAAATGACGGAACAAGAGCTGATGCGTGAGGTGCAGACAGCACTTGCTCCGTAACGAGGTATGGTTAAGATTTTAAACGCTTGATGGTACAACCGATGCTCTTGGATTCCTGAATACTGACCGCATTACCGGCAGCACACTCATTGATGGCTTCTTTTAAGTGTACCCTTTGCACGGCAGACGCATCTGCAGGGCTGTCATCAATGGCTCCATGATATACCAGGGTTAAATCTTTGTTGAAGAGAAAACATTCCGGTGTTCTTTTGGCATCGAAGGCATCCGCTATTGCATGGTTTTTATCAATCACATAATTGAAAGTATACTTTTGTTTTTTGGCGTAAGCCTTCATGGCATCGTAACTGTCTACATCTCCACGTTGTGCTTCATTGCTGTTCAGTACAATAACTCCAAATCCGTTTTTCAGGGCATAGGCAGTGATTTCTTTGATGCGTTTTTCGTTTTTAATTACATACGGACAAGTATTGCAACTAAAAATCACCAGCACGCCGTTTTTGGAGAGCATATCCTTCATGGAAACCTCTTTGCCATGAATGCTAAGCATTTTTACATCTGCCATCGGCATTTTACTTCCAATTGGCAGAGGGTCGGCTATGAGTTGGTGAAAACAAGTTAAGGCTAATACAAAAGAGAGTAGGACGAATTTTTTCATAACTGTACATTTTTTTAGGCAGTAAATGTACTGTTGTTTGCAGAAACAAGATGATAAAGAGGTGTAAAAATTACATGGCCGGTTTTTCGGCTTCACGACGCTGGCGAGAAAGGGTGTTGATACTTACATTGAGTTCAAAGCCAATCAGTAACGCAAATGAATTGATGTATATCAGTGCCATCACCATCATTACAGTTCCCAGCGAACCATACAAGGCATTCAATTGTGCGAAATTTTTAATGAACAGGGTGAACACTGCCGAGGCGAGGATGCACAAAGTGGTGGCTACAATGGTCCCGGGCGACAGGAACTTCCATTTTTTATAGACAGCGGGTGCGTAACGGTAAATGAAGGCAATCGCATAATATACCAATAAAATCATAAAACCCCAGCGCGTATATCGGATCCAGTCGCGCAGTGTAGGGTTCTCAACCAACAGTTTCAACAGTTGCCCCTGCATCACCAACATCAACAGATACGCGAGCAGGAGCCCGAATAAAATAACCGTAATCTTAATCGACAGCCATCGTTTTCTTAAAGATTTCCGGTTGATAAAACCTGCATATTTACGGTTGAAAGAACGCATAAGCCCCATGATGCCGTTCGAGGCAAAAAATAATGAAAGAAATAAACCGAATGAGAGCAAACCGAATTTGGAACCATCAATGATGGAATCTACAAGGCGTATGATTTCCTGATTGTATTGGGGTGAAGGAACAATATCGAGTATGAACGTATGTAACTGTGTTTTAATACTGGTAGCAGAAATAAATGGCAAATGGGGAATCAGCGTAAACAAAAACAATAACGACGGCGGGATGGCCATGATGAAGTTATAGGAGATAGCCGATGCCCTTTCACGCATACTCTGCGTTTTAATTTGTCCGTAAAAAGTTTGCAGTACATCAAAAAGTGCATGCCCTTCAAAACCTGGTAAATACCAGTGTTTGCTTTTTCGTAATAAAAAAGCAACGGGTTTGTTTTTAAAAAATATTTTTTCTAAGGGTGTGAGCACTATTTTGTTTGTTTTGACTGCATCAGACTGTCTAATGCCTTTTGATAGGCGCGCGCATATTTCATATGTTCGCTGTAGTCAGTGGCAAAGTTAGAGAATCCGTCGAAAGTGGGTTTGGCAACAAAAAACAGGTATGCTGTTTCAGGTGCATTCAAAACTTCGTCTATGGTTTGGGGTGAGGGTGTGCAAATGGGGCCGGGTGGTAATCCGGAGGTATAATAGGTGTTATAAGGCGATGGTACGGAAAGGTGTTTATAATACACCCGTTTGATGCCGAAATCGCGCAATGCATACTTAACGGTAGGGTCGGCCTGCAGTTTCATGCCTTTGCGGTAGCGGTTCAGGTACACGCTTGCAATTTTACCTTTGTCTTCTTTCTTGTTGGTTTCTTCCTCTACAATACTGGCCAGGGTGTATACCTGTATGGGCGATAATTTCAATTGACGGGCCTTTTCCAATCGTTCGTTGTTCCAGAATTTTTTCTGTTCTGATTGCAGCCTGTTGAGGATGTGGTCGACCGAGCCGTTCCAATTTAAAAGATAGGTATTTGGAATGACAACCCCCATCACCGTATTGGTGTCGAGGTTCCATTTTTTGAGTGAGTCATTGTTCAGTAGGTACCGGATGGCTTGAGCAGAATCACATTCAAAGTGGCGGCCAATTCTGGCGGCCAGGTCTTCTTTGGTTCGCAACTTATTAATTACGAAGCGCACCGGTTCTTGCTGGCCACGTTTCAATTTGCGGATCAGGTCAATCAGGTTACTGCCGTCTTCGATTTTATACCGTCCCGGTTTCACTTTATGGAAATGCACACGGGATAGCTTCCGCACGCGATCAAAGTAGAAGGTGCTGCTCAGGATTTTTTCCTGAATAAGCGTTTGCTTTAGTGAATCCATATTGTGGTTGCTTCGGATGTATAGATAGTTACCTTCAGGAGCGTGCACTGAAGGACCGAACACTTTCCATGCAATAAAAAGGGCAGCCAGCAAAAGGATAATCAGCAAGGAGGCAATGATTTTTTTCATGCGGTATAGATGAAAACAAAGTAAATAAAAAACCCCGCTTGAACGGCGGGGTGGAAAGTAATTTTAAAAAAGAATTATGGTGCCGGAGTTACAGGCGCCGGAGTAGTAGCCGGCATTGTTCCTGTGTTGGCAGGTGTAGTGGCCGGTGTACTTGTAGCCGGACGCGTATTCACGCCTTTCAGTAACTCATCATTTTGTGAATTGGTACCTTTCGGGATGAAAGCAGCAGAGGTGATGCAAAGCACACCAATGACAGCTGCAAAAATCCAGGTTCCTTTTTCCATAATATCCGTTGACTGACGAACGCCCATCAATTGATTGCTGAATCCACCCAAAACACCGGTTAAACCGCCACCTTTGGGGTTTTGCACCAGAATAATGAAACCCAGAATAAAAGAGGCAATGATGATTAAAACTCCAAACAACAATAACATATATTAAACTTTAGATTGGTCAATTTTGGCTGCAAAGTAAGCACTTTTGTCAGGATTCAGCAAAATTAATTTACGGTATATCTCATGGGCTTTGGATACTTTACCCTGCGACAGATACACATCTGCCAACGATTCCGTATAAATTTCCAATTCCTTATTACTTTTTTCTGCAATTTCAGCAACCCGTGTATCGATGGGGGTGTCTTCCTGGGTTTGTGCCGCCGCCGGAGGTAACTTCTTCATGGTTTTCAGCCATTCAGTAAAACTTTTAAGCTGTTTACCAAGTTTGTCGTTGGTTTTAGCTTCCTCACTGAGTTTAATGCCCTGCGATGCGAAATAGTCGGTGGTATGTAACGGTTCAAACATCAAATCACCTCCTGCAGGTATGGTGGAAGGCTCAGGTGTAGAAACAAATTCGGGTGCAATCTCCACTTCTGGAACGGGCGATTGTACGTCTTCTATATTGGAAGATGGTACTTCAGGTACTATATCTATTACAGGTTCCGGCTGCACCGGTTCTAATACAGTGGTGGGTTCAGGTACGGGCGTTTGAATCTCCGATACGAGTTCAAGCGGTTCAGGGGCATGATAGGAGAGATTGGGTTGATTCAGCCTCAATTGCAATAGCAAGGGATTGTTGAAAAAGAGCGCGGCCTTTCGTGCAGCGGGTGTATCCAAGCGGGCATCCGCATACAGCCTGAAATAATGGGCAGCGGCAAACCATGGATATTGAGTAATCATTTCATCCATCCGGGCTACCGACGGTTGGCCCTGCTCCCTAAAAATTTTCTGATATAGTTCAGATTGCAACATGTTTCAAAGCTAAGGATTGAATGATTACCAGTTTGAAAATATTCGGTTGAAAATTTCATCCACCACATTCCGAACAATTTCATCGTTGAGCGCACTCTCTGCCTGATCCAGCGATTGCGTGGAAGGAAAATCGAATGTGCGGATTAAATCGGCTTCAAAATTTTTATTTTCATCCAGTGTGTTTACAAATGACAGATGGAAGCCTACATGCAAACGGTTGGTACCAGCGGTATTGCCTGTAATTCCCTGAGTGGTGGTGTAGTATTGCGACAAGTACCCACTGATATCGTAATGCGCATCGTCGCTGTTGGTTTGCCGTAATCTTGTGGTGTTGATGATTTTCTGTTTCAGTTTTTCAGTGAGTTCAGGGCTTAATCTTGAATTGATGTATTGCGCTTTGTTCTCAAAATAATTCACCCTGAAGTTTTTCACTTCAGCAGGGATCGGTGCAGCATCTTTAAAACCATATTTACAAGTTGCAAACTGATGCATCAACAACAATGCAGTGAAGGCGAGCAGCAAACGTGCGTTTCGTTTGAATGTGTGGAAGCGTTGCGTCATAGGTTTTCGATGTCGTATTCTTTCAGTTTGCGATAGAGTGTACGTTCGCTGATGCCCAGGTCAATAGATGCATCTCTTCTTTTCCCGCGGTGTTTTTTGAGTGCTTTTATGATGAGTTCTTTTTCTTTGTCTACAATACTTAACGATTCATCTACTTCTTCATGATGCTGAATGGCATCGGGAGTGTTGGGCCGGATGAAAACAGGCTGATTGCTTTTAGGGGTTACAATGGCACCGGAAGGCAAGGGTTCAAAATCTACCGATTTATGATCGCCGTAGTATGCCGGAATATTCTGTGCCATTGCCGGATTTTGTAATACCTCAAAAAACATTTTCTTCAATTCATTCACATCTTTTTTCATGTCGAAAAACAGTTTGTAAATGATTTCTCTTTCGTTGGCAAACTCTGTTTGTGTTACATTATTTGATCCGCCTGCCACTACCGGTAAACCGGCAAATGGTTGTTCGGGTAAAAAGGTTCTGAGCTGATCAGCGGTGATGGTTTTTTCTTTACTCAGCACAGAAATTTGTTCTGCAATATTTTTCAACTCCCGTACATTACCAGGCCAAGAATATTCGGTCAGGATTTGCCTCGCTTCTTCGGTGAGTTGCACTGAAGGCATTTTATACCGGTCTGCGAAGTCGGCTGTGAATTTTCTGAATAAAAGCAGGATGTCATCTTTTCGGTCGCGCAATGCCGGAACGCGAATGGGAACGGTATTTAAACGATAATACAAATCTTCACGGAAACGTCCGCGGTGAGCGAGTTCCAATAAATCTTTATTAGAAGCGGCGATTACGCGTACATCTGTTTTTTGCACTTTACTGCTGCCCACGCGAATGTATTCTCCGGCTTCCAGTACACGCAACAAGCGGGCCTGTGTGCCGAGGGGCATTTCTCCGATTTCATCCAGAAAAATGGTACCACCGTTTACGGTTTCAAAATATCCTTTACGGCTGTCAACCGCACCGGTGAAAGATCCTTTTTCGTGACCGAACAATTCGGAATCAATTGTGCCTTCCGGAATGGCACCACAGTTCACAGCAATAAATGGATTGTGTTTGCGCGCAGAGAGCGCGTGTATCACCTGAGAGAACACTTCTTTACCCACGCCGCTTTCACCGTTAATGAGTACACTCAGGTCGGTGGCTGCCACCTGTATGGCCACATGCAATGCATGGTTTAAGCCGGGAGAGTTCCCGATGATACCGAATCGGTTTTTTATTGATTGAACATCCATTTAATTTTCATTTTGTATTACATGGCCGAGGAGTGTGCCGGAGGTGCAGTGCGTTACTTTCACCCATACATAATCACCGGGTTTGTAATGTTGTTTAGGAAAAACGACCACTTTGTTCTGATCGTTTCTTCCGAAATAATCTGATTCATTTTTTTTCGAGGTGCCTTCTATGAGCACTTTACATATTTTGCCCACATCGCGTTGCATACTTTTAAGCGAATGGATGCGATAGAGGTCAACGAGTTCCTGTAAACGACGTTTCTTTACTTCCAGAGGTACATCATCTTTAAACCTTCTTGCGGCTAAGGTGCCTGGCCTTTCAGAGTAGTAATAGAGATAAGCCAGATCATATTTGCAGTATTCCATCAGGCTGAGCGAATCCTGGTGTTCTTCTTCTGTTTCGGTGCAGAAGCCGGCAATCATATCGGTGGAGATGCCGCAGTCCGGTAATATTTCACGGATCCTGTCTACTTTAGCCAGATACCATTCCCGGCTATAGGTTCGATTCATCAATTGTAATACACGTGAGTTGCCGCTTTGTACGGGGAGATGGATGTAGTTACAAATGTTTTCGTGTGCTTTCATGGTGAAGAGCACATCGTCTGTAATATCTTTCGGGTGCGATGTTGAAAAACGTACGCGAAGCAAGGGTGAAATTTTTGCCACGCGTTCGAGTAATTGTGCGAAGGAAACAACGGTGGACGTGGTTTCGTCTATCCATTGATAACTATCTACGTTTTGTCCGAGTAAAGTAACTTCCCTATACCCGTCATTCAACAAACGGGTACATTCATCTACTATACTGTTGGCATTCCTGCTGCGCTCACGGCCACGCGTAAACGGAACAACACAAAATGAACACATATTGTTGCAACCGCGCATGATGCTGACAAATGCAGTAACGCCATTGGTGTTCAGTCGAATGGGAGAGATGTCTGCATAGGTTTCCTCACGGCTTAATAGTACATTCACTGCTTTTTGTCCGCTACCGGCTTCTTCTATCAGTGAAGGAAGGGTTCTGTATGCGTCGGGGCCCACTACAATGTCTACCAGTTTTTCTTCTTCGAGGAATGAGGCTTTTAATCGTTCAGCCATGCATCCCAGCACGCCAATCAACAGTCCGTTGTTTTGTTTTTTCAAACGTGCAAATTCAGTGAGTCGTTTGCGTACGGTTTGCTCTGCTTTTTCACGGATAGAGCAGGTGTTGATGAGGATGAGTTCCGCGGAATCGGGTTCGGTAGTTGGTGCAAAACCTTCGTTCTGTAAAATGGATGCCACCACCTCACTGTCGGCAAAGTTCATGGCACAACCATAACTTTCAATATAGAAATGTTTTCTTGCGGCGGGGATGTGGCTGATACCTGCGTAGGCTTCACCCTGCCTGCTTTCATCGTGTGTTTTATCCATCACCAGTGGCTCCATGATAGGGTTTGCATTTAGGATGCAAATATAGCGAATTGCAACGTAGTATGACAGGTTGTCAGCGCTTATTCATACAATGGTTCGTATGGGTCAGTTGAAACCATTCGGTTCAGTTACAACCTGTTATTGAAAATATTTCTTCAGCCAGGTTTCTCCAGCAGGGGTAATCCATCGGTCGAGCAGTTGTTTTTTTGTTGATACCGTATTATCGAAGTACAGGGTGTTGGGAGTAATAAAACCGTTTTCAATGGCATAAGGAAGTTGTTGCATGGGGATTACTTCCACTTTGTCTTTTATAAAAAAAGCAAGTTTGGTTCGGTCGAACATATCCGTGTTAAAAGCCTGTTCCACATCACGCACCAGTTGAACAGAACTGTCGGTACTGCAACCACTTACTCCGGTAGCCGTTTCATCAGCCATGAGTACAAGGAACCTGCCGAAAAATAAATTGGCGTAGCCTTTTACAGGTGTACCATGGCTGTTCCAGTTACTGATGAATGCATGCAACATGGTTTCCAGTTTCAATGCTTCGCTGATGAGAATCAGGTTACTGCTTTGATACATCCATACACGGGAAGAATCGTGAAAATCTGCGGGGATATGTTCGTTGATATCAAGTTGCATGATGAGGAGTTACTCGTTCGGCAATGCTTTTAATGTTTTGCTGGCGGTTCCTTTATCCAGGTTCATAACCGGCAACAAACCATTGCTCGGAACGTAAATGATTTGAGGTAAACTGCCTTTATCGGCGAGCTTTTCCAATGTGCGGATGAACAAATATTGATTGTACGTTTCATTGAGGGTGTTGTTTTCAACCTTCATAGCTTCCGCCATACCGCGGGCTCTTTCAATTTCTGCCTGTGCATTCAGTTTTTCTGCTTCCAACCGCGCTTTGGCCTCTTCTACTAAAATTTTTCTGTTCTGTTCTGCCTTGGCCATTTCGGCTTTTCCGGCCATCTCCTGTTGCCATACATTGTATTTAGGTAAACCGAACATGAGTGCGAGGATCAACACGATTCCGAAAAGGACAATTGCTACAATATATCGGGTAAATTTCATGGAGCAAAGGTACAAAAAAAGCCAACACACGGGGTGCTGGCTGATATAGGTGGGGGTTAGTAAGTCTTATTCAACTACGAACGTGCCTTGCATAGCGGCCCAATGACCGGGGAACGTGCAGAGGAATTTGTATGCACCGGCAGCTGGCGCATCAAACTCAATGGTTGTGCTTTCTCCACCGCCTATCAGTTTGGTGTGTGCGATAATTTGTTTAGCTTCAGATGCAGGGATATACTCAGAATCAGTTGCCTTGATAGCTACTTGCGCAAACATCGCAACATCCATCGCAGAGGGGATGATCACTACATTGTGTCCCATTACTTTTTTGTCCATTTTTCCGGTGTGGTTCAATGTCAGTTTAACTTTCTGTCCGGATTTTACTTTAATTTCTGTTTTGTCGAATTTCATGTCATCTCCGGCATTCAATACAATTTCAGCAACTGCTGCATCCGCTGCTGGTGTTTCAGTTACCGGTGCTGCAGGTTCTGCGGGAGTTTCAGACGGTGTTTCCATGGGGGCCGGTGCAGGCGCTGTTTTTTCCTCTCCACCACATGCCGTGAAGAATAATGCCATAGCGGCCACGGCGCTCAAAGATTTAATAGAATGTTTCATTGTATATTGTTTTTTGATGGCGCAAAGTTCTGGGAATTGTATCAATTTACATATGATGCTAATCATTTTACAGAACAATGACATTACAAATACGATGCAACCAGTTCTGCAATGTCGAGTACTTCCACCTCATTTTCTTTTTCACGATTTTTAACGCCATCGGTAAGCATGGTGTTGCAGAAAGGGCAGGCTGATGCAATGACCTGTGCACCGGTGGCCAGTGCCTCATCAGCGCGTTCAATGTTGATGCGGGTATGTCCGTTTTCTTCTTCCTTAAACATTTGTGCACCACCGGCACCGCAACATAATCCATTGCTACGGCATCTCTTCATTTCAACCAGGGCGGCATCCAGCGCTTCCAATACTTTACGAGGTGCTTCATAAATCTGGTTGGCCCTGCCTAAATAACAACTATCGTGGTAAGTAATTTTTTTTCCTTTATATGCACCACCGGCCGGCACAACAATTCGTCCTTCATCAATGAGCTGTTGTAAAAAAGTGGCGTGATGAATCACTTCATAATTTCCGCCCAATGCAGGATATTCATTTTTGAATATGTTGAAGCAATGCGGACAAGCCGTTACGATTTTTTTTATTTCATATCCGTTCAGCACCTGGATATTCTGATAGGCCATCATCTGAAACAGGAATTCATTTCCTGCCCGGCGGGCCGGATCTCCCGTACACATTTCTTCTTTTCCCAGAATGGCATATTTCACACCTACTTTATCGAGTATGGTGACAAATGCCTTCGTGATTTTTTGTGCACGCTGGTCAAAACTTCCTGAACATCCAACCCAGAAAAGCACTTCCGGTGTTTCTCCACGGGCAGCCATCTCGGCCATTGTTGTTACATGCATCTGTATCAGCTTTTTATATCACAACAAAGTAAGCAACAAATTGCCATAGGCAACGTGTATTATTCAGGAAATTTAAAAATTAGATGCTTTTGAAATTATCTTTGGCCATCAAATATGTTGATACGTGTATTTTTCTGGGGGATGCTGATTAGTTTTCTGGGCTCATTGCCCATGGGAACGCTGAATGTTACCGCCATGCAAATCAGCATTCAGGAAACTGTATCGAGGGCACTGATGTTCTCGTGTGGTGTACTACTCATTGAGATGATTTATGTTAGGCTTTCCCTGATTGCAATTGATTGGATTCGTAAACAAGTGAAGTGGATGCAGGCAATGCAGTGGGTAACACTTTTAATTGTTGTGGCACTGGCGGTTGGAAGTTTTATGGCTGCTGCCAACAGTGATCCGCAGGCGAAAAATGTTGTTTTAGAAAACAACCTGAATCGTTTTTTATTGGGGATGATGATGTCGGCTGTGAATCCGGTTCAAATTCCATTCTGGTTTGGCTGGTCTACCATATTGTTTACGAAAGGCGTGCTTTCTCCTCGTGTGAAGGTACTGAATGCATACATCGTAGGTGTTGGATTAGGCACGTTCACCTCACATTTGATATTTATTTACGGTGGTAAAATTGCTGCCGGAAGCATACATAACAGTGACGCCTACCTGAACTGGATTATCGGTGGCGTTTTTTCTCTGACTGCTTGTATCCATCTCTTCAAAATACTCCGGGGGAAAAATGCTTTTAAAAAGCTGGAAGAAGATGGGGGTTAGGATTGTGCCCAGGCATCTCTTTCTTCAGGACTAAACTTCCAAGGCGCAAAGTTGTTTTCAATGTTGGAGAACATCCCGTTCCATTCCTGCGGTGCATTGCTTTCTTCCATCACCAGGGATCGCCTCAGTTCGAGGATGATGTGTAAAGGAGAAATTCCAACAGGGCACTCCTGTACGCAGGCGTTACAGGTAGTGCAGGCTCTTAGTTCTTCCACAGTTATATAATCGTGTAACAAACTTTTTCCATCGTCTTTAATATTGCCTGCAGCATCTATATGTTTTCCTACCTCTTCCAGCCGGTCGCGCGTGTCCATCATAATTTTTCTCGGACTCAACTTTTTACCGGTGAGGTTGGCAGGACATGCCGCAGAACAACGACCACATTCTGTACAACTATATGCATCCAGTAAACTTTTCCAACTTAAATCCTGAACATCCTTCGCACCAAACTTCATCGGTTGTGCTTCACCGGTAGGAGCGAGTTCAGGCTGCATCATGTACAATACTTCATTTTGCACAGAAGGCATATTTTCCATTTGTCCCATCGGTTGCAACCGCGCATAATACGCATTGGGAAATGCCAGCATGATGTGGAGGTGCTTGCTGTAGGGCAGGTAGTTCAGGAATGCGAAGATGCCAATAATGTGCAACCACCATGCAGTACGTTCAATGGTGTGAAGCGTGCTGTCACTCATGCCCGAAAACAGGGGAGCTATTTCTCCGGATATCAGGAATCGACCGTTTACGGTTGAATCCGCTGCATTCATGATCAGAAACAACGACATCAAAACAATTTCCGTGATCAAAATGTAATTCGCATCGCTGCGCGGCCATCCATCTAAATCGGCACTGATGAAACGTTTCAGTTTGATGATATTTCTGCGCACTAAAAAGATTACGCAAGCCACGATAACAGCCAACGCCAACAACTCAAATGCATTGATTAAAAAAGTATAGAATCTGCCCAAAGGCTCCATGAATACACGGTGGGTGCCTAATGCGCCATCGAGAACAATTTCCAGTACTTCAATGTTTATAATGATGAAGCCGGCATACACAATCAGGTGCAACAAGGCTACCGGCACATTGCGGAACATTTTTTTCTGTCCAACCGCCATCAGCAACATATTCTTCCAGCGCTCACCGGAACGGTCGTTCAACATTTCATCTTTTCCCAATAAAATGTTTCTGCGTATCCTGAGGATGTTCCGGCTAAACCAGTAAATGCCGAATGCTGCCAATGCAATGAATGCAACCTGAGCTATGTATTCCATAATCTGTTTATTCAGCTAATATAACATGCAATTTATATTATTTATGCTGCCATTCATCTATTTATTACGGGGAGGCTGCCGATTATTCCTTTAATTTGTATACTGATATTCAATAATTTTTCAATGAAAACAACTGTCATGAAGCGTTTTGTATTTTCCTTCGTTTTTGGTTTACTACTGATATCTTTTACTGCCCGTGCCGATGAAGGGATGTGGTTGCCTCAATTGCTGAATAAACTCAACGAAAACCGAATGAAGAGTTTGGGTATGAAAATCAGCGCGGAGGATATTTACAGCATCAACCGTGGCAGCCTGAAGGATGCAGTGGTGAGCTTTGGTGGTTTTTGTACCGGTGAAATTATTTCAACGAAAGGCCTGATACTTACCAATCATCATTGCGGCTTTGATCAAATTCAGAATCACTCCTCTTTGCAGCATAATTATATACGCGATGGTTTCTGGGCGATGAACCACGCGCAGGAATTACCGAACTCCGGCTTGTTTGTAACATTTATTATTCGGATAGATGATGTGACTACGCAAGTGATGAATGGGGTTACCAAAGGTATGAAGGAATCTGACCGTCAGGCACTCGTTGATAAAAACATGGCTGAAGTGAGAAAGAATGCAGCACGTATGGAAGGACAGGATGTTTTCATTCGCGGTTTCTTTGAAGCCAACCAATATTATATGTTTACGACAGAAACGTACCGCGATATCCGCCTGGTGGGTGCCCCGCCATCCTCTATTGGGAACTTCGGAAAAGATACCGACAACTGGGTGTGGCCAAGACATACCGGAGATTTCACCCTCTTCCGTATCTACGCATCCAAAGAAAATAAACCGGCTGAATATTCAAAAGACAACATACCGTTTACGCCTAAACGAGCATTGAATGTTTCGCTTTCCGGTGTGGAAGCAGGCGATTTTACCATGGTATTCGGGTTTCCCGGCCGCACCAACCAATACCTGCACAGTGATGTGGTAAAAGATATTGTGGAAATGAGCGACCCAGTCAAAATCATGATTCGCGATAAAGCTATGGCGGTTCTGGATGGCTTTATGAGAAAAGATGAAATGATTAAGATTCAATACGCTTCTAAATATGCACGCATATCCAATGCATGGAAAAAGTGGCAGGGCGAAGTGCTGGGACTCACCCGTACCAACGGAGTTGCTAAAAAGCAGGCATACGAACAAACCTTTCAGCAACGCGTAAACGAAAATGCGGCATGGAAAACGGAGTATGGAAATCTGCTGAATGATTTATCAAAAACCTTTGCCCAATTGCAACCCCTTTCTCTGGCCAGGGATTATTATACAGAGATTGTCAGCAAGATTGAACTCTACACCATCTCCATGCAACTGAACTCACTGGTGAGTGCATTCGACAAAGACGGCGCCGCCGGATATACCAAAAGGCTGACTACCGTTGTACCAATGCTGGAAGATTTTTATAAAGAATACAATGCTATGGTGGATCAGAAAGTGTTTGAAGCCATGATGCCTGTGTATATGGAACAAAATACAGCGTGGCAGGCACCGGCAGTTCGCGAAGCATGGACAAAAGCAAATGCCGAAGCCGGTAAAATGTCGCCCGAAATCTATAATACATGGCTGAATCGGGGAGATGAGGTCATGGCATTCCTTAAGCAATCATCTGACTCCGTATTGAAGGTGTTACGTGCAGATGCAACCATTGTTTTTTTCAAGGCCATGCAATCTCATTATCAATCGGTAGTTCAGACGCCCATTAACCCTGTTCAGGCCCAAATGAATGCACTGCAACGTCAGTACATGCAGGCACAATTGGAAGTGATGACAGACAAAACGTTTTATCCGGATGCCAACAGTACCATGCGGGTTACATACGGTCAAGTAAACGGATATCAACCTCGTAACGGCGTGCAGTATGATTATTATACTACCCTGGATGGAGTGATGGAAAAGTATGTACCGGGCGATTATGAATTTGATGTGCCGGAAAAACTACGCCAACTCTATGCTACTAAAGATTATGGCCCATATGGTATGAACGGAACCATGCCGGTTTGTTTTATTGCCTCCAATCATACTACGGGAGGTAATTCCGGAAGCCCTGCGCTGGATGCTTATGGAAATTTAATTGGCCTCAATTTCGACAGGGTATGGGAAGGTACCATGAGTGATATTTATTACGACGCATCTATTTGCCGAAATATTATGGTAGATGCACGTTACATTCTATTCATCATCGACAAATATGCAGGGGCCAAGCATTTGGTCGATGAAATGAATATTGTGTATCCTAAAAAGCAGGCAACGAAAAAGAAAAAAAAGAAATACTAAAACTGTATCCAGTTCCAATGTAATTTCCCGCTCCGCAATTCCAGGGCCGGAGTGGGAAACTTTATAATGTTGAGCATATTCAACAACATACGGATACCGCGTTTACGGGTTTTAATTTTTGATAAATCCACATCGGGCGCCAGATACCATTGGCGTACACGAGGAATATCTCTTCGGTCGAAAGTGATCTGCCCGTCTTTTTCTGCATAGTTTTCTCGTCCTCCAAAAACACCTTCCACACCGGTACCGATAGATATTTGCAACCATTCGGGTAACCGGGATTCAGGAAAGAAAGAATGCAGGTTGGTACTCAACCAATAAGTTTGCCCGTTGTAATCTTTTAGCAATCGCTCCGCAGTGCCTGACCCGAATAAGCTGTTGCTTCGGGCATTGAGTTCTGCGTCACCGTAACTCTTTCGGGTAAAAGACCATTTCAATTGAAACCGTTGTTCATCCCAGGCCAGTTCCTGTGCAACTAACATTCCGCTGCCTAGAATGTTGGCTCCAAAATCGCCCCAGCTCCAGCCCCAATCGGCACTGAACCCGTCAAGCACTTCTATGGCGGTTTGATAAACCGCACCACTCATCCCACCAATCCATATCCTTTTTTTACGGCTGATGCCAGTCCATCGCCACAATTCCATACTCGCTAAACTCTCCGCATACGCACTATACACATGCCCGATTTTATCCATCTGTTTCCATTCATCCATATCATTAAAAAAGTGAAACGACGATTGAGGATAATCTTTATACCAGGCATGATACAATCCAATCATGGCACCACTGTATCCGGCAATATTCACGGCAGCTATTGCACGAACCCGGTGCTTGTTGTATTCGTATTGAAAGGGCAGATTGTTTTTAGGCTGACGAACCACAGGGATTGTATCCGCAGGCTTCAGGGTGGCATGCACAGGCTGTACCAACAGGCAACATATGGAAACGCAAAGTATAAGCTGAAATACATTCATGCCGAACAAAAATACCTCAATGTATATTAAACACAATTGAAAGGTTTATTTTTGGCTGTACCATAAAATTTTATTTAAAGATTTTTACAATGAATGAGGTAACAAAAGAAAGAATTGCAGCATGGTTAAGCGAACCGTTTGATGAGGAAACCAGGGCGTCTGTCCGCGAATTACAGGCCAACCATCCCGACGAACTGGAAGATGCATTTTATCAGAACCTGGAATTTGGCACCGGTGGTTTACGTGGTTTGATGGGCCCCGGCACCAACCGCATGAATAAGTACACAGTAGGGATGGCTACTCAGGGCTATGCCAATTATCTCATACAATGTTTCGGAAAAGACATCAGCGTGGCCATTGCACACGATGTAAGACACAACAGCCGTTTGTTTGCAGAAATTACCGCCAGGGTTTTTGCCGCGAATGGAATTCGTGTGTATTTGTTTGAAGATATTCGTCCTACCCCCGAACTGAGTTTTGCCATTCGTACATTGGGATGTAAAGGGGGAGTGGTTTGTACTGCCAGCCACAATCCTAAAGAATATAACGGATATAAAGCCTATTGGGATGATGGAGCACAAATGGTGCCTCCACATGATAAGAACGTAATTGCAGAAGTAGAGAAGATAGCTTCTGTTGACGATGTACGATGGGAAGGCAATGCACACCTCATTGAAATCATCGGTACGGAAATGGATGAAGCATACATGGATATGGTGAAAGGGTTAAGCGTATATCCCAACATCTGCCGCGAACAACATGATTTGAAAATTGTGTACACACCTGTACATGGTACCGGCATTAAACTGGTTCCGAAAACCCTGGAACGTTTTGGGTTTACCAATGTACATGTGGTGGAGGAACAAAGCAACCCCGATGGAAATTTCCCAACAGTCATCTATCCGAATCCCGAAGAAACGGAAACCATGAGCATAGGATTGAAGAAAGCGGCCGCCATGGATGCAGACATTCTCCTGGGTACCGATCCGGATGCAGATCGTGTAGGCATTGGCGTTAAAAACCATAAAGGCGAATGGGTGCTGATGAACGGAAACCAAACGGCCTTGCTGGCATTCAATTATATGATTGAGGCACGCCGGGCGAAAGGTATAGCACGTCCGAACGACATGGTGATTAAAACCATTGTTACAACCGATATGATCAATGTAATTGCACAACGTAATGAGGTGGCTTGTTACGATGTGCTCACAGGTTTTAAATGGATTTCATCTCTGATTCGCGAGAAGGAAGGCAGTGAAAATTATATCATCGGTGGGGAAGAAAGCTTTGGTTTAATGATAGGCGATCAGATACGCGATAAAGATGGCGTAAGCGCCGTGGCCCTGCTCTGTGAGATGGCAGCCTATGAAAAAAGCAAAGGGCGCTCTTTGTTTGAAAAGCTGATTGATCTGTATGTGGAGTACGGGTTTTATCTAGAATCCCTCATCAGCATCACCCGCAAAGGAATGAATGGTGCAAAGGAAATTGCTGCCATGATGGAAGGATATAGAAATAATCCACCTAAAGATATTGCCGGAGTACCGGTAGTGCAGTTACTCGATTATAAATTTCAAAAGGGAAAAGATTTAACCAACGGTAAAGAATGGACGATAGACATTCCGTCTTCCAACGTATTGCAGTTTGTTTTGGAAGACGGCTCTAAAATTTCTGCCCGACCCAGCGGTACCGAACCGAAAATAAAATTTTATTTTAGTGTGAATGCGCCATTGAAAGACCGTTCAGCATACGATGAGGTAAATCAAGAACTCGAAGCTAAATTAAAAGCGATTGTGAAGGATTTGAATTTGTAATAACAGGCACGAATAAACGAAAATAAAAATCTCGCAATGCAATGTGTGCTAACCTGTAAAAGAATAACGGTTTGAATATGGAGGTTACTGGAGCTATGAAAAAATACGAAGACACATACCGGCATAAAGGCCTGAGAAAAAAACTGGTAGACGGATTGCGGGAAAAGGGTATCCGCGATGAACGGGTGTTGAATGCCATTGAAAATGTACCAAGGCATTTTTTTTTGGATTCTGCACTAGACAATATTGCGTATGAAGACAGGCCCTTTCCCATTGGTGAAGGTCAAACCATATCTCAACCATATACCGTGGCCTATCAAACAGAATTGCTGAATGTACAGCCTATGGATAAAATTCTTGAGGTGGGAACAGGCAGCATGTATCAGGCGGTGGTGCTCGCTGAAATGGGGGCGCAGGTATATACCGTGGAACGGCAGAAAGCATTGTTCGATAAACTGAAAAATTTTAAACTGAAAAACAAGTACCCGCAATTGAAAACTTTTTACGGGGATGGTTTTGAAGGATTGCCCACCTATGCACCGTTTGATAAAGTAATTATTACTGCGGCAGCCCCGTACATACCGCCCCGTTTGCTGGATCAGCTGAAACCCGGGGGCGTTATGGTAGTGCCGGTGAATGAAGGCGATGCACAACGCATGAGGCGTATTACAAAAGAAGAAGACGGAACATACAATGAGGAATCATTTCAGATGTTCTCGTTTGTGCCCATGCTGAAAGGCGTGCAAAAAAATAATTAACCGGCAAGTGTGTAAATAAACTTCCATATGAAGTTCTTTTATAAAGTGGCGATGATAGCCAATATATGTTTTGTAGTATCCGTGGTGTTGCGCTATGTGGAGATCAACCGTACAGAAAATGAATCCGGCCCATTGATTCCGCTGGCCCCGTTGCAAAACATAGTGGTTATCCTCGGTTATAGCTCCATTCTGATCAACGCGCTTTGGATGCTCACGGCGTTGATATGGAGTTTGAGTGCTGCTAAACCGGTCATTGCACAACGTACCATGTGGGTCATCGGATTTTTTCTGATTATTCAATCTGTTTATTTTATCTTCCTTCCCTGATTGTATGTTAACTGCCAGTTACCAAACCCGTGCTTCCCGATTGTTTGTGATATTCGCTGCATTCTTTGTAGCCAATGCACTGATTGCCGAATGTATCGGCGTTAAAGTTTTTTCACTGGAGAAATTATTGGGTGCAGAACCGCTCCATTTTTCTTTGCTGGGTGAATCCGGACTAGCCTTCAGCCTCACCTGCGGGGTGTTGTTATGGCCACTGGAATTTGTGATGACGGATATCGTGAATGAATATTATGGCCCGAAAGCCGTACGGCGCATCTCATACATTGCCGTAGCATTAATCGGGTATGCCTTCCTGATGTTTTTTATAGCTATGAAAGTACCTCCGGCTGATTTCTGGTACAGTACAGGAACAGAAAAAGGAGTACCGGATATGTCGCTGGCATTTAACGCCGTTTTTGGTCAGGGTATGTGGATCATCATCGGGAGCCTGGTAGCCTTCCTGGTAGCACAAATAGTAGATGTACACGTGTTTCATCGCATTAAGAAAGCCACAGGTGAAAAGAAAATCTGGTTGCGCGCCACAGGTTCAACGGTTGTTTCACAATTGGTAGACAGCTTCATTGTATTGTATATTGCTTTTCATGTAGGCAACAACTGGAGCATACAAAAAGTGCTGGCCATAGGTATGGTAAATTATGCCTATAAATTCCTGATGGCGATTTTGTTAACGCCTTTATTATATTTGATACACCATTGGGCAGATCAGTACCTTGGAAAAGAAACCGCTGCCTCAATGAAAAAAGCAGCTATGTCTGCTGAATAATGAACACCATGCAGCCCTCTATCCAGAAAAATATCCTCCATTTCCATCCTGTATTTTTTATACATTGCTTCATATTTTTGAACTTGTTTTTTCTGATTCAAATTGATGCAAACGCTCAGATAAAAGATAATGATACCTTTTTCCTCGCCAAAAAGAAAGGGTGGCTGGGTAAACTGGGTATGGGCATATCAACATTTGAACAGGAAACCCAACCGATTCTTACGGTAAATCCTTTTTTAAAATATTCCGGTAAACGTATTGCAGATATAGAAATCGTAGGACTCGGGTTACACGAAGCGGTTCCGGATACGGTAACGGTTAAACGAAGTTTCTCAGATAAGGTGGCGGATGCTTTTCACCTCAATACCCGTGAAGATGTGATTCGTAAAAATCTGTTCTTTAAAAAAGGCGATCGCTTCTATCCCTTTCAGGTGTCAGATAATGAACGCTTCCTGCGTGAACAGGAATTTTTTCGGGATGCGGTGATTGTAGTGTTACCTGAAGGTACCGATACGGCTGCCGTGCGGGTGATTGTGGTTGTTCGGGATGTGTTTTCACTTGGAGGAAGTGTGAGTGGAACACCATTCAACCGGCTCGACCTGGAAGTAAAAGACGAAAACATCTTTGGGTCGGGCAACCGGATTGCGGTGCAAGGCCTGTACGACGATGAACGCAAACCCATGTATGGATATGGCTTCGATTACCTGCATCGGAATATCCGTGGGAGTTTTTGGAACTGGAACCTCGGACTGAATACGTTTCAACCCGCATTCAATAGCGGCAGACAGGAAGAAATTGATTTGTACACCGGTTTCGAAAGGCCTATGTATAGTCGTTATACCCGATGGACCGGCGCCGTGGATTTGATATTAGCGGGTACATTTAACCGTTATGTAGGTGATTCATTGTTTAAAGAGGATTTCCGTTACAAACAACTGAAGACGGATGGCTGGATCGGCATAAACGTCGGTGCCCGACGGGCGATGAAAACAGATTCCTACAATCGGTTCAGGCACTTTGTGGCAGTACGCGGTTTTTATAATCATTACTTTAAAAAGCCCGACAAATTTGAAGGTGAGTATAATTATAATTATGCCGACTTTACCGGAACACTCATGAGTTACACATTGTTCCGTCAGAACTTTTATAAAACGAATTTCATTTATGGTTTTGGACGTCAGGAGGATGTGCCCGTAGGGTTGAATGTGTCGGTTACCGGTGGTTTTAGCCGTAAGTTCCGGCGCAACCGGGCCTATTATGGATTGTCGGGCGAAGGCAGTGTATATAGCAAAAAAGGAACCTATCATACCGGATACATACGGGTGGGGGCGAACTCTTTCCGTAATCAGTGGGAAGATGTAGATTTTCTGATAGGCGTTGAACAAATGTCGCGGTTACGCAAACCGGCAGCCAACTGGAGGCATAGAAGTTTTACCAGTATTGTATATGCACGACAGATTAATCCATTATTGAATACACCATTATTTATGGATTCAGAATTCGGATTGCCATATTATAATTATTTCATTGAAGGAAAAATGCGAACAACCGCAAAAGCAGAAACCGTTTTTTATCACATGCGAAAATTCTGGGGTTTCAGGATTGCTCCATTCGCTTTTGCTGATTGGTCTATCATAACACCGGTGGGGATGCGATTAAAAGATTCACAAGGCTTCACAGCACTGGGCGGCGGTTTCAGAACCCGAAACGAAAACCTGGTTTTCGGAACGATAGAAGTTCGAGGTTATTATTTCCCAAGAACCGCAGGAGATATTAAAGGCTGGAAAGTAGATTTTTCAACCAATGTGCGCTTCAAATACAATAGCCGGTTTATTCGTAAGCCTGATTTTGTAATGAACAATTGATGGGACGTGACATCACAATTCGTTCAAAAAAATATTCAATCATAAAAAACAACCGTACAGCCTAACGCGTACATCTTAATCTTTAACGTTATCGCATAGCCGATGGCGGGGTGTTAGAGCGATAAACAACCCGTAACTTGGCTGTATTTTACGCGAAGCGTTCAGTCAAGTTAACGAATTTCTATAAAGAACGATACACATCAAATACCCACGTCAACCCGTATGTACGCAAAGTACTCTGTTGTACGTATGCGGAGTTTTATTCAGGCTTTGTGATATATGTTTCAGGTGTCAAAACTTTAATAGTCGCTTTTTTATAGTCTTTGATATTTCTAGTAACAATTGTAGTCAAGTTATTTTCAATCGCACAACTATATTGTATAGCATCTTCAAAGTCATTGAAATCAGAAGTAATTGCAAGATCAATTGTCTTACTGTCAACTGAAAGAACACTCACCAATGTTTTAAACTTACCTAAGATCTGTCTGGAACTTGCTGCTGAATACTGAGAACGAAGGACGTTATCAATGCTAGCAAAAGAAAGTGAGGATACATAAACCCTAACATTTCCAGAATCGGCAAGTGAAAACAATACTTCAGCAGCTTTGTTAAATGGCTTTCGGCCAGAAAGTAAATCTAAACATACATTTGTGTCCACAAATATTTTCCTCATATTACTTTGAATATTTGTTTAAAAGATGCTTCTTATAATCCTTCTTGGCATCTAAGTTCTTAGGCAACGTTACTATTCCGGACAAACTCTTTACCAAAGGAGTAATTTGTTGCTTATCATTTGGTTCAACCAGCAATCCAAGATAAGACTCAATCAATTTTGACAAACTGGTGTTTTTCCTTCTAGCATATATTTTAGCCTGTTCTATAATGTCACTGTCTAACTTAACTGTTAATTTCGTATCCATATTTTTTGACTTTATACGTACAAATGTGATACTTCAATACGTAATAATCAAATATTGTAAACAACCGCATACGTACAACGCTGCGGTATCAAAATTGAATATATGTACACTAAAGAAGAAGCCGCCAGGCTCCGTTCCGAATTCTGGACAACCTTCGGGAAGTATATGCAACCCGTGCCTTCTGCCAGCGGCGAACGCGTACATTGGGTGAATTATAAAACCGGTGTCAAAAAAATCAGGTTTGTACTGGATGTAGAAAATAATCAGGCAACGGTTTCAGTGTTGTTACTCGAAACCCAACCCCATGTGCGGGATACTATGTTTGAAGTGTTACAAAAAATGATGGCGGATATGAACAGCCAATCTGAAGTGGAATGGCTGGCCGACAAATCATTCTGGAAAAACGAAGTTTGCCTGATGCGTCTATTCACCTTCTTACCCAATGTGAATATCTACAATAAAGACCACTGGCCACAAATGATAACATTTTTTAAATCCGGCATGATTGATTTAGATACAGCCTGGGTGAATTATCAACCGGTTTTAGAGATGATGCAACAAGACTAAACATTTTCTAACGTTCATTTAACATAGTTTAGCACGAAAATTTTAAGTACCATTATTTGAAAGTTATCTTTGCACAAACCAAAAATGAACGTGTATGAAAATCTACCCTTTAGTGATAGCCGGTGTGCTGAGTACAGTTGCTTTTTCCTCTTGTGTAAGTAAAAAAGCCATGCAGGCTGAGAAGGAAAAGTACGTAGTGCTTGAAACAGAAAACACCCGCTTGCAACAACAACTGGCTGAATGTAACACCAAAAATGCCGACGAATTAATGAAGAAGGCATTGCTTGAAAGCGATATTGCCGCATTGAAAAAACAAATTGACTTCCTGAAGGAAAACAACAATCAGGCCCTGAAGCAACTGGAGAACCTGTCTGTGCTCAGCAGTTCTCAGGCTGAAAGTATCCGTAAATCGTTGGATAATATCGGTGCAAAAGATGCCTATATTCAGGATTTGCAATCAGCTATCGCCCGTAAAGATTCCCTCAACCTCGCGCTGGTCACCAACCTGAAAGGCGCTATCGGAAATATGAGTGACGAAGACATCAACATTAAAGTAGATAAAGGAGTGGTGTATATCGATATCTCTGATAAATTGCTCTTCCAAAGCGGTAAGTATGAAATTACGCCTCGTGCCAGCGAAGTATTGGGCAAAGTGGCCAAAGTATTAAAGAACCAACCGGATATTGAGTTTATGGTGGAAGGGCATACCGATAATGTGCCGTATAACGGTTCGGGTCAATTGATTGACAACTGGGATTTAAGTGTGAAGCGCGCAACCACTGTAGTACGCTTACTTCAAAAAACATATGGTTTAGAACCTTCTAAAATGGCTGCTGCGGGTCGTGGTGAATATGTACCTGTGGCAGATAATGCTACGTCTGCCGGCAAAGCTGCAAACAGACGCACCCGCATCGTTATCCTACCACAACTGGATCAATTCTTTAAGTTACTCGAACCCAAGAAGTAATCATTATTATAAATAAATCGGAAAGCGGTCATCCTGTATGGCCGCTTTTTTTATGCAGAAAAAGAAGAGGAGTAACCCAAGGGGCAAATATTATGACGCTATTGTTCATTTCGTTTACGCCTAAACGTTACATTCCTGCCGTTTGTTTTACACCATTGAAAATACCTTTCCAAATCAATGCAAATATCGAACGGTTGATGTCTCGCTTTTCGTGTATTTCCACCACCACAGGGTCTTGTTTGCCGGTCGGGTTTTGATTTTTTACAATGATGTTCGCCAGAAAAGTAGCCAGTCCACGCTTTTTCAAACCACCTTTGCTTTCATCTTTCTTCAACACTTCAATTTTCAGTTTATTGTATAAAAATTGAACCGTGCCGGTGAGTTGGTGGTTGTTGCCTTTGAACTCAATGTTTAAACCGTTTATTTGTCCTGCCGCCACAGAGGCTGGTCCCATGGGTTTCGTAATCGAGTTGAGTTCCGTGGCCGGCATACTGCCCAGTTGAGCCTGTATGTTAAAGTTGCCCGCAGTATCAAATAAATGAAAACGCCAGCGAACATTGAACGGTGATTTGTTTAAAAATCGAGTGGAAATATCGGCGTCCATGTAAGGATGAACTGCAGTAGAGTCACGGATATTGCTGAGGTAATGAATGTTGGCCAGGGTATGATGGAAATGAACTTTTCCTTTCATTTGGGTACGCTGATTTTTTTCCTTGTATTCAACGTATGTGTTTTTTAAAGTAAGACGATGCACATTCAGCGGTATGCCCACTTTCACCAATTGTTGGTGTGGGTATTTACCGGTACGGATGAGGCTGTCGCGCGGAATATTCAAATCGCGGTAAATTTTTAAATCCGCTTTCTGCACTTCAATATGATCCACTAGAATTTCTTCGTTCATCAGCGCATGCATGTTTACACCGTTGAAAAAGATGTCATGAAAAGAAAAATCGAACCGGTCTGTTTGATAGGTGTGCCGTTTAGCAAATTCGTCCTCATTCCATTGGGGTTTAAGGTGAAAACCCTGAATATAAATCCACCCCGGGTCGGAATGCAGGTACAGGCTGTCGGCACGCATTTGATAGGGCGTACCGGACATACTCCAGTCAAATGCGCCACATTGTACCCACACTGATTTTGAAAATAAAATCCTGGTACTGTCGGGTACTTCATCACCCTTTACAACAATATCCTTCAAACCAATATCTACATGTTGTATGAGAAACTGTCGCCTGGTGGAATCATTCAGCATAGATGTGCTAAGACGTGCATCCACTATAAGAAATGAATCAAGTTGAATGGATTTTAAATCGCCAAGAATTTGTTCGTATATTTCTTTGTCCGGACTCACGCGTGTATGCGTTCCCGTATAGATGATTTTAATTTTCGGTTGTAGCAGTTTCACCACACGTCCGTCAATTGACTGATGTATCAGTGCTTTGGGTGTTTTTACACCTTCCACTTCTAAGCTGCTGATATGTATATCCAAGAGCATTGACGGTTTTTTCTCCAACGATTCAAATACCAGCGAATCATAAAACACACGTATGTTTTTTGCATGTAGCCTGCCGCTGACTTCATCCAGGAGCAAACTATCGTATGCAACTTGATACAAACCCTGTGATTTTTTTTCAACCAAACGTCCAAGTTCGTTGCGTATAATTTGTTTTTTATACACATTCCATGCAATAAAGGCCAATACAACCCCTCCGGTCATCCACCATATCCAGTTGCGTTTCCAAAATGGCTTTGTTCGTACTTCGGTTTCTATGACGGTTTTTCTTTCACTCATGCCTTCATGTATCAAATATGATACCTGAAATTATTCGGTTTTCATCACATTAAAAAAACGAATACCTTTGCGGCATGACAGCAGAACAAATTAAGGATATGAGAGACCGTTTGTTGGTCTTGAGGAGGTTTCTTTGACGTCCCTAACCGTCAAGCTAAAATTGAAAACGATAAACAACTTTCCCTGTCGCCGGGTTTCTGGGATGACAACGCCCGTGCCACGGCTATTCTCAAAGACATTAAGGTAAACGAATACTGGGTGGATTTGTTTCACGAAGTGGAAACATCGGTAGAAGATTTTGCCGTGTTGTTCGATTTCTGGAAGGAAGGTGAGGCCGAAGAGGAAGAAGTACGTGCCGCCCATCAACAGGCAGTACAGTTTATTGAGGATGCGGAGTTTAAAAGTACCCTCAATGATCCGGCAGATGCATTGCCTGCGGTGATGGAAATCAACAGCGGCGCGGGTGGAACGGAAAGCCAGGATTGGGCTGAAATGCTTGCCCGCATGTATAGGATGTACGGTGAAAAACAGGGATGGAAAGTAACCGAACTCGACTGGCAATGGGGGGATGGCGCAGGAATTAAAGCCTGTACGTACCAGTTCGACGGTCCGTTTGCCTACGGTTTTCTGAAAGCAGAAAGTGGCGTACACCGATTGGTGCGTATATCTCCTTTCGATAGCAATGCCCGTCGTCATACATCATTCGCCAGCGTACACGTATATCCGTTAGTAGATGACAGTATTGAAATTGAGGTGAAAGAATCTGATGTAAAAATGGAAACGGCACGCAGTGGAGGCGCCGGTGGCCAGAATGTGAATAAAGTGGAAACCAAAGTGTTCCTCACACACATCCCCACCGGTATTGTGGTAGTGTGCCAAACCGAACGCAGTCAGTTGGCGAACCGCGAAAAAGCGATGCAAATGCTGAAAAGCCGTTTGTACGAAGAAGAACTCAGAAAAAGGAATGAACTGCGCGATGCCGCCAATGCCAATAAAAAGAAGATTGAATGGGGCAGCCAGATCCGGTCGTATGTGTTTCATCCGTATAAAATGATCAAAGACCACCGTACCGATTTTGAAGTAGGTAACGTAGGGCCTGTGATGGATGGTGAACTAGACGGTTTCATCAAAGCATACCTGATGAGTGAAAAGGAAGCAGATTCCGGACAGTAAAGCCGGATTTGTCGCCTCAAATAATTACATTGCAAACAGCAAAAACGAAAAAATATGTTGTACGGAGATTTTTACTACCCATTACCGGCGAATGAACCGGTATTGAATTATGCACCCGGAAGCCCTGAAAAGGCCGCATTGAAGAATGCACTGAAAGAACTGAAATCGCAGAAGATTGATGTGCCAATGTACATTGGAGGTGAGGAAGTGAGAACGGGTAAAACCATAGACATCCGTCCGCCACATGAACTAAAACATGTGTTGGGTACATTCCATGCCGGTGATGCATCGCATGTAAAAAAAGCCATTCAGTCAGCGCTCAAAGCGAAAGATAAATGGGCGGCCATGAGTTGGGAAAATCGTGCCAATATCTTCCTGAAAGCAGCCGATTTGCTGGCTACGAAATATCGTCCGTATATCAATGGTACCACCATGCTCGGACAAAGCAAAAATGTATATCAGGCGGAAATTGACAGCGCTTGTGAACTGATTGATTTCCTTCGTTTCAACGTTCACTTCCTAAGCGAAATTTATCGCCAGCAACCGGTGAGCGGTCCGGGGGTGTACAACCGCATGGAGTATCGTCCCCTCGAAGGTTTTGTGTTCGCACTCACGCCCTTCAACTTTACTGCCATTGGGGGAAATCTGCCCACCAGCGCCGCCATGTGTGGTAACGTAGTAGTTTGGAAATGTGCCAATACACAAGTGTACAGCGCACAAATGTGCATGCGAGTATTGATGGAGGCGGGATTGCCAGCGGGTGTGATTAACTTGGTGTACGTTGATGGCCCCACCATGGGTGAAGTGTGTTTCAATCATCCTGATTTTGCAGGACTACACTTTACTGGTAGCACCGGCGTATTCAACAGGATGTGGGAAACCATCGGAAAAAATACACCCATCTATAAATCCTATCCACGCATTGTAGGGGAAACCGGCGGAAAAGATTTTGTATTGGCACATAAATCTGCCGATCCGGATGTAGTAGTAGCCGCATTGGCCCGTGGGGCATTTGAATACCAGGGACAAAAATGTTCGGCTGCATCCAGGGCATATATACCGTCTAACCTGGCGAAAGAAATTAAAACAAAACTTATTGCCGCCATGGGCACCATGAAAATGGGAACGGTGGAAGATTTTACCAATTTTATCAACGCAGTTATTGATGAGAAAAGTTTTGACAAACTCGAAGGTTATATTAAAAACGCGCGCAAACGCAACAGCGGGGCAAAAGTACTTGCCGGTGGAACGTGTGATAAATCAAAAGGCTATTTCATTGAACCTACACTGATAGAAGCTGCTGATCCGAAATATGTAACCATGTGCGAAGAGTTGTTCGGGCCAATACTCACCATGTATGTGTATGATGAAAATAAATTTGAAGAAACCCTCAAGCTGGTTGATTCTACATCACCCTATGCTTTAACAGGCGCGGTGATTGCAACAGATCGTTATGCGGTTGAACTGGCAGTAAACAAATTAAGGAATGCGGCAGGTAATTTTTATATCAACGATAAACCCACCGGTGCGGTAGTGGGGCAACAACCTTTTGGTGGTGCCAGGGCCAGTGGTACCAATGATAAGGCTGGAAGTGCGCTTAACCTGTACCGTTGGCTGAGTGCGCGTACTATAAAGGAAACGTTTGTGCCTCCGGTAGATTACCGTTATCCGTTCCTGCAGGAAAAATAAATTTGTATCCGGTGGAAGTTATTCTGACACATCAGGCATTTCGTAATTGTATTGAAACTCTGGCTCAGGAAATCCTTGGGCGCAGGCCCGATATGTCGAATACAGCCATCGTGGGCATTCAACAGGGAGGAGTGGTGGTTGCGGAAGCCTTGTATGAAGCCATCTGTCGTTCCGTAAAAGGCGCCCAACCGGATTACGGCCAAATAGATATTACTTTCTACAGAGATGATTTACACAAACAAATTCTGCAACCCGATAAAATGAACCTGCCTTTTTCTGTAGATGATAAACATATTCTGTTGGTGGATGATGTGTTGTTTACCGGCAGAACGATTAAAGCCGCGCTGGATGTATTGCTGGACTATGGGCGACCGGGTAAGGTAGAATTGTGTGTATTGGTAGACAGGGCCGAACACCGGCAGTTTCCCATACAGGCGGATTACAGGGGCATTACGCCCTCAACCGCTTCCCGTGAGAAAATAAAACTCCTGAAAGAGGGCAATACAGGCATTCAAGTTGTTCGATTTGATGATAAAATGCAATAACTTTGTTTTTTAATGCAACTATCCACACCACATCTACTGGGCATTAAAGATCTCACCTCTCAGGATATTGAAACTATTTTATCTACCGCAACCCAATTCAAGGAAGTATTACAACGGCCTATTAAAAAAGTGCCTTCCCTGCGTGAGGTAACCATCGTAAACCTTTTTTACGAAAATTCTACACGCACACGTATATCATTTGAATTGGCAGAGAAAAGACTGAGTGCTGATACCATCAACTTTTCCGCATCCGGATCCTCCGTGTCTAAAGGCGAAACCCTGTTAGATACGGTGAACAATATCCTGAGCATGAAAGTGGATATGGTGGTCATGCGCCATGCAAGCAGCGGCGCACCTCATTTTCTGGCGAAGCATTTGCCCAATACCGCCATCATCAATGCAGGCGATGGCATAAATGAGCATCCCACCCAGGCACTGCTTGATGCATTCTCTATCCGCGAAAAAATCGGAACCCTGGAAGGTAAAAAGATTGCAATCATTGGCGATATACAACATTCCAGAGTGGCGATGAGCAATATCTACCTGCTCAAAAAAATGGGCGCCGAAGTTACCGTTTGCGGCCCGCCTACTTTAATTCCCACCTATATACGTGAAACTCACAACATTCGTGTTGAATACAATCTGAAAAAGGCATTGCAATGGTGCGATGTGGCCAATGTGCTTCGCATACAGCTCGAACGCCAAAATCAGGTATTGTTTTCCACCCTGAGGGAATATAACCGCGTGTATGGGGTTACTTCCGCACTGCTGAATGAAATACAAAAAGATATCGTCATCCTGCATCCGGGCCCAATGAACAGAGGAGTGGAAATTGACAGCGATGTGGCCGATGGCAAACATTCCATCATCTTGCAACAGGTAGAAAATGGCGTGGCTGTACGCATGGCTGTGCTATATTTGTTGGGCGGAGGTAAAAAAACTTCCTGATAATATTATGAGCAGAATTGCACTTTTTCCGGGCACGTTCGATCCTGTTACGAAAGGACATACCGATATCATTGACCGTTCACTCGTACTCTTTGATAAATTATACATTGGAATCGGACGAAATGTAAACAAACAACCCATGTTTTCCGAAAAACAAAGGTTGCGCTGGCTGCAGGAAATTTATGCCGGCAACCCCAAGGTTGAAGCGGTGGTTTACGAAGGGTTAACAGTGGATTGCTGCCGTGAAGTGCAGGCTAACTTTATCGTGCGCGGTATTCGTTATGTGAACGATTTTGAATACGAAAAAGCGATTGCCGATATGAACAGGAGCTTGCAGGGTAACATTGAAACCATATTCCTTACCTGTTTGCCTCAATATACTTCCGTTGCGTCTACACTTGTACGTGATGTGTTGAAAAACAACGGATCAGTGGAACAGTTTTTACCCGATGCAGTGAATGCGTCTATTAGAAGCGGAAATTTGATATGATGATATGGTTTAAAAAAGATTTACGGTTAGAAGATGTACAAAAGGTTGGATCGGATACCATGGCTACGTTTCTGGAAATGGAATGGACAGAAGTAGGGCCTGATTACCTTCGTATGCGGATGCC